>JBBRVX010000036.1:0-30998 GCA_038246475.1 Thermomicrobiales bacterium | reverse complement strand
GCCAGGGTCGGCTGCACCGCCCGCACCACGAACGGCAAGGTGACGAAGAGGAGCGCCAGCACCACGGCGACGCGGGTGTAAGCCACATTGATGCCGAGTGGGCTGCGCGCCCCATACAGGGCGATCAACGTGAGGCCAGCCACGATCGTCGGCAACGCGAAGGGGAGGTCGATCAGGGCGTTGACCAGCTCCTTGCCCCGGAAGTCGTCGCGCACCAGCACCCAGGCGATCAGCGTGCCGAGCACGGCGTTGACCGTGGCCACCAGGAACGAGGCCCCCAGGCTCAGCCCCAGCGCGGCCATGGCCTGTGGCGTCGTCACCGACGCCCAGAACCCCTCCCACCCTTCCTGGGTGGAGCGGAAGACGACAGCAGCCAGGGGGATGAGCACGATCACGCTCAGGTAGGCGGTGACGATCCCGATCGAGAGCGGCGTGCCGGCGGACCAATTCCGCGCCGGCGTGTCGTGCTCCGGAGCGGCTCCCGCACCGACCGGATAGGCGGTCGCGCTCACCCTTGCTGAACCTGGGCCACGATGCCGCTGTCGGGATCGAAGAACTTGGTGGTCGCGTCCGCCCATCCGCCCAGATCGTCGATGGTGAAGAGCGCCCCCGGGGCAGCAAAGTCGGGAAACTCGGCCAGCACCTCCGGCAGCACCGAGCGATACCCCTTCTCGCTGAAGACCCGCTGCGCCTCGGGTGTATACAGGAAGGAGACAAACGCGGCGGCCTGTTCCGGATGCGCCGACTCGGTGACCACCGCCACCGGATTTTCGATCAGGATCGTCTCCGCCGGCACGACGAACTCGAGTTGCTCACCCTTCTGCTGGGCGAAGATCACCTCGTTCTCGTAACCGAGCAGGACATCGCCCTTGCCGCCAGCGAAGGTCGCCAGCGATTCGCGCGCGCTCTTGTCCTGCACCGGGACGTGCGTGAAGAGCTGGCGCAGCCAGTCGGTAGCCTCCTCCTCGCTCTTGCCCTGCGCCAGCAGCGCCCCCCAGGCGGCCATGATGTTCCAGCGCGCGCCGCCGGAGGTGAGGGGATTGGGCGTCAGCACCTCCACCCCATCGCCCAGCAGATCGTCCCAGGCAGCGATCCCCTTCGGGTTGCCGGGGCGGACGATAAAGACGACGACCGAGTCGGTCACCATCCCCTTCTGCTCGCCGGCGTTCCACTCCTCGGCGACCAGACCCGGCTCGATCAGGCGGGTGATGTCCGGCTCCAGGGAAAGGGCGACGACATCGGCCGGCAGCCCGCTCTCGACGGCGCGGCTCTGCTCGCCGGAGGCCGCGAACGAGGTCTCGAACTGGACGTTGGCGCCCTCGGGGGTGGCCTGGAAGAGAGGGATGATCTCTTCGTAGGCCTCGCGCGGGGTGGAGTAGGCCACCAGGGTGAGGGTCACGCTCTCCTGCGCGGCGGCGCGGGGCCACGCCGAGGCGAGCGCGGGCGCGGCGGCCGCGGCCGCCAGACCCAGCAGGGCGTGGCGGCGGGTGCATGGCGTCTGGAGGAAACGATCGTAGTTGGGCAACTGCATGGAAGCGCATTCCTTCGCGTCAGACCGGCCAACCGGCCATGTCCACTATGGCTACTTTGTCCACTCAATAGGTGGACAAAGTAGACGATACACGACCAATGAGGAAATGGCAAGTCCACGGGGCATCACCTGTTGTGAAGCCGGGGCGTTCGAACTGCTCCTGCCGTTGGCGTTGGCGTTACGTCGCCAGCAGCCACAACGCGAGGCCAATCATCCCCGCGGCGGCGACGATCAATGGTTCGGGGATCCTGAACCGCCACAACAGCCCGAGGCTCGCCACCGCAATGGCGCCCGTGGGGAGATCGACGATCGCCCGTTGTCCGAGCACGACCACCGCCCCGGCGATGGCCCCGCTCGCCGCCGCCGTGGCCCCGTCCGAAAAGGCCCGTAGTTGCAGGTTGTTGCGATGCCGCACAAACCAGGGAGCCGGGACCACCGTCAGCACCCAAACCGGGAGAAAGATCCCTAGTGCCGCCAGCATTGCCCCGGGGAATCCGGCAACGAGGAACCCGATAAAGGCCACGGTGATCACCACTGGCCCTGGGGTAATCATGGCGATCGCCACGGCATCGAGAAACTGCTGCTCGGTCAGCCAGCGATGGCCCTGCACGACGCCTTCATGCAGGAACGGCACAATGGCCAGACCGCTGCCAAAGACAAATGCGCCGGCCTTCGTGAAAAAGAGGAGGATCTGCCAGAGGATGTTCGTTTCATTCGCGCCCGCCGCGGTGACCATGGTGATCGGCACGAGCAGCATTTCCAGACTGAGCCCGAGAAACGGCAGACGAGCCCGCACCCACGACGGGGGCGCCTTGATGAGCAGGACCACGATGCCAGCCAGGAGAAAGAACTCCGCCAACTCCGCCTGCACGACGGTGGTAACCAGAAAGAGCGCGCCAAAGATGACCCAGAGCAGGGGGTCGCGTCCGTTGACCTTGCGGGCCAGCCGGTATGCGGCGATGGCGATAATGCCGATCACCGCGGCGGAAACACCGTAGAACAGAGCCTCCATCCACCAGAGCCCGCCAAACTCGACATACAGGAGCGAGAGCGCGATCACCATAAGGAACGACGGCGCCACGAAGGCCAGCCCCACGGACGTGGCGCCCAGGATGCCGTGGGCGAAGTAGCCAATCGCAATGGCAAGCTGCGCCGCCAGCGGGCCGGGCATGATCTGGGCCAGGGAGAGGCCCAGCTTGTACTCCTCGTCGTCGATCCAGCGGCGGCGTTCGACCAGGTCGCGTTGCATGTAGCCAACCAGCGCGACCGGCCCGCCGAAGCCAATCGCGCCCAGCCGCAAGAAATACGCCGTGAACTCCCACAAACTTCCCCGTGCGGGAGCGCCCCCAACGGGCGCGGTTGGAGCATCGTCCCCGTCCACCTGGGGTTGCCCTGGCCTCATCGGCTAGACGACTGCTGAAGCAGGCTGGACGCTGTCGTCAAGCTCGTCCAGCAGCGCTTCCAGGCGCCGCCTGATAGCGGCGCGGCATGCCGCCAGATCCTGACTGGCCGGGGGCACGTCGTCCCAACGATCCACCCCTCTGCCGAAACCCGCCAGCTCTTCCGGACTGCAACCGAGCGAGATCACCCGATGCGCGGTTGCCAGCTCAGCCAGCGTCGCCTGGCGCGGCTGGTGGCCGCTGACGTCGACGCCCTCTGATTGCAATTGGGCGACGACCGCCGGTGACGGCGCGGCGTCGGGGATGGTCCCGGCCGAGGCAGCACGATAATCCAGGGCGCGAGCGCTCGCCATTTTCTCGAAATACGCCGCTGCCAGAATGCTCTTGGCGGCGTTGTGCGGGCAGAGAAAGAGGATGGTGCGTGATGTTCCCATGGCCGCCTCCCATCGGGGAACGGATTCCGCTTCAAGTTCGAGCGCGCATCAGTCTAGCGGGTCGAGCGCTTCACCAGGACAAAGGGGATCGTGGCGGCGTCATCAATGCAGGAACCCGGCCGCGGGGGCCGGGTTCCCAGGGGGATGGGGTTGGGGAGTGTGCAGACTCCCGATGTGCCTGAGATGCTGGATTTCCAGGAAGGGAGGGGCTGGAAATCCGTGTCTGGACTCGATTGCGATCGCGAGCGGCGGACCTCGCTCTTGACTTGCACAAAGTCTATTACTTTGGTGGACATTTGTCAAGGGGCAGGACGAGGGCCATCGGCTATCGGCTATCGGCTATCGGCTATCAGCATACGACTTCCGACTTCCGACTTCCGACCCCCGACTCGTCTACACCCGGCACGGCAAGGCAACGGCAAACCAGATCAGCACGAGGACAGCGATTGTGAGCAGGGTGGTCATCGGATGTCTCCACGAGTCGCCAGGTCCAGGAGGACTCCAGCGTTCGGCATTACGGACGCAACGGGCGTTCAGATCAGCGATCCCCAAGGCGAGGAGGGGCCTGAATCGCCGGGGCGAGTCGATCGCGCCCACGATCAACCCTACCCTTCCATCCTGAAGGCGTGGTGTGTGCGTCCTGGGAAATCGCTGGGGAGAACTTGTGAAGATGCGCCCGGCGCACGATTCACGAACCATGTGAGCGGTGAGCGGGTCAGCGGCGCGCCACACAGTCGTCCGGCGATGGCCGCAACGGGATCGAAGCAACGAGGAAGTACGACATGAATCACGTCGACCATGTGCGGTTGATTGAACGGGGAATCCCGCGGGATGGCGGCGGCGTCTGGGCCGAATTCGGCGCCGGGACCGGCGCCTTCACGCTGGCGCTGCGCGACCTGGCGGGGCCGGACGTGGAGATCACCGCCGTCGACGAGGACAGTGGCAGCTTGCACTCGCTGCGCGCCTCGATCGAGCGCTTCTTCCCGGCTACACGCCTGAATCTCCTGCGCGAGGATTTTACTGGGGCACTCACGCTGCCACTGCTCGACGGCATCCTCGCCGCCAACGCTCTCCACTACGTTCGGGCGGGGGAACAGGCGGCGTTGTTGCGACGCTGGAGCACGTATCTCAAGCCGGGTGGGCGGCTGATCGTGGTCGAGTACGACACCGATGTTGGCAACCGCTGGGTACCCTATCCGCTTTCGTTCGCGTCGTTTGGGGCATTGGCCCAGGCGGCCGGCTTCAAGTCGGCCACCCTCCTGGGGAAGCACCCATCTCGGTTTCTGGGCGGCTTCTATGCCGCCGTGACATCCCCTGCCTGAACGGCACAGGGAGGTGAAACGTTCTGCCAAGAGGACCCGTGTCAATCGCCACGCTTGCGCGCATGAGCCTACGACGGTCTTTCGTAGTAGTCACCGATCCAGCGCACGAAGGCCAATTCCGCTCCAACCTGCCGCAGGAGCCTCCGGTCGTCCGTCCAGAGTTCGCAACCGAACCGCTCGGAGAGGGCCAGGTAGTGGGCATCGTAGGCAGCAGGCAGATGATAGGCATCGGCCAGGGCAAGGGCCCGCTGATGCAGACCCTCGAATTCAAGAATGGTGAATTCAAGAGAGAGGAACTCTTCAAGGAATCGGGTGGCGTCGGCAAGCGAAAAACCATCTGACATGCGCATGCGCTGGCGAATGATATTGGTTACTTCGATTGGCATCAGATATGGCGCGATGATGAGATCGTCAGCGGCGATGGCAGCGCGATACAGCGCTCTGGCCTGCTCCGTCCACTCCTCGTTGACAACCCACTTCACGGCCACGGAGGCATCGACGCAGATCATTCCATGAGTTGACGCGTGCGTTCATCTCGGAGCTCGTTGAGGATTTCCCATGAAGGAGAAAATGGCTTCCCGCCACGGCGAGCAGATAGCTCGTTGCTGTGTCGCTGGAGTCGCTCCATTGCCTCCAACGCCTGCTGCTTTTCCTCGGGCGTCAATTTGGGAATCTCGCTGGGATCGGTGTAAGTCACAGAGTGACTCCTTGCCGCCCCCAGTTGGACAGAGGTGATCAAGGCATCCAGATCCGTTCGTTTCAATGCCACCCGCCGTGGACCAATGCGGTAGGCGGGCACGTCGCCCTGGCGAATCCAGCGGCGAATCGTCGACTGTGCTACACGCAGAAGCGTTGCCGCTTCGGCGACGGTGAGGTAGGTCTCATCAAGAGTCTGCATGATCCGATCGCCTTTGCACATCGAAACTCAGAAAGTGGTCATACGCGCTCATAGGGTATCACTCGTAGTCAATGACGCGCTTTTTTGGATCCTGAGGAACGTTGATGCCGGACACAAACAGGCTGCCGGCCAGAAGACCGGCAGCCTGCCAAGTTCGCGCCGTTTCGTCTCAGGCGGTGCGGGCGAGGCGTCGCGCGGGCACCAGGCTCTGCACCGGTTCCCGATGCTCGGGCCGAACGCCAAGCACCTCGTCCAACACCATCTTCTTGATGTCGGTAAACCGGCGCGAGGCATGGTCGCGGGGGCGAGGCAAATCGATGTGGAGGTCGAGCGCGATCTGCCCAGAAGCGAGGACAATGATCCGGTCCGCCAGCGCCACCGCCTCCTCGACGTCATGGGTGACCAACACCGCCGTGAAGCCGTGTTCCTGCCAGACCCGCTCGATCAGGCCCTGCATGTCGAGCCGGGTCAGGGCATCGAGCGCCCCCAGCGGCTCATCGAGCAGGAGCGCCCGTGGCCGCGAGGCCAGCGCCCGCGCCAACGCCACGCGCTGGCGTTGGCCACCGGAGAGGATGCTCGGCCAATCACGCCTCCGTTCTGCCAGACCAACCTCGGCCAGCGCGGCCTCCGCCTCGGCGTGCCGCTGACTTGGGAGGCCCAGGGCGATGTTGTCCAGCACCCGCCGCCAAGGGAGGAGGCGGGCATCTTGAAACATCATCCGCACCAGCGGGCTTCCCGGCCGCGGCGCACCGCCAGCCAGCGAAACGGCGCCTTCGCTCGGTTGCTCCAAACCGGCCAGCAGGCGCAGCAGCGTGCTCTTGCCACAGCCGCTCTGGCCGACGATGGCGACGAACTCACCCGGTTGAATGGTCAGGTCAACGCCCCGCAACACCAGGCGCGGTCCAAACGCCATCTCCAAGGCAGTCGCCTCAATCGTCACACCCTTTGCCGCCGTCCGCGTGGTGTGCATTTGCATCAGACTTTTCTCCTCCGTCCTATCACCCGTCACCTATCACCTATCACCCTACGCCTGGGCATAGGCCGGGTTCCAGGCCAGCAACCGGCGCTCCAGGGCTCGCGCGGCGACATCGGCGGCCTTGCCCAATAGGGCGTAGAGGAGGATGCCGAGCACGAGCACATCGGTCTGCAAGAACTCGCGGGCGTTCATCGTCACGTAGCCGATGCCGGAGGTGGCGGCGATCGATTCCGCCACGATCAGCGTCAGCCACATGATGCCGAGCGCGTAGCGCAACCCGACCAGAATTGAGGGGAGGGCGCCCGGCAGGATTACCTGGCGGAGGAGCTGCCAGGTGGTGAGGCCGTAGGTCTTGCTCATCTCGATCAGGCCGGCGTCGACGTTGCGCACGCCGTGGTATGTGTTGATGTAGATCGGGAACGCCACTCCGATGGCGACCAGGAAGAGCCGCGCCGGCTCCCCGATGCCGAACCAGAGGATCACCAGCGGGATCAAGGCCAGATGGGGAACGTTGCGACCCATCTGGACGCTGCTGTCGAGCAAGCGCGCTCCCCAGGGAAAGAAGCCGTTCACCAGCCCTAGCACGAACCCGACACTGCCCCCGATCAGCAGACCGAGCAATGCGCGGCGAGCGCTGATCGCCACGTCCTGAATCAGCGTTCCCTCGGTGAAGAGCTCGACGCCAGCCTGGGCCACGGCCGTCGGCGCCGGCAGCACCCGCGCGGCGATGATCCCCGCCATCGACAGCGCCTGCCAGACGATCAGGATGAGCGCGGGGACCACCCAGGGCACGGCCTGGCGCAGAAGACCGTCCTGTAATCTTGCCGTCATCATCGCGCTACCCCGCCACTTGCGCCGCGCGGGTATCCGCGCGCGGCAGCTCGACATTAGCCACGATCTCGCCGCCAAACGGACCGGAGAAAGGCGAGACGTGGTTGCTGCCGTTCAGGTGATGCGGCCGGATGCCCAGCCGCGGGAAGACAAGCTCGGCGAAACGGTACGCCTCTTCCAGATGGGGGTAGCCGCTGAAGATGAAGGTGTCGATGCCAATCTCTTCGTACTCGCGCATCCGATCGGCGACGGTGTCGGCATCGCCGACCAGCGCCGTGCCCGCGCCGCCCCGCACCAGGCCGACCCCGGCCCACAGGTTCGGACTGATCTCCAGACTCTCGCGGGAGCCGCCATGGAGCGTTTTCATGCGGGACTGGCCGTGCGAATCCATGCGGGCAAAGATCTGTTGGGCGCGGGCGATCGTGGCGTCATCGACCCGGCTGATCAGCTCCTCGGCGTCTTTCCAGGCCCGCTCGTCGCTCTCCCGCACGATCGCGTGCAGGCGGATGCCGAAGCGCATGGTGCGCCCCTCGGCCTCGGCCAACTGGCGCACCGCGGCGATTTTCTCGGCCACCTGATCGGGCGGCTCGCCCCAGGTCAGGTAGAGATCGACGTGCTTGGCGGCGACCTGCTGCGCCGCGGGCGAGGAGCCGCCGAAGTAGAGTGGCGGGTGCGGCTTCTGCACGCCAGGAATGAGCAGCTTGCCGCCACGGATGTCGATGTATTTGCCGGTTAGATCGACCTTCTCCCCGGCCAGCTCCTTGCGCCAGACGGTAAGGAATTCGTCGGTGATGTCGTAGCGCTCGTCGTGCGAGACGTGCAGGCCATCGCCGGCCAGCTCGACCGGGTCGCCGCCGGTGACCACGTTGATCAGCAGGCGGCCGTCGCTAATGCGGTCGAACGTCGCGGCCATCCGCGCCGCCAGCGAGGGGGACATCAGCCCGGGACGGATGGCGACCAGGAACTTCAACCGCTTCGTCAACGGCGCCATGCTGCTGGCCACGACCCAGGCATCCTCGCAACTGACCCCGGTCGGCAACAGCACCCCTTCGTAGCCGAGATCATCGGCGGCCTGCGCGATCTGCCGCATGTAGGCATGGCTGGTAGCCCGGCCGGCCTCGGCCGTGCCGAGATAGCGCCCGTCGCCGTGGGTAGGAATGAACCAGAATACATGGGGGCTCATCGTGTCTCTCCGTTCGTGGTGGACGTCTCTTCCCTTTAGAGCGTTGCTCACCAAACGTGTGATCCTGACGAAGGTACGTTCACGGGAAACGAGATTCTTCCCTGTGAGAAGCTGCGAATGACATGTGGTCGGCAATGCCAGGGAGCGGGGCGCATGCCTGGCATTGCCGCGGCGGGCGCTAGACGCTGGCCGGGGCGAGCAGCGTGGCGCTCAGGATGTCGAGCTTGTCCGGGATCAGGCCGATCTCCAGGAAGAGGTCGGCCAATGCCTGCTGATCGGCCACGATCTCCGCGGTCATAGGCTCGATGCCGTAGACGCGCCGTTCCTCAACCTTCAACAGCACGGCCTCATCGATGCCGGTCTCGCCGGAGATGAGCTTGGCCACCTCCGCGGAGTGCGTATCGGCCCAGCCGTCGGTTTCAGTGAGCGTGGCCTGGAGCAGATCAATCACGTCGGGATGCTCGGAAATGAAGGAGCGGGAGGCGAGGTAGAAGCTGCGGTTGGGGGAGCCGACGCTTTCGTCGGTGGCGATGGTGCGGGCCCCGCTGTCCGCTTCCTCGGCGGCATAGTAGGGATCCCAGATCGTCCAGGCGTCGACGCTGCCCCCTTCGAAGGCGGCCTTGGCGTCGGACGGCTGCAGGAAGACCGCTTCGGCGTCGCCCCAGTCGAGTCCGCCGTCGCGCAGCGCCCGCACCAGCAGCGCGTTCGCGCTCGACCCCTTCGTCACGGCGACCTTCTTGCCCGCCAGATCGGCCGTGCTCTCGATCGGCGAATTGGCCGGGACGATGACCGCCTGGGTGCGCGGCGAGGCGTTGGTGGCGAAGGCGTAGACCAGATCGATCCCGGCAGCCTGGGCGAAAATCGGCGGCGGGGCTCCTGTCGTGCCGAAGTCGATGGCGTTGGCGTTCAGCGCCTCCAACAGCGGCGGTCCTGAGGGGAACTCGGTCCAGGTCACCTCGAATCCGATCTCGCCTAACCGGTTTTCGAGCTCGCCCTGCGCCTTCAGGACAAGCAGATTGGCGGAGCCCTTCTGAAAACCAATCCGCAATTCGCCACCCTCGGCGCTGGCGAGCCGGGCGCCGATCGCCAATGACGGCAAAACCATGGCCGTCGCGGCCGCGCTGGCTAGACCAAGCTTGAGGAGAGAGCGGCGAGAGCGTGGTGAGGACGTCTGATGCAGTACGGAATTCATACAACCACCTCCAGGAGCTGCGGCGCGTGTTCACGACGAAGGCGCACATCGGATTCAAGGGCATCGAGGGAAACAGCCAGACGGCCACCGGCGGCGGTTTCGAGACGACTGAGGCGATTCCCCTCGTAGACGAAATCGCTATCGACCAGACAGACGCCGGGCAGGAACGTCGCCGCGCCCAGGGTGGCGAGCACCGGCTTGAGCGCGTACTCCAGCACCAGACAGTGCGCCAGCGAGCCGGCGGTGGCGATGGGCAGCACCCCCTTGCCGGCCAGGGCATGGCCCGGCAACATGTCGAGGAACGTCTTCAGCATCCCGGAGTAGGCCGCCTTGTAGGTCGGGGTGGCGACGATAACGGCCCGCGCTTGGGCCACCAGCGCGGTGGCGCGCTGGATCGCTGAATCGTCGAATTGGGCCCAGAGCAGCGCTTCGGCGGGGAGATCGCGCAGGTTGACGGCGGCGGTGCTGAGACCGCGGCGTTCAAGCAGAACGCGGGCGGTCTCAAGCGCCGCGGCGCAGCGCGACGGCGATGCCGGGCTGCCGGCGATGGTCACAACATCGAGCATGGCTCCTCCTTGGTCCAAACGGCGGGATCGTCCTCATCCCTCCATTGTCTACTTATTTAGTAGACAATGAAGACATTAGCAGTCGAGCGCCGCTTCGTCAAGGGGAGCGTTGGTGACGGGTGACGGGTGACGGGTGTCGGATGACGGGTGTCCGGTGACGGAGGGCGATAGCACCACACACGGCGAGACGAGTTGGGAGTCATACCCCCATCGCCCATCGCCCATCGCCCTCGAAGACACGACATGGACCCGGTTGGGGCCGGGTCCATGTCGAGGGAATGGGGATGGGGGAAGGGTTTCGAGAGAGGGAAACCTCGCGCCTGGTGACTTGAAAGGATCGTAGCGAGTAAATCGGGGGAAGGGGCCGTTCCACTCGCCTTTGTCTCTTTTGTCTACCGATTTAGTAGACTAAGAAGACTATAGGGCCTCTATCACGCCTTGTCAACCCTTCGCAGAGCCGTACCGCGACACGCTCGCCGGAATGGTTCCGGCACCACTACCACGTTCCTTCGTTCGACCTACAGCGGCGTTACCAAACGGTGTCATCCCGAGGAAACGTACAGAAGGATCTCGGCTCAACACCGGGTACGTTCGCGGAGAAGACGAGATTCTTCGCAAGCTCAGAATGACAACTGCCTTGCAAAGCGCTCTACCCCTTCTTCCTCGCCTTCCAGACCTCTTCGCAGGGCCAGCGCCGCGCCCACTCCGCCGTGACGAAGGGGTAGGTGGTGGTCGCGCCCTCGGGGATCTCCACTTCGACCAAGTCCTCAACCTCGAAGCCGCTATCGCGCAGTAGCCGGACCATCTCGCCGTGCGGGATGTGGAACTCGACCGCCCCGTTGTTCCAGGCGAACCGGTGCATGCCGAACAGGGGCCGTTCCAGCCGTTCGGTGACCGGCGCATCCTCGTCGCCGAGCGGCGAGGCCAGCATCAGGAGCAGGGAGTTGCCCAGGAAGGAGAGCCGCCCTCCCGGCCGCAGCAGACGCGCCGCCTCCGGAATCCAGCGATAGGGATCGCACCAGATAGCCGCGCCATATTCGCTGATCGCGAAGTCGAAGCTGGCGTCAGGAAACGGTGTGCTCTCGGCATTGCCGAGGTGGAGCGGAAACTCCAGGCCGAATTCCTGCTGTAAGCGGCGCGCTGTCTCCAGTTGCGCCGGGGAATTGTCGATCCCGACCGGCCGCGCCCCGCGCCGCGCCAGCCAGGCCGAAACATATCCGGCGCCGCAGCCGAGCTCGATCGTATCCTGCCCGGCCAGATCGTCCGGCAGCAGGCCGAGCGTCTCCTCCGGCACACTGAAGATGCCCCACGTAACAGCATCACTCGCCCAGTTGCGGCGCCCCCCCTCGACATAGTCGACGGCCATGCGGTCCCAGGCCGCGCGGTTCTGGGCCACGTAGTCCGGGGCGGATTCCAGGGCGTCCGCGGTCATGATGGCCCTGCTTTCGAGGGTTATGGGTGATGGGTGATGGGTGATAGGGAGCAGCCACATTCGTGGCCGCTCCCGCCGATATCTGATAGCCGATAGCTCTCCGCCTTAGCCGATGGCTCGACCGTTGCCGTCTTCCATGCTGATGTTGGTTGTGGTCGTCTCGCTGAAGGTCGGATCGGTGTAGACCGGCGCGGCGGCGACGGGTTCGACATAGGTTGCGTCGGTGTAAACCGGTTCGACATACGTGGTCTCGGTGGAGACCGGGGCCGGGGCGACCCCTTCGCCCGTTACGGTCAGCGCCGGGGGCTCGTAGATCACCGTTTCACCTATCACGCCGCCGGTGTTGATGTCCCCATAGATGAGGGTGTCGCCGGTGCCGTCCGCCACCGGATTGCCATCTGTGGCGCGCGCGCTGTCGCCATCGGCGTTGACCGCGTTCTGCTGCATCTCGACGACGCCGCCGTCATTGGTCACCACCGTCGGCGGCTCTTGATAGGTCGTCGTGCTTTCGCTCGTCTCCACCGCGCCGGAAAGGGTGGTGTCGGGGGATACGATCGGCTCCGGCAAGGGATCGGCCACCGGCTCCGCCACGGCATCGAGGACCGGTTCAGGCGCGGTTTGCACGTCCTCACCACCGCCGAAATCGGCGGTCCAATACCACCCATAGTACGACGTATCGCTATAGGCCCGGCCGATGCCGATTTCGGTGAACGCGGGGTTCCGCATGGCCACGTCGTGATCGGGGCTGTTCTGCCAGGCGATCAGCACTTCCTGAGCGCTGGCCATGCCGGCGGCGATATTCTCGCCATAGGGAAAGCCGCTGTATCCGAAATTCTGGATGTTGGCGCCCGGATCAGTGCCATCGAAGAGGTAGTGATCGAAGTAGTTGTTCGTCGCCATATCGGCGCTGTGATAGTCGGCCGCGGCGCCAAGTTCGTAGTTGAGCGACAGCGGGGCGAGGCCAAGACTCCCCCGATAGCCATTGATCAGATCGACGAACGCCGCTTCTTCCGCGTCGGGCGCGTAGCCGCCATCCTGGGCATGGACGAACGTGGCCGGGCTGATCGAGGCGAACGCGCCAATCACCAGCATGATGCTGGCGACAACCGTAGCGAGGCGAGACATCGCTCCCCTTCCCTTCTGTGCCTGTCCCCAAACGGTGCGGGCCGTTCCGCGGGTCTCCGGACAGGATCGCGCCCGCGAGCGATGGCGAGCGCAATGAACACGGTGTTTCTTCAGCACGCGAGCACGGCTCACGTACGTTGCGCCAGCGCAAGCTGGACGCACCATCCCTACAGACGTTAACGCCTATTCATGAAGCGCGGTTTCACCCGTTATGACCCATGAGTCACAAAACGAGGGGGTGTCGCTGCGCTCAGGGGGTATAGGGGGATAGGGGGGAAGGAGAACGGCTTGTTGATCCATGGAGTGGCGGGCGACTGCCGCGTCTCATCCCCCTTCCCTCTTCCCCCCAAGGCCCGAAGGGCCGTCTCTCCCTGAGGCGAAGCCGGCTCCCCCTCGTCAGCAGCAGATCTGGACGGGCTCGACGAGCGGCGCGGGTTCGTTGGGGGGGGCGGCTTCCGTCGCGGCCGAGGGCTGGATGATGCTGCTCCCCGAGGTGGGGGCGGACGCGGTGCTGCCCGCTTGCCGCGGCGTGCCAGGGGGGAAGACGCCGATGCCATCGCCACCTTGCCCGTTGAACACGCCAAGGAACGTGTTCCAGGGCACGTCATATTCGTAGACCCGCTCCCAGTTCGAACTGGTCGGGCCGAGGACATCGCGAATCACCACCGCATCGTCGTTGTAGCCCATCACCACCACGGCGTGATCGTTGCCCAGCACGGTCGGAAACTGCTCGCCACTCGGCGTGATCCAGGTCGTCGGCTCCCAGGGGAGGAAATCGGCGGTCGCCTTCATCCAGACCAGGCCGCCCTGATCGAGCGTCTGCTGAATCCCGTCCCGGGAGTTCACCGGCGTGGCGTCGAGGCCATATTCCGCGAAGAGCGGCAGCATGGCTCTTCCGGTCGTGCGCGCCAGCAGGTTCTCGTAGTAATCGCCGGAGAAGGCGCTGCCGATTTCGCCGCCGTAGATCACGAAGCCGCTGTCGGTTTCTTCGTACCAGGGCTCGATCGAGGTGTCGTGCCCGACGATGGCGAGCTGCTCGTCGAACCCGACGTCGTGGCCAAACGTGGCCAACACCACCCAGGCGGCGTCGAACTCACAGGTGTAGTGGTGGAACTGCCCTTCTTTCGTCGCCGCCGGCACATAGGCGTGGTAGTAGCGGCCGTCCGGCGTCGTGACGCCCTGCTGGGCGGCGGCGGGGCGCGGCTTCACGGCCGCCAGGGGCGCGGCCACGGCCAGGGCGAGCAGCTCGCCCATCACCCTGCGGCGCGTTCGAGCCCGGTTCAGGAAGGGAACGTCCACGCATCTTCTCCGATGTCCGGGGGCGGAAGAACTTTACCGCTCCGGCAACGACCGATGCCACCCAACATGGCGCCATCTCTCCTCATCTACGCGGCAGAGCAGGGAACTGTTTCGCGACGCGGGTGACGGGCGATGGGTGATGGGTGACGGAGGACGGAGGTCGGAGGTCGGAGGACCCGGTCAATCCCTCGACCTCCGACTCCCAACTCCCATCACCCATCACCCTCGGTTATTCTCCTTGCCGCGAGACTCGCCCCACATACCGAGGAAAAACGTCGATGGCGCGCCATCGTCCGGCCAGCAGCCTGACCAGAAACCGCAACTTCAACGTCTTCTGGGCCGGACAGACGCTGTCGTTTATCGGCGACGCCTTCTCGATCGTCGCCATCCCCCTGCTCATCCTCGAAATCACCGGCTCCCTGACCCAGATGGGGATCGTCACGGCGCTCTATGGCGTCGGCTCCCTGGTGGCAGGCATCGCCGCCGGACCGATCGTCGATCGCTTCGACCGCCGCAAGCTGATGATTCGCTGCGACCTGGGCCGCGCGGTGATCTATGCCCTGGTGCCGATCGGCTGGTGGCTGGCCGGGCCGCAGCTCTGGTTGGTCTATGCCGTCGCCGTCGCCGGCTCGGCGCTGGCCATGCTCTTTGGCGTCTCCTATATCACGGCCGTGGCCAACCTGGTCGACAAGGGGCAGATCGTCGACGCCAATGGCCGCCTGCAGGCGACCTACGCCCTGGCCTTCATCCTGGGGCCCTTCCTGGCCGGCATCGTCTCCAGCCGCTTCGGGCCTTCACTAGCGATCGGCATCGACGCCATCACCTTTCTCGCCTCCGCGATCTCGCTCAGCTTCGTGCGCTTGCGCCGCGCCGCGGCCGACCGCTCGAGCGCCGAGCGGGGCAGCCATCGCGAGGAGTTTCTGGCCGGCATCCGCTTTCTCCTCACCAGCCCCCTCTTCCGCTGGCTGACGATCCTCACCGGCGCCCTCGCCTTCGCCTCGACCGGCGTCACCGACCTGATGATCTTCCATCTCAAAGAGGATCTGGGACAGAGCGACCGCCTCGTCGGCATCGTCTTCGGCGTCGCCAGCATCGGGGTGATGTTCAGCGGCCTGTTGGTCGCCCGCCTGCGTCGTTCGCTCGGCTTCGGCGTCTGCCTGATCGGCGGCTTCGTGATCGAAGGGATCGCCCTGCTCCTCCTTGGAGCCACCGCCTCGACGGCGGTCATCGCCGGCGTCTGGGCCCTTGCCGCCTTCGGCGGCAGCACCCGCGGCATCGTGACCATGACGCTGCGCCAGGAGCTCACGCCGGATCACCTGCTGGGCCGTGTCACCGCCGCCTTCTGGACCGTCTTCTCGGTCCCCGGCCCCCTCGGCGCGCTGGCGCTGACCGCCTTCGGCGAGCGCGTCGGCGCGCGCACCGCCCTGCTCGTCGTCGGCCTCTTTACCCTTGCCATCGCCGTCGTCGCCCTCTTCACCCCCGTGCGGGCCTTCTCGCCAACCGCCGATGGCGGCGACACCAGCGAGGTACTGCTCACGAACCGTGCATGATGCTCGCGATCAGACGCATTGCCGGAAGGTGCTGGGGCTGGTGCTGCAAGTGCCGCTGCAACAGCCGGTATTGTTGGTGCAGAGGGCGCCGGTCACGCCACACGCGCACTTCTGCTGGGCGAAGTTGCAACGGTTGCTGCAGCACTGGCTGTTGCTGCTGCATGGCGCATCAATGGCGATACAGCAGAACCTCCCCCAGTAGGCGTTGCCTGGCACTGACGGGCAGATGAAGCCCTCGGCGCCGGGATTGGCCTGACGGCAGAATTCATTCGTGCAGCAGCTCGAGCACGCCTCGCCCGCCTCGCAGACGACCTGATTCGGCAGGCAGCCGCAGAGGCCGATCTGTGGCTGCCCCGGAGGATTGACGGAGCACCAATTGCCGTTCGGATCGCGGTCCCGCTGGCACTGGCCGTCGCTCGCACAGGTACACCGGCCCTGGTAGCAGGAGCGATCGCTCGCGCATGCAGGCGTGCAGGTTGTCTGACCCTGACAGCTCCCATTGATACAGCTCTGACCATTGGCGCAGGCCGTGGCGCAATTGCCGCAGAAGCGATCGTTGCTCCGCGTATCGACGCACTCGCCGTTGCAGAGCGTGTTCGGGCTCTGGCACGACCCCTGGCTTTGGCAGACGGCATTGACGCAGCCGCTGCCGGCGCTGCACCGCTGGCCACGGCCGCCGCAGTTGGCGGGGTCGCTCTGGAGGCTGACGCATATCTTGCCGCAGCGGGTCGTCCCGCTCTTGCACTTTTTCTTCTTCTCGCGCTTCTTGCCGGTGGCCGGCGAGTGATGGCCGAAAAGCGCCAGCGTTCCCCCAGCGAGCAGAGCAAGAATGGCGCGACGATCCCGGGTGATGAAGATGCGCAGCGCATCATCGAAGCGGTTGGCGTCCAAGCGAATCGTCTCCTTGGCGAGCAAAGGGATGGCCGGTCTTCATCATGCCGATGGCGGCGGACTGGCGAATCCGTAGAACTACGGATTTCTTGCGCGGGCCTCGGTAAGATCACCGCGTGCGATCGGCGAAGCGCTCGGGAACGAGACGCGAACTGTTCTCGATCTGGCGCGTTCGCTGTCACCACGGGAACAGCCTCCTACCGCCGCCAGTGGCAGGATGAACGCTGGCGGTGGGCACACGACAGGGCGTCACGAGCCTACCGGCCTTCGCCTCGGATGCCAAGGAGAAAACCATGTCGCGTTTCGCGGATCAGTTCTGGAAAGCCCCGAACCGCCTCTCCCCAACCTACGCCAAGGGCCTGACCGCCCTCTCCCTCTTCGTCCTGCTCCTCGCCGCGCTCGGCCTCTTCACCTACGACGGCCTGCAGCGGGTCGCGTACGTCAGCGCCATGGGATCGATCGCCCTCGGCAATCTCGCCTGGGGCGTCGGCAGCCTGCTCCCCGAAGAGCCGCGGGGACGGAAGCTGCGCGCCGCGGCGCGCCCCTTCTTTCTGGTGATGCTGGTCACGCTGCCCATCGCTACCGTCATGGCGCTGCGGCCGTAGGGCCAGACACCGTCAGCGCCCCCAACCTCCAGGTCACCGTCACTCCCAAAGTTCGCCCTTCGCCGTTTCTTCCCCTTGACAGCGTGCGAGCCGCTCCATACACTCCTGCAAATAGAACAAATGTTCGTATTTTGGGGTGAGGAATTCGGCACGTGGAAGGCAATGGGCGATGACAAGCCAGGACCATAGAGCACAGTCGGTTTCCGTGGCGACGAGCACACGTGCGCTCGTTCGCTGGGAATGCCGCTGTCAACAGCCTCCCACCCTGCTCGCCACCTACGACGCGCACGGCCGTATCCATATCAAGGCGCGGGACCGCTACTGGCATGTCGATGGCACGGTTCGCACCGTCTGCCCGCGTTGCGGCTCCGAGCACACGCTGGATCTGGGTGCGGCGAGACGGCAAGACGGCGAGACGGCCAGACGGCAAGACGGCAAGTCGAGTGGTCGAGAAGTCGAGAAGTCGAGAGAGAGACGGCCAGACACGTCGTAAGTCGGAAGTCGGAAGTCGGAAGTCGGGAGTCGGGAGTCGACCAACACCCGTCCTCCGTCCTCCGTCTTCCGTCCTCCGTCCCCCGTCCCCCGCCCAGCTCCTTGCGAGCTTCTCCAGCGCCAGAGCGCACCCCCGGAGGTTGCCCCTCCGGGTCCCGTGTCCGGCCCACGCGGCCGGTCCTGCTCGAGGAGAAGCCCCATGCCCCGACCCAACGATCCGCAATTGCCGAAACCGCGCCATCTGCGGCTTCTGCCGCCCCCACCGCCGGTCAGCACGAGGGCGCTCCCCGTCGTCGTGCCGCTGCTGCGCCCAGACCAACCCGTCACGCCGGGGGAGGAGACGCTCTTGGCCGATATCGCCCGGCAGGCCCGACATGGTGATGCCATGGCGCGCGACCTCCTCTGGCGATCGTTCGAGGCGCGCCTGGAACCGGCCCTCTACCGCTGCGGCAGGATGACCTGGCAGCGGGGGTGGGCGCGGCGCAACGGCCGCCCGTGGGAACTGGACGATCTGCG
The DNA here is from genome assembly GCA_038246475.1 of Thermomicrobiales bacterium. Lineage (GTDB taxonomy): Bacteria > Chloroflexota > Chloroflexia > Thermomicrobiales > UBA6265 > JACCXM01. The sequence continues at coordinate 12,755 of JBBRVX010000036.1, read as the reverse complement.
GCAGGAAGCGTGGCTCGTCTTCTCGGATCTGGTCATGGAGTGGAGCGGCGAGGGCGCATTTGCCCCCTACGTTACCCATTGCTTCCCATTGCGGCTGCGCCGCGCGATCCGCGTTCTCGGTCCCCTGCGGCGAGCGGTTTCCCTGCCCGTTGTGCCGGACGACGAACCGGACCCCGAGGGCGGCGACATGCGTGTCGAGGAAGACGATGAGCTGCTGGCCGCGGTGCAGGCGGCGCTCTCCCCCCGGGACGCGCTGGTGCTGCAGATGCGGATCACCGAAGAGATCAGCCTGAGCGAGATCGCCCGCCATCTCGGCGTCTCCCGGCGCACCATGGTTCGGCAATGGGTGCGCATCCGGCGCGTGGCGCGCGCCGTGGCAGCGACTCGGTTGCAGCGAGATGCCGATGCTGCCGCCGGGTTGGCTGGCTCCCCACGATGAGCAGATCCGTGGCGGCCGTCGCGTGGCATCAGTCGCGGAGAGAGGGCCACGCCAGGCAAGCCGCCAATGAGGGAGCTACAGCGTATCGCGACCATGGTGTCATGCCGACGGAGGAGGCATCTCGTCGTTTTTCGCGTACGTCCGCGGTGGCCGAGGACACGGCAAGCCGTGTCCCTCCCCCGCGGGCGATGCCCAACCGGGTCGTCTGAGACTGCACTCGACAGCGATTCGTGGAGCATCGTGCAGAACCCAACTCGGCGGTAGGGGTGACGCCCGCGTCACCCGCGGCGCCGGACACGCCGTCGATCCTCCAGAACCGAGCGACCGCCGACTGAAGCGCGCCTCGCCCCACCCATGCGAAGCATCGCGAAACGGGATATGCTCGTCACGGCATCACGCCGCGACCTACGAACCAGATCAGCACCTGGATCGACCACCCTATCGCGCTGGAGCACCGCTCATAACACCGGTATCTTCAGATGCTTCGCCAGGCAAAACGCGCGATAACCAGGTGCTCGCGGAAGCCGGGCCCGCGGGCGGACTTGGCGATGTGCTGGCGATCCCCGCCTTTCGCCGCCTCTGGCTGGCGCAACTGACGGCCCAGTTCGGTGAGGCGATCGCCCTCGTGGCGATGCCCCTGTTCGCCTATGGCATGACTGGCTCGGCGCAACTGCTGAGCTTCATCTTCGTGCTGCAACTCCTGCCGCGCATCCTTCTGGCTCCCGTGACCGGTCTGCTGGCGGATCGCCTCGACCGGCGCTGGCTGATGATCGGCGCGGACCTCGGCCGGGCCGCGCTGGTCGCCCTGCTGCCGCTCAGCCAACACGCCTGGCAGATCGCCGCGCTCGCCGCGCTGGTGGCGGTCGGCAACGCCCTGGCCCGCCCCGCCGAGCTGGCCGCTGTCCCGGCGGTCGTGCCGGCGCATCAGCTCGTGCCGGCGCTTTCCGCGACCCAGGTGGCCGGAAGCATCGTGCGAGTGGTGGGGCCGGCATTGGCGGGCGGCATCATCGCCCTGGCCGGGCCGGGTCCCGCCTTCGGCGTGCAATCGCTCAGCTTTCTCCTCTCGGCGGCCATCCTCTACTCGCTCACCCTCCCCCCGGTCGATCGGGTATCGGCCGCCAGGTTGAGCGGGTTCGCGGCCGTCCGCCACGAAATGCGCGACGGGCTGCGCATCGTCTGGACGAACCGCATCGTCCGCGGCACCGCGGCGGTGGAAGCGCTCTGGCAGCTCGTCTTCTCCTCGCTCTTCGTCACCGCGCTCGTTTATGTCGAGCAAACGCTCGAGGCAGGCCGGGATGCTGCCTCCGTTTTCTCGTTGTTAACCGCCACGTTCGCGGCTGGTACCGCGATCGGGGCGCTCGTGGCGCGGCCCGTCGAGCGCCGCATCGGCCGCACCCGGCTGATGGCCATCGGATATCTCGCCCCCCTGATGCTCATCCCGGCCTTCTTCATCCCGCCGCTGCCGGTGCTTTTCGCCTGCTGGCTGCTCCTCGGCTTCACCGATGCCTGGGCCGTGATCGCCATGCAGTCCTATCTCGCCGAGTCGGTGCCCGATGCCTTGCGCGGCCGGGTCTACGCCACCTGGACCGGGGTGGTGACGACCGGCGGCGCGGCCGCCTTTCTGGTTATCGGCTGGCTGACCGTCACCATCGGACCCGCGTCGACGCTGGCGCTGACCGGCCTGGTCGTCGGCATCGGCGGCCCGCTCATCCTGCTTGCTACGGGGACCCTCGCCGCGATGCGACAACAGGAGACAGATACTAAATGACGCACCCCGACAGGTCGCCGAAAGCGCTCTTCCGTCGCCTCGTAGACGACGTCTTTCACGGCCACGACCTCGCGGTCCTCGATGATCTCCTGGCCGAAGACTTCCGCGATCACGGTGATGGCTCAGGGCCTCCGCGTGATCGCGCCGCGAACGCGCGGGGCGTTGCCGCCTTTCTCGCCGCCTTCCCCGATTTTCACCAGGAGATCGAGGCGATCGTCGTCGAGGGAGACCTGGTTGCCGCCCGTTCGAACTATCGCGGCTCGCAGCGCGGGGAGTGGCTCGGCATCCCGGCGACTGGCGCGCCGGTCGCCTGGCAGGGTCTCACGATGATGCGCGTGGAGCGTGGGCAATTCATAGAGCGCTGGGCGCACAGCGACGAGGCGGGACTGCGGCGGCAGCTTGAGGCCGCGGCCGGCACACACCCCTGAATCGCGTTCCGTTTCATACGGAATCGGGGTGAAGACGTCCTGCAACGAGGCGATTGGCGAACTGCTCCCGCCATGCCTGCTCGATGGCGTGCGCGAAGAGGGCGTCGTGTTTGGCCTGCTTGCGTCAGATCAGGGTAAGGATGACCTGTGCGCAGCACTGGCGCATCTGCTCTTTCATAGAGACACGATGGTCTTATGTCGACGCGGGTGATCTCGTTCAATCAGGACCGCTACAGTCGGGAGGATGAGACGAGGGGTCGTATCCTGAGGCTTGGTGAGGCTGTGATTCGCCAAGTCGTCAGGAGGACCGCTCGGCCGCGTCTCCCGCCGCCTGCAGGTCCGCCAGCGTCAGCGCCGGCCCGGGCAAGGGGGCGGCCGGCTCGGCGCGATTGGCCCGCAGCCCGTCGAGCAGCAGCTCCAGGTGCCGGTGCGCCAGCCGGTTATTGAGGTCGCGTGGGATCGGGCCGGGGAGGGGTCTCGCCAGGCGCACCAGCAGCATCCCGATGTCGGCGAACGTCGCGTCCGGGCGGAGCGTCCCGGCGGCGTGCGCCCGGTCGATCAGTTGTTGGAACAGCCCCCACGAGCGCGTCCGGATCGCCGCGATCTCCTCATCGTCCAGCGGCATGTGATCGAGCAGCGCCGGCATCACCGCGCTGATCCGCAGGTCGAGGGCGCGGTGCAGGTAGCGGGCGAGCGCCTGGAAGGCGTCCGGCTCTTCGGCCAGGGCCAGGCGCGCCTCCTCGGCGGCGCGGCCGAGCACATCGAGCACGACGGCGCGGACCAACGCCCGGCGATCGGGGAACCGGCGGTAGAGGGTGGCGATGCCCACCTCCGCCGCGGCGGCGATGGCGTCGAGCGGCGCGTCGGGGCCCTGATCGACGAGAACGTCCCGCGCCGCCGCCATGATCCGCTCACGGTTGCGGCGCGCATCGGCGCGCATGATACGAACCTCCCCTTGGCTCCCCCACGCTCCGCGGCTCGCGGCCGCCTGCGCCCTTAAGCGGATTGACTTTCTCCGTTTCCATGATACACTGCGTCCATATGCGGAGGATATTTCTCCACTTACGGCGATTGGGCCTCGCCTCGGCGTCCTCCGTCGGCCTCGGGTCGAGTCCGGTGGCTGGCATTGAGGGCGGCTTTTGGCTGCTTGGTTTGGGCGCTCGTCTGGCGCGGACGCATGGGGCGATCGGAGCAGACACGATGGACCAACGGTTCTGTGCGCAAGCACCCGGTGACGTCCGGGGAGGAAACAGCGTGACCGAAACTGCCTACGTGTTGGATTTTCAGGAGATCGATCAGACAATGGTCGCGGCCGTGGGCGGTAAGGGGGCGCACCTGGGGGAGCTGTCGCGGATCGCAGGGGTCCGCGTGCCGGCTGGCTTTTGCGTGACGACGGAGGCCTTCGGGCGGATCATGGCGGACGCGCCGCCGCTCGCCGATCGGCTCGATCGGCTGTCACGCCTGCAGCCGGACGACCGGGAGGCGATCCGCGCGCTCAGCGCGGAGATTCGCCAGACCATCGCGGGGATCGCCATCCCTGACGATCTGGCGGCGACGATAACCCGCCCGCTGGTCCGGCTCGGCGAGCACGCCGCCTACGCCGTCCGCTCCAGTGCGACGGCCGAGGATTTGCCGACGGCTTCCTTTGCGGGTCAGCAGGACACGTACCTGAACATGGTGGGGCGGGAGGCGATCCTCCAGCATGTCAGCCGCTGCTGGGCCTCGCTCTTCACCGAGCGGGCCGTGACCTACCGCCTGCGCAACGGCATCGACCACCGCCAGGTCCAGATGGCCGTGGTTGTGCAGCAGATGGTCTTCCCGCACGTAGCCGGCATCCTGTTCACGGCCGACCCCGTCACCGGCAACCGGAAGGTCGCCTCCGTGGAGGCCAGCTTCGGCCTCGGCGAGGCCCTCGTCTCCGGCCTGGTGAATGCCGACATCTATAAGGTGCTGGACGGCGAGGTCGTCGCCAAGACGGTTGGCGCCAAGCAGCGTGCCATCTACGCCTCGCCGGCAGGCGGCACGCGGGAAGAGGCGATCGAGCCGGAACGGCAGAAGGAGCCCGCGCTGACGGACGCGCAGGTCGTGCGGCTCGCGCAATTGGGCCGGCGCATCGAAGCGCATTTCGGATGCCCCCAAGACATCGAATGGTGCCTGGTCGACGCTGACTTTCAGATCGTCCAGAGCAGGCCGATCACCACGCTCTTCCCGATCCCTGAGGCCGGCGACAAGGAGAACCACGTCTTCGTCTCCGTCGGTCATCAGCAGATGATGACCGATCCCATGAAGCCCCTGGGGCTCTCCCTTTGGCAGTTAACAGCCCTCCGGCCGATGTATGAGGCTGGCGGGAGGCTGTTCGTCGATGTCACCCAGGACCTGGCTTCGCCAGCGAGCCGCGCCGGCCTCCTGGGGCTCCTGGGGAAGGGAGAGCCGCTGATCGGAGACGCGCTGCAGACCATCCTCGAACGCGGCGATTTCATTCCGTCGCTCCCGGACGAGGCTCCCGCAGACGCGCCGGCTGGCGCGCCGCCACCCCCGATCGAGACCGATCCGGCCATCGTCGCCGAGTTGATCGAGCGCGGTCAGGCCTCCATCGCCGCCGTGAAGCGCGACATCCGCACGAAGTCCGGATCGGCGCTGCTCGCCTTCATCCTGGCCGACATCCAGGAGCGGCAGCGGATCGTGTTCGATCCGCGAAGCTATCAGGTGCTCATGGCGGGAATTGAGGCTGCCTGGTGGCTCAACGACCAGCTGCAGGCGTGGCTGGGCGAGAAGAACGCTGCCGACACGCTCACGCGGTCCGTCCCCCACAACATCACGTCGGAGATGGGGTTGGCGCTCCTGGACGTCGCGGACGCGATCCGCCCGCATCCGGACGTGGTCGCCTTTCTGCTGCAGGTCGAAGACCAAAACTTCCTGGACGAACTGCCCAAGCTCGCGGGCGGGCGGGAAGCGCGAGACGCCATCCGCGCCTGGCTCGACACGTACGGCATGCGCGGCGTCGGCGAGATCGACATCACCAGGCCGCGTTGGAGCGAACGCCCCGCCATGCTCCTGCCTCTGATTCTCGGCCACATCGAGAGCTTCGAGCCGGGCGCCGGCGAGCGGCGCTTCGAGCAGGGTCGGCAGGAGGCCTGGACAAAGGAACAGGAGCTGCTGGAGCGTTTGCGGGCCTTGCCGGGCGGGGAGGAGAAGGCCGAAGAGGCCAAGCGGATGATCGATCGGGTGCGGACGTTCGCCGGGTACCGGGAGTATCCGAAATACGCCATGGTCAGCCGCTACTTCGTGTACAAGCGGGCCTTGATGCAAGAAGCCGAGCGCCTCGTGCAGTCCCACGTACTTCGTGAGCAGGAAGACATCTTCTACCTCAGGTTCGAGGAGCTCCACGACGTGGTGCGCACGAAGCAGGTGGATGATCAGCTCATCCGCCAGCGCCAGGACGCATTCCGGTCGTATCAGGCGTTGACGCCGCCCCGGGTGCTCACGTCGGACGGCGAGGTCATCGCCGGGGCGTACCGGCGCGACGATGTGCCGGCCGGCGCGCTGGCCGGCCTGGCGGTTTCCACCGGGACCGTCGAGGGACGGGCTCGCGTCATCCTGGAGATGGCGGAGGCGAATCTCGAACCGGGCGATATCCTGGTCACCGCCTACACGGACCCCAGTTGGACGCCCCTGTTCGTGTCGATCGCGGGACTGGTGACGGAGGTAGGCGGCCTGATGACCCACGGCGCGGTGATCGCCCGGGAGTACGGCGTGCCGGCCGTGGTGGGGGTGGAGCAGGCCACCCGGCTGATCCGGGATGGGCAGCGCATCCGCGTGCATGGCACGGACGGGTATGTCGAGATCCTGGCCTAGAGCCTGTGGAGGATCTGGTGAGCTTGCGGCGCCGCCGCGGGAAGCAACCAACCGGAGCTACGGCCGGGGGCGATGAACCTCGACTGCCGTAAGCGTGCCGTCCCCGCCCGACAGCGAAGCCCACGCCAACTACGACGGGCACAAAAGTCACTGGGCCGCAAGATGCGCTGCAGTTGACAGCTTCGGTCATCTGCTGGCTCTCATCGTCGGCCTGGCCTATGCCCACAATCGGGCGCCGGTCGCGGCGGCACAGAAGACGACCGGGTAGACGGTGGAGCCGGCTTTGCCTGCGTGCCGCTCCATCGCCTCGCAGCAGCCGTGGCGCGAAGTCCGCGCCAGAACCTACGATTCCATTCTTCAATTCGTCACAGTGAGATCGTCGTCCTATGGGGACTGATGCGTAACGGAGTCGACGTAGCCGGGTCGGATCGAGGTGATCCTGTTCCGCTCGACGCGAAGCGCCGAGGGCTGGCCAGGTTCTCGGCACGAGTGCTGGAGTCTCCGCTCTATCGACGCCTCTGGTTTTCTGGCATCATCTACTACAGTGCCAGGTGGGTCGAGATCATCACGTCTGGATGGATCGTTCTCGCGCTCACCGGTTCACCACTCCTCGTGGGGCTCACCGGTTTCTTCAGAATGCTGCCGATGCTCATCCTGGGCTCACTCTTCGGTACCCTGGCCGATCGTTTCACACGGGTCAACATCCTCGTCGGGATCCACGCTGTTAGCCTGCTGGCTGCTCTGATCCTGGCAATGACATTCCTCCTGGGGGGTGACTCGCTGGCGATCATCTACCCGATGATCTTCGTTCTAGGTTGTGGCTCAGCAGCGGATTTCTCTGCCCGGAGCACCCTGATCGATGAGGTGCAGGACCGCTCCCTGCTCGCGAACACCATGTCGCTCGAATCGCTATCGATGAGCGTCGCAAAAATTACGTCTGCGATTCTCGCCGGGTTCCTCTTGTCCGCTGGAGGCGCGGGGCTGGCTTACGGGATTCTCGCGTTGCTGTACGGAATTGGGCTGATCTGGCTCAGTGCCTTCAAGCGCCTGCTGCCCGCGCGGCGAGCACATACAGGGTCATTGCGCATCATTTCTTCCCTACATGGCGGCTGGGCCTCGGCATTGAGCCTTCCGGTCGTGCGTGGCGTGTTCATCGTAACCATCATCATCAACGTATTGATCTTCCCATACCAACAGCTCATCTCGATCGTGGCTAGCGATATCTTGTCGGTCGGTCCGTTCTGGATGGGTGTGCTCGCTGGCGCTGACGGTGTTGGCGGCGCACTGACCGGGGCGTGGCTCACCTTCGGTTCCAGGAGTCGGCGCCAGGGCGCATTGTTCATCGTCGGCGCGACCGGCGCGGCAGCACTCCTCATCGGACTCGCGCTCTCGTCGATGTTCGCGCTCTCGTTGGTCATCCAGCTGGCTCTCGGGATCTGTACAGGGCTATTCGGCGCCCATCAAGCGGCATTGGTTCTCAGTGCGACTCCCGCGGAATCCCGAGCTCGCGCTCTTGGGCTCATCGCAACGGCCATCGGCCTGACACCGATCGGTATGCTGCTCATCGGTGGGCTGAGTTCGGTAGCTGGCGCACAGGCAGCCATCGCAACGATGGCTGCCCTGGGGCTGATCGGATTGCTGCTCGTCATGATCTTCAACCCTCAGTTGCGCTCCGCAAGCGTCGGGTGAACGCCCCTGTTCTTCGCGATCGCGGGACTGGTGACCGAGGTGGGGGATTGATGACGCACGGCGCTCGGAATGACACACTCCTGCGTCGGAATGACACAGGTTTCGCGATGCGCTGTAGCGGGCCAGCCTGATCGCGCGATTGGCGCCGGGTGTCGGGTTGGGGCTCCTCGTGCGGTGATCGCGAGTCAGGAGCGAGGAGCACAGGATATCGGCCTCCTGTACGGCAAGTACTGCGGTCCGGCCAGCCAACAGAGTGAGCAGACCGTCCCTGTCAGGTCGGTGCATGCCTGCCGCCCACGGCTCAACCGCGCAGCCGCGCGTTGAGCCGTGCGGCCTGTCGCGTGAGGTGGTCGCGTTCAGGGAGGTTGGGCGCTGATCGGGCGGCTTCGGCGTAGAGCCGTGCCGCGGTGACTGGGTCACCGTCACGCTCATGGAGGTACGCCGCGACGGCAGCGTGGCGGGGCAGGGAAGGGTCGAGCTCCGCCAGGGCAGCCAGCCCGGCCCGCGGGCCGTTGGCCTCGCCGACCGCGACGGCCCGGTTGAGACGGGCCACCGGGCTGTCGGTGAGGCGCACCAATTCGTCGTACCACTCGACGATCTGCACCCAGTCGGTCTCCTCGGTCGTCCGGGCGTCGGCGTGGAGCGCGGCGATCGCGGCCTGGGCCTGGAACTCGCCCAGGCGGTCGCGGGTGAGGGCGGTCTGGAGCAGATCGACGCCCTCGGCGATCAGGCGGGTGTTCCACAGGCCGCGGTCCTGCTCGGCGAGCGGCACGAGCCGGCCGTCGGGGCCGGTCCGGGCTGGGCGCCGCGCGTGGTGGAGCAGCATCAGCGCGAGCAGGCCCGCGACCTCCTCGTGGTTGGTCTTGGCCGCCAGTTGGCGCGTGAGCCGGATCGCCTCGACGGCGAGGTCGATGTCGCCGGAGTAGCCCTCGTTGAAAACCAGGTAGAGCACGCGCAGCACCGTGGCGACGTCACCGGGCTGGTTGAACCGGACGCCCGAGACGGTCCGCTTGGCCCTGCTGATCCGCTGGGCCATCGTCGCCTCCGGCACGAGGTAGGCCCGCGCGATCTGCCGTGTGGTCAGGCCGCCGACCGCGCGCAGCGTGAGCGCGACGGCCGAAGCCGGTGTCAGGGATGGGTGCGCGCACAGGAAGTAGAGTTGGAGCGTGTCGTCCACCTCCTCGCCCGGGCCGGGCAGGGGCTCGCGCTCGACGCGTCCCTCGCGCTGCCGTCGGGAGCTATCGGCGCGGGCGGCGTCGAGGAACTTGCGCCAGGCCACGGTGACCAGCCAGCCCCGCGGGTCCCGCGGCGGGTTGTCCGGCCACACGCGCACGGCCTCGACCAGCGCGTCCTGCACGGCATCCTCGGCCGCCGCGAAGTCGGCCCCGCGACGGACGAGGATCCCGATCACGGTGGGGGTGAGGGTCCGCGGCAGCGGTTCATTCACTCGGTGACCGTGGGCGTGTCGGCCAGAAACGGCCGCACCTCCAGCCATTCGTAGATCGGCGTGCCGCCGGGCCCAGGGGCCGCCGACAGCTCCCCCGCCAGCTGTATCGCGCGGTCCCACGACTCCACGTCGATGATGTACCACCCGGCGATCAGGTCCCTGGTCTCGACGAATGGCCCGTCGGTCACTGCTGGCCGCCCCTCGCCGTCGTACCGCACGAACGCGCCGTCAGGCGCCAGCGCCTGGGTGTCGACAAACTCGCCCGTCTCCTCCAGCCGGGCCGCGAAATCGCGCATGAACTGCACATGCGCGTCGACCTCTTCCGGTGTCCACTGGTCCAACGGCGCCCACTCTTCAACTGGGGCTGGGCCCCCCCGGTAGTGCTTGAGCAGCAGGTACTTGGCCATCAAGTTCTCCTTACGCGTACAGCCCACGGCCCATTGTGGCCGTGTTCACTCCAGGGACGGAGCCGCGAGCGGGTTCTCGACATCCCTGCGGGACAGGTCCTGAAGGACCGCCCCGACGGCAGGCGCTCGCCTTCAGAGGTCCTCGGCTGGGCGCCGGGCGTGCGCTACCGACGAAGCGGGCGTGATCCGGCACGCTGGCCAGTGCAGCGGCGGCAATCGAACCCTGGGCATTCACGCGTCACAATGGGCGCAAGTGCTCGATCGTGACGTTGTGCTGCTCGGTCAGCCGCTGGGCGATCAACGAGCGGTGGCAAGCCTCAGGGTCGCGCTCGACACAGAGCAGCGCCGCGGTCCCACCGCGCGGCAGCTCCGATACGATCCGCGTTAAGTCGGCGCGGTCGAGGATCTCGGTGGTGTAGCGGCGGGTGTACTCGGCGGCGAGCTCGCGGCGCGAGCGCTTGCCGACCCCTTGGCGGTCATCCTCGGCGTACTGGAGCTGGCGTAACTCGGTGGTTGGGGCGAGCTCGGGGTGGTGCGCATAGGCGATCCCTGCCTGGGCGAGGGCCGCCTGCAGCCGGAGTGAGTTCGCCCAGGCGTACTCGGGTCCGCGGACACCGCGGCGCTGGCGTACGTCGAGCAGCAGGCGGACATCCGCCTGCCGCAGTCGGTGCAGGAAAGACTCGCCGTCGAAGCCGTAGACGCCGATTGTCACCATTCTGAGCATCGGAAATCACCCACCCTCCTGCTCCTCGTGCCGGTTCAACCGGCGGCCCTGCCCGAGGAGGCAAGGCCGCACACTACGCGACGGCGGTCCCCTCGAACTCGACCATCAGGTCGGGGTCAACGCCGGCCGCTGGCGTCCCCACCAGCCCTTCGTAGAGCTCCCGGAAGGGCATGAACGCGAAGGCAAGATAGGATCCAGCGGCTTGGTCCGTAAGCAGAGCGACGGCAGCCGGCAGATTTCCGGCGTTGTTGCAGGCCACGAACTGGAAAATGGTCTCTTTGACCGCCTCTACCGGCTCCTCATCGGCCGGCTCCGCGGCGCTTGGCATTGGGAGTGGGGTTGCATCATCGCTGGCGGCCGGTGTACCGGCAAAGAGCGCCACGACCGGCGGCAGACCAGCCGTGATGAGATTCCGCATCTGATCGATTGAGCGCGGCGCGGTGGTGCATGCGCCAATCTCCAACGCCGCCGGACTCGCGACCGGTGTCGCCTGGTAAGCGCCGGCGCCCGCGGAGAGGGTGAGGGCCAGAAGGAGGCTCAGCGGGACGGCAAGATGCGCCATCGAACCAGTCCCGCGGGCGAAGCGGTCAAGCACCGGGGTACTGCCGCGGCGGGAGGTGCGCCGCTGCCTCGCGCCCACCGCCGACGAAGGCCAGCATCGCGAAGAGCATCACCACCCCCAGCACCAACCAGGGATCGAGCTGGCGCCCGAGCAGATTCCCACCGACGACGATGGCGATGGCGAGCAACACGCCGATGCCGGCCAAACTGGCAAAGCGAGTCCACGTCAGCGCCGCGGGAGCCCTCTCCTGGAAGAGCGATTCGATGATCGGCCACAAGAAGTACGAGACCACGGCGACAAGCGCGGCCGTGCCCAGCATCACCCACGCGGACATGATCTCCGTTCGGGGGGCGCCGCGGATCAGGACGGTCGAGAACGGAATGGCCAGGGCGATTGCACCCACCACCCTGCGCCTTGTTGGGTGCATGCGTTGCCTCCGCGCGCCAGATCGGAAGAACCTCGGGCTACTGACGATGCGTGGTTGGACAGCGTCGCCGCGTGGCTCGTAGTTCTGTTACTGACATTCCGGTCCGATGGCCTCCCGGCATCCTGGCTGGAACGCGTTCGACGACTCGATCCCACACGCCGCCAGCACGGTTTCCCCTGCTTGAGTGCAGAGCCTAGCACCCGCTGCCCTGCAAATCGCAACGGCAGCACCGGTACCGACGAGACAGAGTTCAGCGTTGAGCGTGACACAGAGTCCTACGTCAATGGCGCAGACCACCTCATTCGCATCTGGCTCGGCTTGCTCGGCTACCACGCCGGATTGGCTGTTGACTCGGCCAACATCTTCACGTCGGAGGTTGCCATTCTGCACGTAGAAGCGATCGGTGAAGCGGCGATCCTTCCCGCGCCATAAGTAGGCTTCACTTTCCTCCTTGCCACCGTCGTCGCGGCTGAACATCACATGGGCCCACTCTTCTTCACCTGGGTTCTTGTACGTCACCCAATGGGCGTTGAGTTTACGTCTGTTGTCTTTCAAGACACGCACGGCGAACTGATCGCGTTCCCGCCAATTCCGGCCGCTGGAAGTCCCAAAGTAGTCACGGATAATGCAAGAGTTCCGGTCATCCTCACTGCGCCACGACCTGGTCACTCGGGGCGGCACGATCGAACTGGCGATCCCCAAGCTGCACTTGGGCGCCGGTTTCTCCGAGCCGAAGACATGCCCGCACTCTCCGCCTGAGCCCGCCAGTATCATGCAGCACGAGGCCGCTCGCGGGGACTTGCCCTGGTCCGCCTCCGGCACAGGGATGGACTCGCGGTTCGCTGTCACGCTCCCATGCAGAAGGATGGCGCCTTGGCGGATGATTCCACGACGATCGAACTCAGCCGGTCCGAGCTCCGGGAGGTCGCCGGCTACGCGGTGGCGTGCGCGCGGCCTGCCTTGACGATCTTCGAACGTGAACGCCCTGACGATCGGCGGCCACGAGCCG
>JBBRVX010000035.1:0-31063 GCA_038246475.1 Thermomicrobiales bacterium | reverse complement strand
TGTTCCAGGGTCGGCAGCAGACTGCGCAGCGACTCGGCCGCCCACTCGTGGCCTACCCATTCCTCACCGCCGCCGATGAGAGCCTGGATGGCCATCTCCGGCTCCCCCAGCCCATTGGCGAGAAAGGCCCGGTGTAGCTCCGGCGCCATGGAAACCTGGATGCCCGCGCACTGAAACGCTCGCGTGGCCCACTCCCACATCGAGCGGTTCACGCCCTCGGGTCCGGCGCGTAGGTAGCCCAGAACAGGCGTGAAATCGGCTTCCGCGAAGGCCACGATGCCCCCCGGCCGCACCTGCTCCACCACCGCCCTTAAGGCCTCGGTGACATCGCCGGTATACATCAGCACCAGCCGCCCAACCGCCGCGTCGAAGGCATCGCCAAGGGCGGCGGTGCGGCAGTCGCCCGCCACGAAGGTGACGTTGGACCGTTGCTCCTCCCGCGCCCGGGCCCGCGCCGTTTCCAGGACCATGGGGTTGGCATCGACGCCAACCACCCGGCCGGTGGGGCCGACCAGATCGGCCGCGGCGAAGGCCACGTCCCCCGCGCCGGAGCCGACATCGAGCACCGTCATGCCGGCGGTGAGGCCCGCGTCCTGGAGAAAACGACGGGTAATGCGGTCGTAGAGCCGGGCCTGCACCATCAGGCGTCGGGACTCGGCGTCGGATCGACCCATGACGTAGACGGGATCTTCGAGCGCTGTCTGGGTCATGATGTCCGCCACGTTGCGGTGACCGATCGATTCCGTGCCACCGCATGGCGGACCACGAACAGGCTTGGCCGTCCACGCCACCATGAAGCCACGCCGAGTGACGCGATCCGTAGCCGGGCCACCAGTGATGGTCTCCCTGACAGGGCGCTGGCGGCGAGACGATCGTTGGCCGCTTCGCGCAGCCGCTCCTGATGTTGGAATTCACACAGGAATACAGCCGTATCGGGATGGGGAAACATGGCGAACCTCCTCTATCTGCTTGGGCCGGTCGCCGCGTCACGGAGCGGCTATCTCTAGCCTGCTCCCGCGGCGTGGGCTCGACCACACCCTTCGCCCACCTATCACCCACCTCTGGCCGGCAGTCTGCCGGCACGACCCATCGGGTTGCCCGCGTTACGCCCGCGCTTCGTGCAAACTATCGATTTCGCGGGGAGACTCGGCAGTAAATTGGGGCTTGCGTCCAAAAGCCGGTCGCGCGGCGGAGAGCACCCTCACCCCCAGCCCCTCGCCCAGTGCGCCGGGCGAGGGAAGCGGTGCGGCGCGATCCGGTTCAGGCCTGGAACGCCCTCCAGGGTCAGCACACCCGTCTCCCGGCGCACAGGGAGGAGGGCCGGGGTTGGGGGTCGTTCCTGGTACGCGACCGGCTCTTGGACGCAACCTGAATTGGGTACGCCGGTGCGTGCATCGAAGGAAGGAATATGTTTGCGGCCCGAGACGCGAGGCGGCGGGCCACCGCGGGTTGGTTCAGGCGAGGAGGCGCTTCGTCGCCCACGCCTCAGCTTCGATGAGCGAGCCTGGAGAGGAAGTGGCCGCCGTGGGTGGTCGCAATGCGGTGGGTGATGAGGAGCGCGGCGGCGATCTCTGGGTTCGATCAGCCGGTGCTCATCGGGCGTGACGCTACCTGATCCCTCAAGTCGATGCGTCACCGCGCGGTTCGCCGCGCGTGGCGGCAATTTCAGCATCGGTGGAAGTGCTGACGGAGAGCGCCATCTCGACGGCCTCGTCGAACGAGAGCGCCGCGCCAGCCGCCATTGCTGCCGCGAACTCGGCGTCGTTCAACCCGGCGCGAATCGTCGCCAGCGCGGGCGCCATGACGGCCCGATCGGCGTCGAACATCGGCATGCCCAGGGTGACGCGCAGGTTCTCGGCAGCTCCATAAATCCGCGCCGCCGGCTCGGCCTGCCCTCTGGCTCCGATCGCCGCCGCCATACCCGACAGGCAGGTTGCCACGCTCCATGGTTCGGCACAGCGGCGATAGAGTGCCAATGCCTCGACGGCATGCGCCAGCGCTTGCGCGTAATCGCCCCGGGATTGGGCCAGGAGCGACAGATTCTGGCGGGCATGGGCGAGGACGTACAGATCCTCCAGACGCAGTGCGACCTCCAGGAACGCCGCGTAGAGCGTTTCGGCCGTCGCGAGGTCGCCGCTGTAATGCGCCGCCCGGGCCATGATCAATTGCGGCATGCTGGCGCGGCCCCATTCGCCGAGGGCTTCGAACTCGGCTTGACTCGCCGTACCGAGCGCGATGGCTGCTTCGAGATCCCCCTGCTGCAGGGCTAGCAGCGCCTGGCCGAACCGCGCGTAGGCCATCCCCGCGGCGAGATTGGCGATCTTCGCGATCGTCATGGCATCGTCGAGCGCTGTCGCCGCTCGCTGAAAATCGTGCTGGAAGCTGGCCAGGATGGCGAGGCCGGTGAGCGCTCGCGCCCGAATCGCTGGTTCGCTATGCGCGCCGAGGGCGAGCGATCGCTCCAGCCAGGTGCGGCCTTCGCTGCTGAGCCCACGCACAAACCAGAAGCGTGGCAAAGCCCCCGCAAGCTGCTGGCTCTTCCCCGCCTCCCCGGCGTCAATGAGCCACGATAGGGCTTCGCGCAGATTGCCGTTCTCCGCCGTCAGGAGGTCCATCCACTGGAGCTGATCGGGGCTGCCGAACAGCGCGGGCTCGGCCCGTTCCGCAAGGGCCGCGTACCACGCCGCGTGCTGCCCTCGCACGTCCGCTGCCTCTGCCGTGGCCTCCAGCGCCTGCACCCCAAATTCGCGGATTGTCTCCAGCATCGTGAAGCGCGGCTCGACCACACCCGGACCGGCAATGACTGGAGCCAAGCGCTGCAGCAGGCTTTGGTCGATCAGCGAGGTGATGCCCCCAAGGGTGTCGATCTCTCTGTTTTGATCGCCCCCGGAGCTCCCGGAGCTTGGGTCCAGCACTCCCATTGCCTGATCCACCGCCGCTGCTGCTTCGAAGGTAAAGCCCCCAACGAAGACCGACATGTGACGATAGAGCCGCTGCTCCGCCGGCGCCAACAAGTCGTAGCTCCAGGCGATCGTCGCGTGCAACGTCTGCTGCCGCGTGGGGGCATCGCGCGGTCCCCCGGTCAGCAGCACCTGTCGCCGCTGCAATCGGGCAAGCAATGAGTCCGGCGTGAGGAGCCGCAACCGTGCCGCCGCGAGCTCGATGGCCAGGGGCAGGCCGTCCAGCCGCCGGCAGATCGTGGCTACTGACTCGGCGTTGTACCGCGTCAGGACAAAGGCGGGATTGGCCTCCCGGGCTCGCTCGACAAAGAGGTGGACGGCCGCGGTTTCAGCGAGCCGCGAGGGTGGGGTGGTCGGATCGGGCAGTGCCAGCGGCGGCACGGGGTAATGGTGTTCACCGGAGAGGCGCAGCACCGCGCGGCTGGTGACCAGGACTTTCAATCCGCGGCAGGCGGCAAGGAGCTCGGCCACGAATGGGGCCGCCTCCAGCACCTGTTCGAAGTTGTCCAGAATCAGCAACAGGCGCCGATCGCGCAGGGCGGCCGCCAGCCCTTGCAGGAAAGAGCGGTCGTGAGATTCGCGGACGCCGAGGGCATGAGCGACGGTCGAGGCCACGAATGTGGCGTCGCGTATGGCGCCAAGCGGAATCCAGGCCAGCCCATGCACAAAGTCTCCCCTGAGGTCCGCCGCCACTTGTAACGCGAGCCGGGTCTTGCCCACGCCGCCGGGACCGGTGAGCGTGAGCAGACGGACATCTTGCTCGGCAAGCAGCCGGCAAAGCTCGGCGATCTCGACCTCGCGCCCGATCAACCGCGTCCAGGTTGCCGGGAGTCCTGGAAACGGGGATGAACCAGACGCCGGTATGAGAGGCGAGGCTGCCTCCGCCGGGCGGGCGGCGGCGATCAGGCTCGCGCGACCGGCTGCCTCGAGGCGGAGCGCATCAGCGATCAGGCGCATGGTCGCCAGGCGCGGCGCCTGATGTGCGCCCCGCTCCAGATCGCTCACCGCGCGCACGCTCAGCCCGGCGCGCTCAGCCAACTCCTCTTGCGAGAAGGCCGCGGCGGTGCGCATCCGGCGCAGTAGATCACCGAAGGAGGAAGGATCGCCTTTCGTCATGCCAGACCCCAGCGAAGGTGGATCCCGCGTCGCGGAGATATGAGGCGTGCGCCCGCGTATCGTACACCCGTGCCGCCACTCCGTCCCACCGCGGCCCATGCCTGGAAGCGGGAAACCGCCCGCGGCTGACGCCTACCACACCATGCTGACGCATCGCTGGCAGCTGGTTGGGACGTCATTCGCCCAGTCGGGTGTTAGGATGGTCCCGGGCTCCTGACACCTTTGCGGCGCGGCATCCTCCTCGGGCAGGATCAGCCATGACGACGCGCGACCCATCCCGATTTGGCCAGCTTCTCCGGCGGTTGCGCATCGCCGGGGCCTTCTCCCAAGAGGAGTTGGCCGAGCGCGCCGGGCTGAGCGTGCGTGGACTCAGCGATCTGGAGCGGGGCGTGCACCAGGCGCCACGGCTGGAGACGGTGCGCCTGATTGCCGATGCACTCCAATTGAGTGAGCAGCAGCGCGCCGATCTGCTTTCAGCGGCCCGCCCTCAGGAGGCAGACGATTCAACCGCCAGCGTAATGCGAGGCCGGCCGCTGACCGCGCTGCCGCTGCCTCCAATCCGGCTGATTGGCCGGGAGACGGAGGTCAATACCCTCTGTGACCTTCTAGGCCAAGAGGAGATTCGTCTCCTCACGTTGACAGGTTCAGGAGGTACGGGCAAGACGCGCCTGGCGCTAGCGGTCGCCGCCGCGGTGCGCGACCGCTACCCGGACGGCGCCTGCTTCGTCGATCTCTCTCCGCTGAGCGACCCTGCCCTCGTCATGCCGGCCATTGCCACCGCGCTGGGCGTGCGCGAGGCCGCCGGGGAATCGTCCCGCGAAACGCTCATCCGCGCCTTGCGGGACCGCCGCCTCCTGGTGGTGCTCGACAATTGCGAGCACGTTCTGGGAGCCGCATCCGATATTGCCGCCATGATCGCGTCGTGTCCGCGTCTGGTCATCCTGGCCACCAGCCGGGAGCCGCTGCACGTCCGCGCGGAGCAGGCAATCACGGTGACGCCCCTCGCCCTCCCCGATCGAGCACGACTGCTGCCGCTGGACGATCTGGGACAGGTAGCCGCCGTGGCGCTGTTTGTCGAACGGGCGCAAGCGGCCAACGCGGGGTTCGCGCTCACCCCCGAAAACGCGCCTGCCATCGCCGCCATCTGCCAGCGCCTCGACGGCTTGCCGCTGGCCATCGAGTTGGCCGCGGCACGGGTGAAGGTGCTGACGCCCGACCAGTTGCAGCGTCGCCTGGAGCATCCCCTGGACCTCCTCGCCACGACCTTGCAAGATGTTCCGCTCCGGCAGCGGACCATGCGCGCCGCCATTGCCTGGAGCTACAATCTTCTGCCGCGGCACGAGCAACGCCGCGTTCGCCGGCTGGCAACCTTCGCCGGCGGCTTCACGCTGGCCGCTGCCGAAGCCATCGTGGATGACCCCGCATTCGACACGCTGGACGGTCTCTCCGTCCTGACAGCGGCCAGCCTTATCCAGCGTATTGACGCTCACGATGCCGAGGGCTCGGCCGAGCCACGCTTCGGCATGCTGGCGACGATCCGGGAATTTGTCCAGGAACAGCTTGCCGTCAGCGACGACGACCACGCGGCGCGACGGTTGCACCTTCGGTTTTTCGTGGCGTTTGCTGAAGAGGCGGAACGCCATTTCGTGCGCGACGTTGACCCCGGCTGGCTCAACGCGCTCGAAGACGAACACGACAACATCCGCGCCGCTCTTGCCTGGTCGCTGACCGCCGAGCGGGGATTTCAGGACCACACCCTTGGTGTGCGCCTCGCTGGGACGCTCTGGCTTTTCTGGTACTACCATAGCCATTTGGACGAAGGACGGCGGTGGCTTGAGCGCGCCATCGGGCTCGATGATATGGCGGCGGCTCGGGCCCCGCTCCGCGATCGCCTGCGCGCCCTGGTGGGCTTCGGAGCGCTAGCCCACTTTCATGGCGACGATGCCGTTGCGCTTCCCGCGCTCGAGGAAGGCATGGCAATCGGCCGCCGCGTTGGCGATCCGGTCGACCTCGCCTACGCGTTGACCATCCTCGGCAACGTCGCGGAGGACGCCGGCCGGTACCATGAGGCCGAGGGATTCTTTCGCGAAGCGAATGATCTGTTCTTGTTGATCGACGACAGCGTCAACGTCGCGGTAACGACCTACCATCTTGGTGTTGTCCGATTTGGCCAAGAAGATGCGACCGCGGCGATCCGCCTTTGCCAACGGGCGCTTGACCTCGGACGCAACGCCAATGACCCGTGGACGACCGCGATGGCACAGGCATATCTTGGCCTGATCTACACCACTACCGGCGCCTATCGCTCTGCCGCCTCGGCGCTTTCCGAAGCGCACCTGCTCTACCAGCAGATGGGCACAACAGAGCGCGTCGCGGAAGTCATCCGTCGCTTCGCCGTATTGGCGGCGGCTCTCCAGCTTCCCGATCGAGCGCTGCGGCTCTTTGCCGCCGCTGACGTGATGTCCGGGCAAATCGGCGCTGCCCAGGCGCTGCCGGAACGAACGGTCTACGACAGAGCCCGCTCACAAGCACTACTCGCGGTCGATGACGACGCGGCGTGGCAGGCGAGCGAGAGGGACCGCCGGCTGAATGCTGACGAGATCGGCGAGGAGATTGACGCCCTGATGGTCGTCGTTTCCAGTTGGCCCGCCGTGGACTAGTACTGCGTCCACGCAATTGTGTCATCCTGAGGAACGAAGGATCTCGGCTCAACCGCGCGAACGTACGCGAAACAAAACGAGATTCTTCGCAAGCTCAGAATGACACGATTGCGTGGACGGTGCACTAGAGCTGCAATTACCGAGCCCGCCGGGAACTCGTCAGCCTGGGACCGCGCACGATTGCCCTGGTGCTACGATGCATATGGGTCCCATCTGCTGCTCCTACGCTCTCGAACACCGTTGGAAACGGGCTGGCATGGCGACACACGAGCTCCCCCTCTTCGGCGAACTGGTGCGGCGGATGCGTACGGCGGCGGCCCTCTCGCAGGAGGCGTTGGCCGAGCGCGCGGGGTTGAGCGCGCGGGCCATCAGTGATCTGGAGCGGGGGGTTCACCAAGCGCCGCGCCTGGAAACCGTACGGATGCTCGCCGACGCGCTGCGGCTCGGGGACGCCGACCGCACCGATCTGCTCGTCGCGGCCCGCCCGGACCTGGCAACGCCATCGACCGCGACGCGGCCGCTGCCGCTATCCGCGCTGCCGCTGCCGCCGACGCGCCTGGTCGGGCGAGAGCGCGAAATCGCCGCCCTCCGCGGACTGTTGACCGGCGAGGCGAAGCGGCTGGTCACGTTGACCGGTCCCGGCGGTACGGGCAAGACGCGGCTGGCGCTGGCTGCCGCCGCCGACATGCCGGCCGCGGTTATGGATGCCGTGTACTTTGTCGACCTCGCGCCCCTCGCCGATCCGTCCCAGGTGCTGCCGCGGATCGCGGCGACGCTCGGGGTCCGTGAAGCCAGCGGGCGCTCGCCGCGTGATGCCGTGATTGCTTCCCTGGAAGGGAAGCGCGTTCTCCTCCTCCTCGACAACGTCGAGCATCTGCTGGCAGCGGCGCCGGCCATCTCCGGCCTGCTCGCCGCGAGTGATGGGCTCTCGGTCCTCGCCACCAGCCGAGCGCCGCTGCGGCTTCGCGGCGAACACGAAGTCGGCATCCAGCCGCTGCTGTTACCGGACCTTACCCAGATTCCGGCGCTCGATCGGCTCGCTGACGTCGAGGCTGTCGCGTTGTTCGTGCAACGCGCCCAGGCCGTGCGCCCGGAGTTTGCGCTCACGGCGGACAACGCGCGGGCGGTCGCCGAAATTTGTGTCCGGCTGGATGGGTTGCCACTGGCGATCGAGCTCGCCGCCACGCGGGTGACGGTCCTGCCGCCCGCCGCGCTGCTGGCCCGCCTCAAACGCCGCCTGCCTGTCCTGACCGGGGGGGCGCGGGATTTGCCCGCGCGGCAACAAACGCTCCGCGGCGCCATCGCCTGGAGCTACGACCTCCTGGGACCCGATGCCCAGCAGCTCTTTCGCCTGCTGGCCGTCTTTGTGGGCGGGGTGACGCTGGAGGCAGTTGAATGGAGTCGAGGAGTCGAGGAGTCGAGGAATCGAGAAGAGGGCGGGAAGCGGGAGGACAGAGGAGGGAGCGAGCGCCCAACACCCACGTCCGTTCTCGACGGTATCACCACGCTCGTCGAAAGCAGCCTGGTGCAACGGGTTGAGGGGCCAGGAGGGGCGCCGCGGTTCAGGATGCTGGAGACGATCCGCGAATATGCCCTGGAACGTCTGGCTGCCAGCGGCGAAGGGGAGGAAACGCGGCGCCGCCACGCGGCGTGGTGCGTGCAACGCGCCGAGGAGGTGAGCCACGTCAAGCGCCAGGCGTTGCTCGGCAATCCTCAGGACGTGGTGGAGCTGGAAACGGAGTACGCGAATTTCTGGGCCGCGCTGACATGGCTCGAGCAGACCGGCGACGCGGCCATGATGCTCCGCCTGAGCGCGGCATTGGGCGGCTTCTGGAACTTGCGCGGCCACTTGAGCGATGGACGGCTGTGGCTGGAGCGAGCGCTAGCGCTCGACGATGGCACACGGCCGCGCGAGCGCGCCATGGCGCTGGTCTGGCTGGGCATGCTGCTCGCTTCTGAACGCTCCTTTACCTTGATGGACGAAGCTCTGGACCTCGCCCGTGCGCATGGAGACCGCGTCGGCATCGCTGCGGCGACGGTGAGCAGAGCCTTTGCCACCTTCCATGGCAGGGGGAACGCCGAGCTGGTGGTGATGCTGGGTGAGGAGGCACTGGCGCTGTTCGAGGAGGCTGAAATCCCCTGGGGCATCGCCGCCGCCCGCCTCATTCTGGCGAAAGCAGCCCAACGGTGGGGCGACAACGATGAGGCGACCGCGCGGTACGAGCAACTCGTGGCTGACGTTCGAGAACACGGGGGCGATGAATACATGGCGGCCCAGACCTTCCAGAGCCTGGGCGCGCTAGCGCAGGCGACGGGGAAGGCTGCGCCAGCCGCGTCGTTCTACGCCGAGGCGCTGAACCGCTTCAACGCCCTCGGGGATCTGGGCGCGGTGGCCTGGTGCCTGGAGGGCGTCGCCACGGCGAGCGGACACAATCATCCGGCAGCCGCCGCCCGGCTCTTCGCGGCGGCAGACGCCCTGCGCACGGCGATCGCGGCGCCCATGTCGCCTGGCGAGCTGCCGGACTACGAACGAGCGGTGGCTTCCGTCCGATCCACACTGGGGGAGTTGGCCTTCGACACGGCCTGGTCAGATGGCGCGGAGGTTTCTCTGGAAGACGCGCTTGCCGAGGCCCGAAACATCGCCGCGGCTCCATGATTGCCGACTATGTCATCGGCGAATAAGAGGAGTGCCGCTGTCCATCGATAGCGGCACTCGGTGTTCTTGCCGGTCATGCAGGCTGGCGAGCCACGCTTCGTTTGCGCGGTAACGCATCAGCGGTCGCGCCTTTGCTCCGGCGCCTGGAGCTCCGCGAGACCGGAGACGCGACGCAGAATGAGGTCAGAGAGGAGGGACATTTTTCGTCACAGTACAGGCCATTCGGGATGCACACGGCATCTGGACCGAGCTCTGTGGCGCACTCGGCGTCGCTGGCGCACTCGATGCACAGGGTGTCGGCGAAATCGGTGCAGACCGTGGCGCTGTCGATCGTGGTCGCGCAGGAACGCCCGAGCCCGCAGAGATAGAGGATTGAATCAGTGCACCAGTCGGTCGCCGGGCAACCGCCGCTTTGACAGATCGCTGCGCCGCCGTTGGAGACGCAGATGTCGTGGGAGGTAGCGTCGCAGCACAGGTTGCCGCAGGCGATGTCATTCGCATGAGGGCAAGAGCAGTACCCATCGTCGCAGACGTAATCGATGGGGCAGGAGGTATCGAAACAGCATTGATCGCCACTGACACACGTTGCGCCGCAGCGGTTCAAACCAGCCAGGCACGTGCACTCGCCATCTCTGCACGCCATCCCGGACCCGCAATCGGTGGGGGCGCAACAGTTCTCAGTTGGGATGCAGGTCGTGCCGCACGTCTTCACGCCGCTTGGGCACGAGAGCGTGGGCCCCGGCTTGTTTCCCGGCTTGTTCCCTTTCCCAGGCTTCTTGTGCTTCTTGTGCTTCCTTTTTCCGGCCTCGACACCGTCCACGCTCAGGCGCGTCAGGAGAGCGGCGAGGCCGCCGCCCAGCACGCCTAGGACGGCCCGGCGCGGCGCGCGTAGATCGATCGATCTCATCAGGGCATCGAAATGCTCGGCGTTCATGGCTGAACCTCCTCGAAGCGACAGCGTTAGTTGACATGATGAAGGCGACATTTGCTCAATAGGCGCCGTGCTCCGCGTCGTTCGGTACTGCACCGCTCGACGCCCGCCACATGCCCTGTCCCGATGGCGCCCTCTCGGTAAGCCGGGAAGCGGTGATCTGAACGGCTCGCCATACGCGAACACGGAGCGAAGGATTGCGTCGTAGCCCACTGGCCGCTAACCGCGCATGGGCCGCGTCTCGAAGCATCTGTTCGTCTCTGAGCGCGCAGAGGATGGCGGCGGTCTGGGTACAGGCGTTCATGGAAAACCTCCCTATCGGACTTGGCCTCGAGCCGCGACACGGTGCGACTCGTTCTCAGCCTGCGCCGCTGGAGGTCGGTCAGCCACACACGCCACCCACCTCTCGCCCACCTTTTGCCATCAGTCTGTTGGCGCGACATTGTCCCGGCCGGGTGGCACACGGACGCCCGCCCACGGAGCTCGCTTGGGGTGCGACTCGCTCCTTTGTCAGGATCAACTACAAAGAGGCGCGAGTTCAGACCAGGTTTAGCGCCCTTTCAGGGTGCTTTTGGAGGATGTAGCCGGACGGCTTTCAGCCTCTGGCCGCAAGGGCAACGCTATCAGCCTTGCCAACGCCGTTACACCCCATATCGCGCTCGCGTCTTGCTCGTCACCGTAATCGTCTCCGGACCAAGGATTCCTGCTATAAAGCAAAACGTCAGGCAACCGATCCCAACATCTCATCGAGGTTACGCCTAGAGTGACGAACGCGTTTTTTCGGTTCGTGCGCGGTGAAGTCGCAACAGTGGACGATTTCAAGTCTCAAGGCGCCCTGGGCAAGACCATGCGGTTCACCAGTGGAGACGATGCACAGCGCAGATGGAACGAAGGCGTCTCCGTTTACGACAGCGTTGACTATGCCTGTGAGCTGGCGGCGGCAGGTGGTTACCGCATCGGATCGTACATCGCCAAGATTTCGCTGCCAGCCGGTCATGGCCTCGACATTGTGCAGACGGGCAGGGACAAGCATCACTACACTATCTTTGCAGATGCAGCCACCTTGCTGGCTCTAGTACGCGAACCAGCTACCAGGATTCCAGGGTCACGAGGATTGGAGGACCTGAACTCATGAACACGTTTTACGAAGTTCTGGACCGCTCAACCGGGAACGTTGTCAAGGACTATCCAACTGAAGAGGCTGCTTTCAAGGAATTAGAGAGCATCGTCCAGACATATGGGGTCGAGGAAATAAAAGACTTTGCCTTGCTCAGATTTCAGGATGGGAAACCCACCCTCGTGGCGATGGAAGAAGCATTGATCGCGCGCCTCCAGTGCGATGAAACGATGCGTCAGGCGGATACGCCGGCGGAGCTCGCGGTGAAGCCGTGATACGAATCGGCCGACTCAGCTCAGTGAAAACCAGCACATTCAGCCTCGTCGGCAAGTTCAGCGCCTTTCAGGGTGCTTTCGGGGTCTAGCCGGGTGCTTTATCGCCCGGCGGCAAGGGCAACGGCGCCCATGGCGTCCCCCTACACCCCATACCGCGCTCGCGTCTTGCTCGTCACCGTGATCGTCTCCGGCCCATCATCGGTCCCCGGTTTGCGGGCGATGAACCCGCGCCGCTGCTGCTCGGCAATCCAGGCTCCATCGAAGCCATGATGCGCGGCGAGCGCGGCGAAGTCGTCACTAGGGCGCGTGGCGGTGCCCTCGACCGCGGCGAGGTAAAAATCGTGGCGGGCGCGCTCGGCGGCGGTTTCCGCATTGAGGACCAGGCGCTCCACGACCGTGCCGTCAGTCAGCGCCGCCACCAGCTCCGGCACGTCCGCCTTCGTCACCCCGGCGTAGATCACCCCGTCCGGGTAGACGACGATGTTCGGCCCGATGTCGCACAGGTCGATGGTGCCGCAGTTGTTGACCAGGATCTGCTTGTCGAGCCCGCGGCGCAGAATCTCCCGCCGCAGGAGCATCAGCACATCATTGGCGCCCTTCGCCGCGCAGTGCGACGCCGTGCAGGCGAGAACGTGTTTGTGGGTCCAGTACATCGCGTCTCCGAGGGTGATAGGGTCATAGGGTGATGGGGTGATAGGAAGGACGAGGAGGCAAAGGGCGGAGCAGCGCCTGGACGCCGCTGGAGCGTTCTCCCTATCACCCTATGACCCCATCACCCTATCACCCTCGTTTCACCCGTACTGGTATTGAATCCCGAACCCACCCCGCGGGTACGTCCATTCGACGTTGTGGAACTCATGGCAGACGATGCGGCAGGTCCCGCATTCGACGCACCCCTCATAGGAGAAGATCACCCGGCCGTCATCGGCCGGCACGTAGCAGTTGGCCGGGCAACAGTTGATGCACTGCTGGCGCACGCAATGCAGGCAGACCTCGTGGTCGATGATGCGGATGTGCGCCCGCGAGGCATCGACGTTGTACGTGTTGAGCGCCAGCTTGCGTTCGATCGCGGCCGGATCGAGGATGCAACTGCGGCTCGGCGCCGCGCTCTCGGCGATAGTCATGCGAACACCCTTTCAGAACGGCGCCGATTCAGGAATGCCCCGGCGAGCGCCCCTGCAGCTGCATCCCGGGCGGATCCAACCCCTCCGGCCAGTCGCGCCAGCGCACGCCCGTGAACTCATCGTCCTCGTCTTCGGCCTCCCTCCGGCGGCGATGGCGCAGCAGCGAAAGGAAGCCGGCAAGAAGCGAGATCAGGAGCGCCAGTCCCAGGACGATCGTCCCCGCCGACATCAGCAGCTCCTGCCATATGGAAGAGCCTGTGCCAGGGCCACCGGCCGGCTCGTCGCCGAATCGCGTCGAGCCGGAGGCCAGGAGCCTTCCTGCCTTCTCCTTGAGGTCCTCGCGCCAGCCGCGATCAAGTTCATCGAAGGAGACGCCCAACCCTTGCTGCACGGCGTCGTCATACGTGACGCCTTCGCGGAAGGTGGCCAGCAGCTTGGCCATCCCTTCGTCGCCCCAGGTGTCGAGGATGTAGATCACCACGCTCAGGCTGAGCGCGTAGGCGGTCAGGGCGCCTTCGCTGTCATAGGCGAACTCACCGTTCAGCGTGCGCAGGGGCGGCAGCTCGCCGCTGTCGGCGGCCTGCAGCGCGTAGGTGTAGAAGCGATCCCGTCCGCTCTCCTGCCAGTAGACCGCCAGGCCCTCGTTCAGCCAGAGCGGCGGACCGTTGAACGGGTTCTTCGTCACCTGGTCCGTCACCTGGTGCGTCATCTCGTGCGGAACGACCCTCGCCAGCTCCTTGTCATCGCCCGGCGGCAGAATCGCCATGATCAGGTGCAGAGCCGGGAAGGCGGCCCCGGCGATCCATGGCTCGGAGTTCGGCGGCAGCGCCCCGTACAGATCTTCTTTGGCGGTATAGGACCAGATGCGGATCGGCTGCGTGGGCAAGAAGCCGTAGGCGGCGAACAGCTTGTCGATCGTCCGTTCCGCCGAATCGAGCGTCGTCTGCTGAAACTCGGCGTTCCCGTCATACGAATAGACCGTCACCCGCGGCCCGGCCAACGGCGTCCAGTCGTGCCGGCTGTCGATCCAGGCCACCGTCTGTTCCGGCGTTTCGACGACATCGCCGTTCTCGTCGGTGATGCGCCAGTGATAAAGCACGTCGAGCCCCGGAGGGAGCTCACCCGCCCGCAGATCGATCGGGTGCTCGATCTTCAGGGACGTCGCCCCCGCCTCGAACGGCGGCAACTCGACCGAGAGGGTCTCGATCCCCGGCACGTGGTACATCAGCTCCAGCGCGGCGATGGGCGTCTCCGAGGTGGCATCGAGCCTGAAGTCGATGCCGTTCGGGAAGTCGGACTTCGCCTCGTTGCGCGCTACCGCGAAGCCCGGTATCGGCGCTGGAGTACCGATGAGGGCTGAGGCATCCTGCGCGTGCGCGACCGCCGGGGCCAGCGGCGCCGACCCCAGCAGAAGCGCGATCAGCAGTACAAGGTGAATCAGTCGCGTCATGTTCCCGTCCGTGAGAGCTGCTGGTGCAGATAGGCGTCGATGAAGGGATCGATCCCCCCATCGAGCACGCTCTGAATGTCGCCGATGCTGACATCGGTGCGATGGTCGGTGACCTGGGTGTAGGGATGGAGCACATAGGAGCGGATGCGGTTGCCGAAGCCAGCCGCGGTGTGCTCGCCCTTGATGCTTTTCCGCTCGTCGGCCTCTTCGTTCATCTTCCGCTCCAGCAGCCGGGCGCGCAGAATCTTCATCGCCGTCTCGCGATTCTGAATCTGCGAGCGTTCGTTCTGGCAGGTGACCACGATCCCGGTGGGGATATGGGTCAGGCGCACCGCCGAGGAGGTTTTGTTGACGTGCTGCCCGCCCGCGCCGGAGGCGCGGTAGGTGTCCATGCGGATATCGTCGACATTCAGGTTGATCTCGTGGTCGCCTTCGATCTCGGGCAGCACCTCGACCAGAGCAAAGGCGGTATGGCGGCGGTGGGCGGCGTCGAACGGCGACATCCGCACCAGGCGATGCGATCCTGCTTCCGCCTTGGCGTAGCCGTAGGCGCGCGGGCCGCGGATCTCGATGGTGGCGTTCTTCACCCCCGCTTCTTCGCCGTCGGTGGTGTCCAGGATATCCGCCTTCAGCCCGCGCCGTTCCGCCCAGCGCACGTACATGCGCGAGAGCATCTCGGCCCAGTCCTGGGCGTCGATGCCCCCTTCACCGGAGTGCACGACGAGGATGGCGTCCGAGCTGTCGTACGGGCCCGAAAGGGTGGAGTCGAGCTCGAACTGATCGACATCCTCTTTCAGCTTGAGTGACTCGCGGATCAGCTCCGCGGTCAGCTCTTCATCGTCGGCGGCCAGCTCTTCGAGAAGTGTCAAATCCTCTGTCTGCTCGGTCAGCCGCCGCCACGTTGTCGATTCGGAGCGCAGCTCGCCCAGGCGCTTCATGATCGCTTGCGCGGTACGAGCGTCGTCCCAGAATCCCTGAACCGCGCTTTCGGCTTCCAGCGCGGCGATTTCGATCTCTACCGTAGGTAAGTCAAAGACGCACCCCGAGTCGATCCAGCCGCTGCCGGATGCTATCGAGGTCGACGCTCTTTTCCATGGTTGACATGTGTGGCTATCCAATCCAGGAATCAAGAAAGAGAAAATGGGTTTGCAAGAGACCCATCGCGCCAAGTATAGCCGCGCTCAGGTTGCCAACGACGCCGCGACGATGGAGTCGTGATACCGTGGCCAGAGCAGCAGCCATAACATTACCTCCACCCCAATCGGGGTTTGAAGCGATATGATGTTGCTCAGGTCTGGCGGGAGCGCCGACCGTTGATGGGATGCGCCGTGATACGGCGGCCCGTGGAGCAAGGGAGCGCGATGAACAGATCCCACGCGATGTTCCGGCGATCGACACAGATGGCAGCGGTGACGGCCCTCGCGGCTCTGACCCTGCTCGTTCCCGCCAGCAGCGCCCAAACCCCCGAGGCTGAGATGGCGGGCGCCACGCATCCGGTCCACATCCATGCCGGGACCTGCGCCGAGCTCGGCGACGTGGTCGTGCCGTTGCTGGATCTCGCCGCCCCCAAGGGTGAGCGCAGCGGGCCCGAATCGGCGGTCCCGGTCACCTTGAGCGAGACCATGGTTGAGATTCCGTTGCAGGACATCATCGACGGCGGTCACGCCATCAACGTCCACCTGAGCGCCGACGAGATCGGGACGTACATCGCCTGCGGCGACATCGGCGGTGTGATCACCACCGACGAGGGCGGACGCCAGGAGATGATGATCGGCCTCGCCGAGATGAACGGCTCCGGCTACTCCGGGACCGCCTGGTTGGGCCCCAGCGAAGATGGCGCCCAGACGGAGGTGTCCCTCATCCTGCTTGAGCCGGCGGCAACGAGCTAGCGTTCCAGGAAATACGATGTGTAAAGGAAGGATCGGGGGCATCCTCGATCCTTCCCCCTCTGCTCCGGTCGCCATTGCCATCGACCGCGAACGATCTTCGGCTCTACCGTCCACACCGAGGCAGCGTGGCGTTTCCTTCTAACCTATGGCGCACTGGGAAGCAATGCCTCGGCCGACCCCATTCAACGCGATGCCAGATCCTTTCCCATGGCAGCTTCAGCGACGGCTTTCAGCACCAGGCAGGCGCGAAGGGTTACCCATTTGCTCGGCCTCCCCGGCGTATCGAAATCGACCCACGTCTTGCCCTGATATCCGTTTTCGTTGCGCCAGCGGCCCCGCGCATCTTGCTTGCCAAGGATCTGGCTGATCGCGCGATGCAGGCGTGGGTCCGCGCCGGCTCCCAGCTCGCAGAGCGTTTCGAGCGTCTGGAGCACGTCGGCGACATAGGCCGAGGGAAAGCCCAGCTTGAACCAGAGCGGGCTCGGTTTGGCATTGCCCCAACCGGCCGGATAGTCAGCGACAGCGGGGTCGCGGCTGAACAGAAACGCCACGCCCTGCTCGATGGCGTGCCAGATCTCGGGGGAGCGCCGCTCGGGCGGGATGCGCGCCAGCGCCCGCACTCCTTTGATCGCGCCCCAGGCGCAGGGCAGTCCCTCGTTGACCGCGCAGCGGAAACCAGGGCCGCTTGTCCCAGCCGCATCGTAATCCGCGAAACCTTCGCCGGTGATCGCCCGCGCCTGCCAGTCGATGGCGCGTTGCACGCGATCGTCGTCCAGCCGGCCGAAACCAAGGAGCGCCCGGAGCAGGTTGCCGTTGAGGCAGTGGACCACCCAGGTAGAAGGGGGCGGCGCCTCGCCGCGACGCCCTGAAATCGAGAAGCCGCCTGTCGCGGCTTGGCTATGGCTGAGAATGTAGTCGCAGGCTAGGTGCACCCTGGGGTCGCGCGGATCGGCGCCGAGCTGGTCGAGAAAGATGAGTTGCCACACGGTGCCCCGATACTTGGGGCTGTACCCCGGTCCTGGCTTGACCCAGTAGCCATCAGGATGCTGGGCGGCCAGAATCGCCGCAATGGGATCGCTTCTCATCGCGGCGTCTTGTGCTTCACGCAGGGCAGGGTCGCCTTGGGGACGGTTCAAGAGCAAACGGAGCGTCAAGTGCCGGACAGCCGGATCGTCGTTTTGGAGGAGCCACGGCACGGGATCGTCGTTCAGCACGGCTTTCCAGTTCGCCATTGATCGATTTCCTGCCCTACGCGCGCTGATGCGGTGCGCCAAGGAAGCGCCCAGCTGTGCCAGTGAATCATCTCGTCCCACCCCAACATCCCATCACCCTATCACCCTATCACCCCGTAAGGTGCGATCATTCCCGCGGCGGTGACGGGCGGCGATGCCCGGCGACTCGGAGCGTGACGTGACGTCGTTCATGCAGATGGTGAAGAACCGGGCGCTCTTCGTGCTGATGCTCGGGCACTTCTCGAACGACATGCTCGGCGGCGTGCTGCCGATGCTCTTTCCATTGATGAAGCTGCAGTACGGATTGTCGAATGCCGAGGTCGGTCTGGTGACGCTCGCCTATACCGCGACCTCATCCCTAACCCAGCCCCTTTTTGGCTACTTCTCCGATTCCCGTGGCCGGCGCTGGTTCGTGCCGGCAACGCTCCTCTGGGCGACCGTCTGCGCCTCGATGTACGGCTTTGCCACGAGCTATCGCATGTTCATTGCCCTGGCCGCCCTGGCCGGCATCGGCTCCGGCGCGTTTCACCCCCTGGGCGCGTCGAATGCGGCGGCCGTGTCGTCCGACGAGCGTCGCAACGCGGCCATGTCTTGGTACACCGTCGCCGGGGGCGTCGGCTATGGGCTTGGCCCGCTCATCGGCTCCATGCTGCTGGCCGCGTTCGGCGCCCGCGGCACCATCTGGCTGCTCATTCCCGGACTGACCGCGGCCGCGTTGATCTGGCCAAAGATGCGCCTGGTCGAGCGCGCGCGCGAGGCGCGCGCGCTCATCAACCAGGCCGTCCACGCGGCCCCCGCCTGGGGCACGTTGTCACGCGTCATCCTGGTCACCATGCTCCGCTCCTGGGTCTATCTCTCGGTTCTCCAGATGAGCGCCATCTGGTACTCGGAGCTGGGGTTCGACCGCGCCTTCTATGGCCCGCTGGCGTCAGTCATCATCATCGCCGGCGCCGCGGGGACGCTCGTCGGTGGAGGCTTTGCCGATCGCCTCGGGCAGCGGCGGGTGATCGCCGGCACGCTGGCTCTGACGATCCCGGCCCTCTTCCTATATGTGGCATTTCCTGGTCCGCAAGGCATCATCCTCGCCGCCCTCTTCGGCTTCTTCTGCGATGCCTCGCTCTCCATCACGCTGGTGATGGCCCAGCGCCTCGTGCCCGGCCGCGTCGGCATCGCCTCCGGGGTGATTCTCGGCCTCGGCTTCGTCACCGGCGGCATCGGGGTGCCGATCACCGGCCGTCTGGCCGATCTCTTTGGGATGCAAGCAGCGCTGGCCAGCCTGGCCGCGCTCCTCCTCCTTGGCGTGCTGTGCTCTCTGACGCTGCCGCGCGACCGCGAGACCGCGCCCAGGGCCACGCTGCCTCCCGATTTCGCCGCCAGGCTGGACGACGTGCCTGCCCGCGGCGCAAGGCGGTAGCGGCGAGATGCGCTTCGGCCGCGTGGAAGGTGTCGTCACGCCAGTTGAGCGCGATGGGGAGCTCGTGCTCCACCTCGTTGTCTGGCTCGATACCGGACACCGCCTCGAAACTGTCCGCGACGAGCAACTCCCCCCGCTGCGTCCCACCGCCGGATTCGCCGATCTGGTGTGGCACGCCGATCAGTGGACGCAGGAGACGATCGGAACCACACTTGCCGAGCAGGGCTGGGAAGCGATCGGCGCGGGCGAGCTGGTCGAAACGGAAGATCCCGACGAGCCGGCCGCCCTGCCGCGTTCGGCCCCATACGCGGTGCGTAACCTGAGCTGGCAATGAGCGATTCAGACCACGCGTCAGAGCAGGCGGCCACTCCGCACGAAGGCGCCGCCGCTTCCGGCCCGCGCTGGTGGCGCACGCGTCGTGGCCTCATCCTGGCCCTCCTTGCCAGTCAGCTTCTCCTCGCCGCGATCGCCCTGGCGGTCTGGGTCTGGACCCCTGATGCCCCGCCCCTGCCCCCCCTGCCGGCCGCTGCCGCGCCGCTCGCTGGCGATGGCGCGACCTACGAAAGCGCCTTGCCGCTGGCGCAGGCCCAGGCCGATGCCTGGCTGCCCGGCGCCATTCTATTGAACGCTTCCATGCAGGTCGATTGGCCCTGGGATGTGCCCCCCGGCGAAACGACCGCGATTCCTGGCACCGGCTGGTTGACTTATGCCTTTATCGCTCCCTGGGATCCCCCTGGACGGCCCCCCGGCGCGGCATCCCTCGGCGTCGTGATCGAGCGTTTAAGCGGCGCCGTGATGAGCCAGGAAAGCATCGGGTGGGAAGAAGCGCCGGAGTTTCACGATCCACCGCCCCCCGCGCCCATAGACGCCACCGCGGCCACGCTGCGCGCCGAGGCGGCGGGAGGGACCGCGTTCCGGCGCGATTGCCCGAACTACCGGCACCTCTCGCGCACCTTTCCGCTCGCCGCCGGGCGCACCGCATGGCCCCAACACTGGGTGATCATCTACGAAGATAGCCGCGTGCCGGATCAGCATGGACTCTTGCTCCGCATCGACGCCACGACCGGCGAACTGCTCGCTCGCTCCGGGAGCGCGCCGTCGTGCGAGGAAGCGCCATGAGATGTGGGTCGAGGCAGCGTGCGGCCAGGCGATACGCGTGTTTGGGAAGCAGGAGGAACGGAATTGACCGAGCAATCCATCGTCGCGGATGTCCCCTACATCGACACCCGTCACGTCGGTGAGGCGGCCATCACGGTTGTCTCCGAGGGTGGGCTCCTGTGGGAGCCGCGGTTTCCGGCCCCGGAAGACGAATGGCGGCAGGCGCTGCCCGACGCCGATGCGCGAGGGCGCGTTTGGATCGGCCTCAACGTCGTCTTCGTGCGCATCGGCGAGGCGCTGGTTCTGATCGACCCTGGGCTGGATGATCCTGACTCGGCCTGGCAACGCGGCCTGCCACGGGTCTGGCCCGACTGGCCGGTGCGGCGCACGCCGGGCCTCGCGGCGGCGATGGTCGAGCTGGGCATCGATCCCGCGGACGTCACCCACGTCATCATCACCCACCCGCACGGCGATCACTACGCCGGAGTCGCCCGCGAGCGCGACGGCGGCATCGCGGTGCGCTTCCCGCAGGCGCGACACGTCATGGGTCGCGCCGACTGGGAAGGGAATCCGAACCGTGGCCAACCCGATTCGGCATTGGCGCGCCTTGAGCTGATCGCTGACCACGGTCTGCTCGATCTGGTCGACTCCGAACGGGAGATCGCGCCTGGCGTCACGATGCTGCCGGCGCCGGGGGAATCGCCGGGGCACTGCATCGTGCGCATCGCCTCGGCTGGCGAGGTGCTCTACAACCTCGGCGATCTGGTGCACCTTGCCGCCGAGGTCGAGCACATCACCTGGGGCCCAGCACACGCGGAGATGGCCACTCTGATCGCGCAACCGGAGCGGATCTTCGCCCACGTCGCTGCCGAACATGCTCTGCTGATCACCGCCCATGAGCCCTTCCCGCCCTGGGGCCGGATCGTGGCGGACGGCGCGGGCTACCGCTGGCAGCGGTCCGAGGACACGCTGCCCACGTGAGCGTTACTTCTTCTTCTTGACCTTGACCTCGGCCTTGATTTGGAGCGACCAGCCTCCGGCGAAGCTGCCAACATCACCGCCGGCGTCGTCGACGACGAAGAGCCGCCACGTGCCGTTCGGGCCGCCCCCCTTGAAACCCGCCAATGTCGAACTGGTCGGTGCTGGCGCGGGCGTCGGGAAGGCATCGATGTTGCCGTTGGTGGGCTTGAACGTGCCATTGACCAGCGGTCCGACGTCCGGCAACGACGCGCCAGCCTGATCGTCGAGAATCAGCGTCACGTTGGACATATCATCCGAACCGCCGACGTCACTCATGATGACCATGTTTTGGCCATTTGGCGCGACCAGGAGGACGTCCATATCGTCGGGATTGGTCTGCGTGAATCCAGCCAGCGTCACCTTTAGGCTGACGATCGTTCCCTGTTTCAGACCGCTGACCTGGATGGTCGAGGGGTAGGGAGCGGCCGGGGCGGCGTCGATGAAGGTGATCACGTTGGCGTTGCTGAAGGTCCTGGTGACGTTCCTGGTCTTGGAACTATTCTTGTTCTTGGCCAGGGCTAGATCTGATCCTGAGGTGAAGGGAAGCGCCAGTAACGCCGCCAGCACAATGAGCATCATGCGACCGCTAATGGTCATAGCATCCTCCATGCGCTCTGCTCGACTCCGCAAGCACGTCCAGCATAGCGCGCCTTGACGCTATGTCAAGCGAAGAGAAGGGTCCGCAACGTGGTCAAGGCTGTCTGGAGGGACCTCGTGCCAGAGAAGATCGAGCCCTTCGGCTGCAGCCGAACACGTCATCCGCGTTTCTGCCGTGGTGATTGCCTCGCGCGCGATCCGGAGCGCAGGCGTATCGTTGCGCGCGACGTGAGTCACCCTGTTCGCCGCGCCGCGGCCCGGCGCCCTCCGCGCGGCTGAGCTCGAATCACCGAGGCCGGCGGCGGGTGTCGGCAGCAGCGGGCGGAACCCCGTCACGGGGCAGGGAAGGTGGGCGCCATGCGCGTCTCCAACATCGAGATCGTCGAGCTCGACGACGCCTGCCAACTCCAGGCATTGGTCGAGAGCGACCTCAACCGAGGCGATCCTCGCTGGTTAGAACCGTTCGTCCTCTGGTATCGCTTTCCGGCCTGGTGTCGCCCTTACCTGAGCGCGGAGAATGGCGATCCGTTCCTGGCCGCGTTGCTCGTCGGGGCCATGCGCACCGAGGATCGCCTGACCATCGCGGCTCCCATCTCCCCGCGCCTGCTCGACGCGCTGCCCGACATTCAGGCCGTCTACGACGCCTTCGAGCCGCGCGCCACGCCCGTTTCCGTCGAGGCCACCACCCGCGAAGCTGTCCCGGTGGCACATCATGGGGCGCCGGGTGTGGGACTCTTCTTCTCCCTGGGAGTCGATTCCACCTACAGCCTGCTCAAGAATCTGCGCGATCACCCGCACGATCCTCGCGGCATCACCTACCTGATCCCGGTCCACGGCATCGACGTCCTGCTTCCGGAATGGGACGAGCGCTTTCCCCCCGATCTGTTGCGAAACTTCGAGCGCGTCGCCACGGAAACCGGCACGACCCTCATCCCGGTGGTCACCAACGTCCGCCGCGTCACTGGCGCGCTGGCGCCATGGCCCACCCTTCATGGCGGCGGCTTGATCGCCGTGGCCCTGGCGCTCGGCGGAGCCCTGCGCCGCGTGCACATCGCCGCGTCGACGACTTACGACCGGCTCTATCCCTGGGGCTCCCACCCCGTGCTCGACCCACTCTGGTCGACGGAGCAGCTTGACGTCGTTCACGACGGCTGCGAAATGAACACCATCGACAAGACCCGGGTCATCGTCGAGCTGAAACCTGACCTCGTGCTGGAGACGATTCGCCCCTGCGCTGGATATGGGCCGGGGTACAACTGCGGAATGTG
The DNA here is from genome assembly GCA_038246475.1 of Thermomicrobiales bacterium. Classification (GTDB taxonomy): domain Bacteria; phylum Chloroflexota; class Chloroflexia; order Thermomicrobiales; family UBA6265; genus JACCXM01. Next base: position 8,256 of record JBBRVX010000035.1, on the reverse strand, counting down.
CATCAAATGCATGCGCACGATGATCGATCTATTGCAGTTCGGCTACCTCGACCAGTGCCGCACGCTGCCGCATGAGATCGATGTCGCCCGCTTGCGCGAAGTGCTCCGCCCCGGCGGCCCCGTCCACGTGGCGGACTTCACGCGCCGCTTGCAGGCGCTCGAAGCCTTGGGGATCGCGCCGAAGGTGCAAATGGTCCTCCGCGAGCATCTGGCGCGTGGCATGGCGGCGAAGTGGACCGGATCAGCGCAGACCGCCACGGGCCAATCGCCACCGGGTCAGCCGATCATCGCCCGTCTATTGGGCAAAATTCGACCGTGAACGTACGCGGCGAATAGGTCCTGGCGAGGCAGGCTTGACCCCTACAACGGGCTGCTGGATTCCAGAGCTCGACGACTTGCGACCTACGTGACTTCCACCTGGCACCGGAACTTACCATCAAGCTGCTTGCCACAGAAGAGTGGATCGCAGCACGAGCAGTTCCCGACGGCGTTAATGGGATCAATTTCGACTGGCGTTCCGAAACCTGGATCGCAAATGGTTCCCTCTAACCCACAACAACGATTGCCAGAAAGCGTGACGCCCAAGCAGAGCGACGACGAAAAATCCTGACAGACCGTTGCGCCCTTGTCTTTGCAGCACTTCTTCTGGCCGCCGCACGTCTGGCCCGGCTTGCGACAACGCTTCTTCTTCTTATTCTTTGCATCCAATTCATGAACGCCGGCCGTCGCCCCGGCGGCGGCCAGCCCCCCGCCAGCAAGCGCCTTGACCGCGGCACGGCGGGGCACGCTGCCGGCGAGCGCCTTGACGAATCGATCGAATGTCGTGCCGTCCATGGCTGTTTCCTCCTGGAATGTGGTGTGCTGCTCTGGTCTGGTTTCTCCAGGCGAGTGCCGTGTGACATCCGCGTATCGATGTCCGCATCGACACTCGCCCACTCTACAGGCTCTCTGGCCGGCGTCAAGAGCAGCCCGATGACGCGGCCTCGCGGCAGACTCAGCGCCGTGCGGAGGTCGGCGCCTCCCGCGTCGCTTGGTGATACGATGGTCCCTCTGAAATGGACGTGCGCGGCGGGCAATCGCCTGCCTTGAGGGGTTGCGCTTCTGATGAAGGTTCTTATCTCGGCCGATATGGAAGGCACCTGTGGCGTCGTCTCCTGGGTGCAGGTTATGCCCCCGGAATACGGCGGCGAGCCGAGCTCACAAGACCGGTACTTTCGCACCCGCGAGCGCATGACCGCCGAGGTCAATGCCGCCGTCGAGGGGGCCCTGGCCGGCGGCGCCGACGAGGTGATCGTCAACGACAGTCACGACGGCATGCGCAACCTCATTCCCGACGCGCTCCATCCTTCCGTACGCTTCATCACCGGTAACGATAAGCCATTGGGCATGATGCAAGGGGTCGATCTGGCAGGCGTCGGCGCCGTCTTCTACACCGGGTACCACGCCAAGGCGGGCACCCCGGCGGCGCCCCTGGCGCACACCTGGTCAAGCTGGCTGAATGACGTTCGCCTCGACGGGGTCTCGACCGGAGAGTTTGGCATCAATGCTGCTGTCGCTGGCTACTACGGGATTCCCGTGGTACTGGTCGCCGGCGATGACAAGGCGGTGGCGCAGACTCAAGCGCTGCTCGGCGAGCAGGTCGTGGGAGCCGTGGTCAAGGAAGGCATTACCACCTTCTCCGCGCTCCATCTCCACCCGGAAAAGGCGCGGCAGGTGATTCGCGATGCGGCCCAGGAGGCCATGGACAACCTCGCCAACGCTCGGCCGTATCAGTTGACCCCTGGAGCAGCAGTCGAATTGGAGTTCGATCATCAGGCCCGCGCCGATCAGGCCGTGCTGGTGCCGGGCGTGGTGCGCACTGGCGAGCGTTCGGTTGCCTGGATCCCCCGCAATGGCCTCGACTTCATCCACACCTTCGGTGCGGTCATGAACTGCGCCGGAATTCGGATGTCGCCGTAGCGCGGCGATGAGCCCTCTCGACGTCACCCGGGCGCTGCCGATCGCCTCTGCCGCCGAGCTCGACCGCTGGTTGGGCGAGCATGGCGCTACGGAGCGCGAGCTCGTCATCGCCATCTCCAAGAAAGCGTCCGGCAAGCAGACCGTCACCTTCGACGAGCTGCTGGAGACGGCGATGTGCCACGGCTGGGTCGATACCCAATCAAAGAGCATCGACGACGAACGCTACGCCCTGCGCTATGCGCCGCGGCGGCCCGGATCGAACTGGTCGCCACGAAACCGCGAGCTCGCCCGGCAGTTGCAGCATGAAGGCCGCCTCACCGCCGCGGGCGTCGCCTCCCTCCCTCTCGACCTCTGATGAGCCTGGGAGCGGGAGACACTGGCATGCACCCCATGTTCCGGACCACGAGCCAAGGGAGGTCTGCGGCCGAGGGGCGGGGGACTCTTCCGGCGAGGAGGGCACTGCTCATCCTCCTCCTCGGCGCCATGCTTGGCTCCGCTGTTTTCGTCGGAACTCGATCATCGGATTCCGGCGCCGCACCCGCTCGGCAATCGCTGGGCGAGGTTCCCGAGGGGATCACGGTTGAGCCGCTCGCGACCGCCTCGGCGTTGCCGTTTGGTCCGGGCGATGTCGACGCGGTATTGCTGCGTTACACCTACGCGCCCGGGGCGCGGCTCGATGTCCAGTACGCGGGTCCGATCCTCGTGTACATCGAATCGGGAACACTCAGTCTCGAGGGAGTGGGGGAACAGGTCTCTATCCTCGCTCCGCGGCACGACATCGAACAACCGCTGACCGGGCCACGGCTGGGGAAGCGCCAGAAAGGCAAGGCGCCGCACGTGGGAAGTCGGGCCGAAGTGGCGGCCGGTGGCTCGGTCTATGCGGAGACGGGCGAGCTTGGTCCGACATCGAACCAGGGTGACGACGTGCTCAGGCTCCTCGTCGTCCAATTCGTCTCCGAGTCCCCGCCGGTCGATGTGACGAAAATCGCCATCGAGGGTCCGGACGAGCCATAGCGCCCTCGCGTACACCTCAAGCACCTCGTCCCAGCCCGGTTCACGGGGCTTTCGGGGATGTAGCCGGGCGGCTTTCAGCCTCCGGCGGCAAGGCCACTCCGTGCAAAAGCGCCCTACCGCCCCTGCAGCTTTGCAACCTCCGCGTCGATATCGGCCAACCGTTTGCGCGCCACCGAAAGGCGCTCCGCCCACTTGTAGCGATCGGCCTCTTCGTCGTCGCGCTCCTGGGCAATGCGAATCGCTTCCTGCCGCAGATTCTGGCGTCGCCAGGCCCGCGTGGCGCAGCTCGCGCAGTGGCCGCGCCAATCGAGCCAATCGCCGCACTCGGGACAGGGGCGGGCTAGGTCAGCCAGCGTCGGCGCAACCGGGAGCGGCTCGCCATCGAGGGCGCGATCGCGCAGGTCGAGGGCAAAGACGGTCACGCTGTCGATCAGGTGCTGTTCCAGCGCCTCGCGGCGATCGGCTGGGATGCCTTCCGGAACCAGAGCCGCCGCGTTCCCCGACCGCTGCTGCACCTGGCCACGCACGACCGGGCCGCCACGCTGATCCCAATCGACCTCTTCCTCCCAGAGGAATTGCTCCGGTCCGATCGCGAAGGCGATGCTGACCGGCTCTTCCAGATTGACCGCGATGTCAGTAATCGGCGTTTCCGGAAGGGGTAGGGGCGTCAACGGTGGAATCACGTCCAGCGCGCGCAGGTCGTCTTCGATCGTGGCCAGCGAGCGATCGAGCAGCGCCATCCGTTCCCGCCAGGGGTTCTCCGGCTGCCGGGCCGCCACCGCCCGTTCCAGATCGTAGGCCGCCATGTCCCGCCGTTGTTGCAAGGCCTGCAGCCGTCCCTGTAGTGCCGGATCGGCGGCCGCGGGGCGGCGGCGCACGATGCCGCCCGGATCGGGTGTTGGCGCCGCCGGTGCGCTGACCTCGTCCGTCTTCTTGCTGAAGAGCCGTTTCCAGACCATCGTCGATACTCCCACGCGTTCGTAATGCATAGTGGCACAGCGCGGCCTTCTCAGTCCCGCTTTCGCATACAGCGCGGGGCATTCTGCTTGACCTCACGTGAGGCGAAGGCAACAATCGGGCTGCCAGCGGGCGATCCGTCGTGAATTACGGGAGTTGAACATGTTGGGAGGGGCTATGGATGACGCGGCGGCAGCGGATGCCGACAACGCCGTCGCCTGGGAGCCCAGCGAGGAGTACCGGCGCCGCTCGCGCATGGCGCGCTTTATGACGCGGCATGGCATCGCCTCCTACGACGAGCTTCTGGCCCGCTCTATCGCCGATCCGGCCTGGTACTGGGGAGCCGTTGGCGAAGACCTCGATCTGGTCTGGAGCCGGCCGTACGAGCGGGTGCTCGATCTCTCCCGCGGCGCGCCCTGGGCGGAATGGTTTTCCAGTGGCGGCTTCAATTACGTTGCCAGCGCGCTCGATCGCCATGCCGAAGGGGCCGCTGCCGATCGTGGCGCCCTGATCTGGGAAGGCGACGACGGCGCTACTCGCCGCCTCACCTTTCGCGAGCTGCTGGCGGAGACGAACCGGCTGGCCAACGCCCTGCAGGCGCTAGGCGTGCAGCGGGGCGACCGGGTTGGCATCTTCATGCCGATGCTTCCGGAGACAGTCATCGCGGTTCTGGCGCTCGGCAAGCTTGGCGCGGTCTTTCTGCCGATGTTTTCGGGCTTCGGTCACGAAGCGCTCGGCTCCCGCCTGCGCGATGGCGAGGCCAGCTTCCTCATCACCACCGATGGCGCGCCGCGGCGCGGCACATCCGTGCCGATGAAAGCTATTGCCGACGAGGCGCTCAGCCAGGCGCCTGGCGTGCGGGGCTGCCTGGTGCTGCGGCGCACCGGCGACGAGGTCGCGTGGACGGAAGGCCGTGACGTCTGGTGGCACGACGTGGTCCCCCCTGCCTCGCCGGAGTTCCCGACGGTGGCCACCGACGCCAACGAGCCGTACATGATCATCTACACCTCCGGCACCACCGGCCGTCCCAAGGGCGCCGTTCATGTCCATGCCGGCTTCCCGGTGAAAGCCGCGCACGATCTTGCCGCCTGCTTCGATCTGCAACCGGACGACACGCTTTTCTGGCTCACCGATCTCGGCTGGATGATGGGCCCCTGGCTGATCTGCGGCGGCCTCATCATCGGCGCCACCCTGCTCCTCTTCGAGGGCACGCCCGATTACCCGGCGCCCGATCGACTCTGGCGGCTCGTCGCGGATCACGGGGTCACCGTCCTGGGCCTGGCGCCGACGGCCATTCGCTCGCTGATGGGCCAGGGGACCGAATGGGTGCGCGGGCGCGATCGTTCCTCCCTGCGCATCCTGGGCTCGACCGGTGAGACCTGGAACCCCGGTCCGTGGCGCTGGTACTTCGACGAGGTTGGCGAGGGCCGCTGCCCGATCATCAACTATTCGGGCGGCACCGAAACGAGCGGCGGCATTGTCGGCTGCACAACGTTGCGGCCGATCGTGCCTTGCGGCTTCAACACCGCCGTGCCGGGGATGGACGCCGATGTCGTCGATGGCGCCGGCAACCCGCTTCGCGGCGAAGTGGGCGAGTTGGTCGTGCGGCAACCCTGGGTCGGCATGACCCGTGGCTTCTGGCGCGATCCGGAGCGCTACCTGGAAACGTACTGGAGCCGCTTTCCGGGGATCTGGGTGCACGGGGACTGGGCCGAGCTCGACGACGACGGGCAGTGGTTCATTCGCGGCCGCTCCGACGACACCCTGAACGTTGCCGGGAAGCGGGTGGGACCGGCCGAGGTCGAATCGGCGGCCACCGTGCATCCGGCGGTGCAGGAGGCCGCGGCCATTGGCGTGCCCCACCCGGTGAAGGGCGAGTGCATTGTCGTCTTCCTCGTAGCGCGGCCAGGAATCGCAACCACGGACGCCCTCGCCGAAGAAGTCCGCCAGACCATCGCGCGGGAGCTCGGATCGGCGTTGCGGCCGGAGCGCGTGCATTGGGCGCCCGATCTGCCCAAGACGCGCAATGCCAAGATCATGCGCCGCGTGATTCGCGCGGCCTACCTCGGCCTGCCGCGGGGCGATATCACCGCGCTGGAGAACCCCGCCGCGGTGACAGCGATCGAGGCGTTCGCGCTCGCTCCGGAGCAGCGCTAAGCAGCGGCCAGGTCGTGCCCCCGGCACAACCGGTTTCACCACCTTCGCGCGTTCAAGAGAGCGTTGGGCAGGGAGCCCACGTCGCGATCAGGGGAGTGCTCTTACGCGTGGCGCGGTGAAGGCCGGGGCAGCGGTCCGAGCTTGACGCCCGCGCGGTGGAATGCCAGCATACCCGTAGCGGCCCGCCACTCCGTCGAACGACTTCGTGGTGTGGGCCGCGTCCCCCCGCGGGTGTGACCGCATTGCCCCCACACCAGGTTCGCGTTTCCCGGTTCAGGACGGTACACGTGTCGCGTCGGTATCAACAGTCGCCTGTTTTTTACGATCCCTCCCCTTCGCGGTGGCCGTGGGTGCTTGCCCTGGTGCTCCTCGTTGCCGCTATCGGCATCGCCGGTTTTCTGCGTCCTGATCTGGTTCCAGTTCAGCGCCTGAATGAAATCGTCAACCGCGGCGCCGTGCCAGCGGATATCGCCTCGACTCCCTCCCCAGTGGCCGGAGCCAGCGATGCGACCCAGCCGCCAGGGAGCGTCAGCGTCGCGGCCAATGCAGCCGCGGCCAGCCCTGCCGCGACCCCGGCCGGGCTCTCCGCGGAGGAGGTCGCCCAGCGCTGGGTCACCCTCTGGAACGCGAGCGATTTTTCCGGCATGTATGACCTCACCACCGGCACGGTGCGGCGCTCGCTCACGCGCGAGGCGTTCCAGAGTCGATACCAGGGTATTGTCGATCGTGCCGAGTTGCGGGGGGTTGAGGCCAGGGTCAGCGGCGAAGCAGGGAATGCGCGCCGCGTCCCTATAGCCGTCACCTTCGAATCGGGCGTCGTCGGCGAGTTCGCCGAGGAGAATACGCTGCCGCTGGTGCGTGAGGCCGACGGCTGGCATGTGGCCTGGACCCCGTCGGTGATCTTCCAGGATCTCGGGACAGACGGCTGTGTTGATGTCGATCGGCTCCCCGCCGGTCGCGGCAAGATCCTCGATCGCCACGGCGAGCCGCTCGCCTACGATGGCCTGGTGGAGCGGGTCGGCATTGTTCCCGGGCAGATGCCACCCGAAGAGGAAGCGGGCATTCTGGAGGAGCTCAGCGCGCTGACCGATATGGACGCCAGCGCCATCAAGGAACTGTACGCCGGCGCCGACCCGAGCTGGTTCGTGCCGATCAAGGATTTCCCCGGCGAAGAGAAGGAGCGCCTGCTGGACATCATCTCCCGCTTGCCAGGCGTGTCGGTGAAATCGGAATCGGCGCGGGTCTACCCCCTGGGCAACCGCGCCGCGCACATCACCGGCTACGTTTCGGAGCCGACCGCCGAGCAGCTTCAGGCGGATTCGTCGCTCGTACAAGGCCAACTGATCGGCCAGGCCGGCATCGAGGCCGGCGCGGATGAGGTCCTGGCCGGCATCCCCGGCGGCCGGTTGATCGTCGTGCAATGCGATTCCCGCGTCGAGCGCTCCACCATCGCCGCGCGCGAACCCGTCCCTCCCCGCGATGTCGTGCTGACCATCGATCGCGAGTTCCAGATGGCGGTGTTCGACGAAATGATGGCCCAGGGCTCCATGCAGGGCGCGGCCGTGGTGCTCGATCCCCGCGGTGGAGAAGTGCTCGCGCTGGCCAGCGTCCCGAGCTACGATCCGAATGGCTTCGTCCTGGGGTTTTCAGCGCGGGAACAGGCCTTGCTGCGATCAGAAACGCAGCGCCCGCTCCTCTCGCGGGCGGCGGAGGGAACCTATCCCACCGGCTCCGCGTTCAAGCCGATCACCTTCGCCGCGGCGATGGAAGGCCTCGGTTACACCCCCGACACCGTGCTCGACTGCCCGTCGACCTTTCAACTCCAGGGAGCCAACCAGGTGTGGGAAGACTGGACCGTGGCCTACGGCGTTGGCGCGCAGGGGCCGCTCACCCTCCACCAGGCGCTGGTGAACTCCTGCAACACGATTTTCTACGGCATCGGCCGGGACCTGGATGCCATAGATCCCGACTACCTTCCCACCATGGCCAAGGCATTCGGGCTGGGTTCGCCGACCGGCATCCCCTATCTTCCCGAGGTTGGGGGGGTCGCGCCGGATCCGGCGTGGAAGCTGGAAAACTTCGGCGACTATTGGGCAACCCGCGACGCCAACAACCACACCATTGGCCAGGGCTTCCTGCAGGTCACCCCCCAGCAAGTGGCCACCGCCA
>JBBRVX010000034.1:0-32130 GCA_038246475.1 Thermomicrobiales bacterium | reverse complement strand
CGTATCGGAGCTGCCGCGCGGTGGGACCGCGGCGCTGCTCTGTGTCGAGCGCGACCCTGAGGCTTGCCACCGCTCGTTGATCGCACAGCGGCTGACCGAGCAGCACAACGTCACGATCGAGCACTTGCGCCCATTGTGACGCGTGAATGCCCAGGGTTCGATTGCCGCCGCGGCACTGGCCAGCGTGCCGGATCACGCCCGCTTCGTCGGTAGCGCACGCCCGGCGCCCAGCCGAGCACCTCCGAAGGCGAGCGCCTCCAGTTGGGGCGGTCGTGGTGGGCATGGATGCGGAAACTGGTGGCCGTTACGTTACACCGACACGGAGAAGGCGCCATTTCGCCGAAGGAGGGATCCCGTCCATCGGTCGCGTCCGTTCGTTCGTGAGACGAGATTCCTCACCCGCGCGGAATGCCACCTGTTCATCGTGTCAGACCATCCAGCAAGATGGGCTTGCATCGTCGCCTGACCGAGCATACAGTCAGCGCTCGAACGTCGCCTCTGTGAAACCGTTTTCGACTGTTGGAGGGCCACCGCGTGTTCGACCTCGTGAAGGAATTGAGCGAGCTGCCGGGGCCGACCGGACACGAAGACGCCGTCCAGAATTGGGTGGTTGCGCGGTGGGGGTCGTTTGCGCGCGAAGTCCGGCGCACGCGGGTCGACAACGTGTTGGCGTATGTCGGCGGCACGGGTCCACGGCTCGCGCTCGTGGCGCACGCGGACGAGCTGTGCCTGCTGGTGAAGAGCGTCAGCGACGACGGCTTCCTGCACCTTTGGCCCTACAACGACACTCTCGGCCGCCCGCCGCGCTGGTTCATGCCAATTGGCCAGCCGGCGCTCGTCGTGACGTCAGGTGGGACTGTTCCCGGCGTCATTGCCACCGCCACCGGCCATGTGGTGGGGAGCCCCGCCAATCAGAAGGATTTCGAGTGGAACGACTGGTTCATCGACCTCGGTGTGCGGAGCCGGGAGGAGGTCGAAGAGCTGGGCATTGGCCCCGGGGCGCGCGTCATCTGGAACCCGGAAACCCGGCGCATCGGTGGCAATATCACGGGCAAGGCGATGGACGACCGCGCGGCGCTCGCCATTGCCACCGCGGCCGGCGAGCAGCTTGCCGGTGAAGATGATTTGCCGTTCGAGCTCTGGCTGGCGTCCACGGTGCAGGAGGAGAATGGGCTCCTGGGGGCCTCCAGCTTGGCCGATGAGCTCCGGCTCGACGTGGCGATCGCCCTCGATGTGGGCTTGACCGGCGACATCCCGGGGGTCGACAAGCGCGACTGGCCCTCGCGGTTGGGCGGCGGCCCGATGATCGTCTACCAGGACGCCATGTGCCACTATTCGCGCCGCCTGTCCGACTCGTTAGTCGAGGTCGCCCGTCAGCATGGCATCCCGGTGCAACGCGCCGTTTTCCAGTATTTCGGCAGCGATGGCGCCGCGCTAATCAAACGGGGGGTCGAGTCGGCCCTCCTGGCGTATCCGACGCGATATACCCATTCGCCGTTCGAGACGGTTGTGGAGTCCGATCTGGAACAGTCGGTGGCGCTGCTGGTGGCGTTCGTCAAGGGAGGACCTGGGCAACGGGAGGCACGACTTTGACCGTCACGGATTCGAGGCGGTCCAGAGCATCTTCGGAGCGAACCGGAACCGGGTGTTTTTGGATCAGCGGGTGGCGATGGCGACCGCCGCGCCGGTCATCATTGTGGCGCTGGCGCGGTTGGCGAGACGAACCGCCCGCGGGGTGCGCAGAAAGCCGCGGGCTTTCACCGCGAGCAGGCTCCAGGTCAGATCGATGCCGATCAGGACGACGAGCAAGGTGAGGGCCAGTTGCGCCCAGCCCAGGACGGTGATCGTGTTCAGATTGACGATCGAGGGCAGCAGCGCCAGGTAAAAGACCATGATCTTCGGGTTGCCGAGCGTCACCGCCATCCCGGTCAGGAACATCCCGGTGGGTGAACGGTCCGCCGCCAGTGTGGCGGGATCGACTGTATGCGGAGCGGTCCACATCTTCCAGGCCAGGTAGAGCAGGTAGGCGATCCCCGCCCACTTGATGACCACGAAAAGCAGGTGAAAGGTTTCCGCGATCGCCGCCAGCCCGGCCACGGCCAGGGTCAGCCAGAGCACCTCACCCAACCACATGGCGGCCAGGAAGGGCAGGACGTCGCGAAACCCCCGCGCCAGCACCCGCGACACGAGGGCGGCGATACTTGGCCCGGGCGACCCGGCGGCGACGAACAAGGCGCCCGCGAACACCAGCAACACCGACGCGTCCACACCCGTTCCTCTCCCCGAAATCCGGATTGTCGTTCTGTTGCCAATTATGCACGGCGGACGAAGTGGTGCATGTCCACCTCGGGCTCGTAGTAGATCCCGGCCAGCCGCTCGATCTGGACGCGAAGCCCCGTCTCTTCGTGCACTTCGCGGGGTGCGGTTTGTGCCGCCGATTCATCTGGGTCCGTATGCCCGCCTGGCAATTCCCAGGTGTGCCGGCCGTAGGTGTGCTTGACGAGCAGAACCTGCCCGCGGTGATCGACGATGACGGCGCTCGCTCCCACGGGGTTGATGGCCGCAGCGGGCTCAGCCGGCAACAGATCAGACACTATCCCACCCCTCCGGCCGCGATGGTACGTCATGAAAGTCTGACCACATATTGCTCCGACGTCACCCTGTCTCAGGGTGCGGCGCCGGAGTCCTGAGTGACTGAAGGTGCACCAACGCGACCGCGCCTGCCGCGATGTACAACAGCGCGGAGAGGTTGTAGAGGGGGACGATGCCGACGACGTCGCCCAGGAAGCTGCCCAGACCGATGCCAACGATGCCCATCAGCGCGATGGTCGTGTCCACGGCGCCGAAGATCCGTCCCCGAAAGCGGTCCTCCGAGGCGGCTTGCAGGAGCGTCTGCTGGCTCGCCGTCCAGCCGATGATGGCCGGGGCCAGAGCAAGCTGCACGACGACGATGACCGGGAGCATCGGCACATTGACGATGATGACGTAGCCGAGGCCAAAGACGACCATGCTCCAGCCGAGCAAGCTGACCGGATTGAAGCGCGACCCAAACCGCCCGATGAGCACCCCACCCAGCAGTCCCGCGACGCCACGCACGGTGAAGATCAGCCCAATCGCCGCCGCGCCAGCGCCAATGACGTTCAGGATGAAGGGGGCGAGCAGCGGGGTGTTCAGACTGTCGGCCAGCGCGGCGATGGCGATCACGAGAAAGAGCCCGCGTAGCAGGGGCGTCGTGCGGATGAGCCGGAACCCCGCCAGCCACTCGCGCCAGACGCCGATCCAGGCTCGCCCTGCCTGTCTTTCCGGGGCTTCGCCGTCCGACGGGCGCGTCACTGCCCGACCGGACGCGGTAATCCCCGCGATGAGCAGCGCTGCCAGGAGATAAGAGAGGGCGTCGACAAGCACAGCCGCGGCGAGATGGGAGCGGGCCAGGATCAGGCCGCCGATCGCGGGACCGACGATGCGGGCCAGATTGTCGTTGAGCGAGTTGAGCGCGTTGGCCGTGATGAGGCGATCCTCACTTACCAGGCGTGGCAGCAGGGCATTCTCGGCCGGGTAGAGGAATGCATAGAGCGCGCCTTCGAGGAAGGCCACCGGGTAGACGACCCACAACCAATCGTCGCGCAACGCCAGCAGCAGGAACGGGATGAGCGCCGCTTGCAGCAGATTGACTCGCACGAGGGTGCGCCGGCGGTCCCAGCGATCGACGAAGACGCCGGCGATGGAGCCCACCAGCAGGGTGGAGAGGGCGTACATCATCAGGACCAGGCCGGAAGCCAGTGTCGAATTGGTGCGTTCGTAGACGAAGACCGGCAGGGCGGTCAGCAGCACCCAGTCGCCGGTGTAGGAGATCAGCCCAGCCGTCTAGAGGAGGGCGAAGTTGCGTTGACGCAGCGTGGCAAGCACCTGACGACCTCTCCGATGCGGCGATGATGCACGGTGATTGTCCGAATTCCGGGTCGTCCTGTCGACAGGCTATTCGGGTCCGATATCACCCCAGCCTGATGAAACACGCGGGCCCGCGGTTGGCATCGGAGCCGATTCGAGCCGTCGCTGCCCCCAAACCCGGCATCCGCGCGAGATTCGTCCGGTGAAGCTAACTCGCGCGCTTGTCAATCAAATCATTTTGATGTATTGTGGTGTCCATGACGACGTCCGATCGAGTGCCGGTTCCATTACTGATGCGCATGGCGGCGCACCCACTACGCTGGGCGCTGATGACTGAACTGGCCGCCAGCGATCGCCGGGTACGGGAGTTGGTCGCCGCCGTCGACGAGCCGCAGAACCTGGTGTCGTATCACCTGCGGCTGTTACGCACGACGGGGCTGGTCGTTGCGCGGCGCAGCAGCTTCGACGGCCGAGACAGCTACTACCACCTCGACCTGGCCCGCTGCGCAACCGCGTTCGGCGACGCCGCCAGTGCCCTGCATCCGGCGCTGGCGCCCACGGCCCGTGGGTGGCAGAAGGGCAGCTCGGTGTTGTTCCTGTGCACCGGCAACAGCGCGCGTTCCCCGATGGCCGAGGCGCTGCTGCGGCGCCGCAGCGGCGGGCGGGTTGACGTTGCCAGCGCGGGCAGTCATCCCAAATCGGCGCTGCACCCGAACACCGCGCGAGTCCTGCGGAAGGAGTACGGCTTCGACATGGAACCCCAACGGCCGCGGTCGCTGGACGCGGTCGCGGGGCGGCGCTTCGATTACGTGATCACGTTGTGCGACAAGATCCGCGAGGTCCCTCGTGACCACGGATCGGCCGTCACAATGCATTGGAGCTTGCCCGATCCGTCCGCCGCCGCGGACAGCGACCGGGCGTCCTATCCGGAATTCCGGCGTCTCGCTCTCGAGCTCGATACCCGTATCGGGTTCCTGCCGCTGTAAACAGAGAAGGAGATCTCACCGTGACGACCGCACTGACTGAACTCGCCAGCGTCCGTTATCTCATTGATGATGTCCAGGCAGCGGTCGACTTCTACACCACCAACCTTGGCTTCACCGTCGCCTTTGACTCACCCGTCTTCGCCGACGTCAGGCGCGGCCCGCTGCGGCTGCTGCTGTCCGGGCCGGCCACCTCCGGCGCCCGCGCCACACCCGCTGACGCTGCCACCGCCGGCCGCAACCGCATCCACCTCATCGTTGATGACCTCGATGCCGAGATCGACCGGCTCCGCACCGCTGGCGTGACCTTCCGCGGCGACCCGGTGTCCGGCCCCGGCGGGCGCCAGATCCTGCTTGCCGACCCCGCCGGCAACCTCGTCGAACTGTTCCAATCCGCGCCCCTCCCCGCGTACCGCTGAACGCGCGTCTCATGCAGATGCGCCGCTATGTGAAACGGTTCGGTGATCCGCGGCTGATCGGCGCCGTGGTGCTGCTCGCAGCGTTCGTGGCGCTCGCGCTGTTCGTCCCGCATCCGGACGCCGAACAGGTCCGCGACTGGGCACGGGCGGGCGGCCCGTGGTTCCCCCTCATGTTCTTCGTGGCGCATGCATTGGCAACCGTCGCCCTGCCACGGCTCCCGTTCACCCTCAGCGCCGGACTGATGTTCGGGCCGGTCACGGGCATCGCCGTCGCGATCTCCGCCACCACGGTGAGCGCGGCGCTGGCCTTTCGGCTCGCGCGGGCGATCGGCCGCGACGCGATCGCCGCGCGGTTGACCCACCCGGCGGTGGCGGCAGTCGACCGCCGCCTCGCCCGGCGGGGGTGGCTCGCGGTCGGGTCGCTGCGGCTGATCGGGCCGATCCCCTTCCCGCTGGTGAACTCCATTGCCGGCGTATCGTCGATCCGGCTCGTGCCCTACCTGATCGCCACGGCCGTTGGCGTGGTTCCCGGCACGATCGCCGTCGTCGTGCTCGGCGACGCGCTGACCGGACGTGTCGATCCCGCGCTGGTCGTTGTCACCGTAATCGCTGGTGCGATCGGAGTTGCCGGCCTGCTGGTCGACGCGCGTCTCGGCATCGAGGAACCGGACGCGGAAGATCCGGTCGGGTCAAACTCCCAAGTTTGACCTGTGTCCCTGGTGTCGCACCACGATCAGGGCGTCTGCAAACTCGAGAAAGCCCTCGTACGCCGTGACCCAGGAGTTTTTCAACCGGCAGGGTGGATGCTGAGACAGGCGTTCGCAGCTTTAGGCCAGGCCTGAAACCATCGCCAAGAGGAAGCTCTTCATTTCTGGCATAGCCAATTGACCATGCTTCGGCGCTCATGATGGAAAGCGGGGCAAGAGCTCACGACGGATGAGCGGCCGTCGTGCCGTCCGCTGTCGCTCCCAGCCCATGCGCGTGGCTTTCCCGGCGCATCGCGCCGCTGAGGTTAGCGGCGCGCGCCCGTGGGGCCTTTGCTGCGCTTCCCGGGAAACCCCGTAGAAAACCCAGTAGGGCATACAGGGGGCGTCCGCCCCGTCCCGGTCTAGGCTTGGAGCATTGGCCACGCGGCGTCCTGCTCCCTGGGCGGACGTTTCCACTCGCCGCGGGGTGGAGGCTTTCCGGCGCCATGGTGGGAAGGTCCGTCATGGATGCAGGACGCGCTGGCCAGATCGCGGCGCTCGGGAGTGGCGGCCGCAATCGCCGATGACCAGAACGATGGTGACGATGCCGGGTCGCCTCGGGGTACGCCAGAAAGAGAGACGATCATCATGGACATGGCTTTCTCGAACGCTGCCGCGATGCGGTTTCGCCAGTCGGTGACACGGCGTCGTGCGCTCGCCCATACCGGAGCCGGGCTGGCTGCCCTTGGTGGGGTCGTTGCTGGTGCATACCCGGCCATGGGACGGGCGCAGGAAGCGAGCCCGCCTGCCGACGAGCCGACGACCGACGACGCTCCGGGCATCGTTACCGCGGCGCGGGCAGCACTCGCCGTTGAACGGATCCCCGAGCTGGTGGAAGCGATTCTGCGCCAGTCCGGGGTGCCGGGCATGGCCGTGGCCGTCGTTTACGACGACGAGGTGACCTTTGCCGATGGGTTCGGGGTGCGTGAAATCGGCAAGGACGCCGCGGTTGACGCCGACACGGTCTTCCAGTTGGCCTCGGTCTCCAAACCCCTGGCGGCCACGGTGGTTTCGTCCGTCGTCGGCGATGGCGCCGTGGCCTGGGAGAGCCGGCTGGCCGACATCGCCCCCGGCTTCGCGTTGCACGACGCGTGGACCACGCAGAATGTCTCCGTGGCCGATCTCTTCGCGCACCGTAGCGGGTTGCACGACCATGCGGGAGATCTGCTGGAGGATCTTGGTTTCGATCGTGACGAGATCCTGCACCGCCTGCGCTACCTGGAGCCGGAGTACAGCTTTCGCGCGGGATACGAGTACACCAACTTCGGGCTCACCGCCGCCGCGGCCGCCGTGGCCGAGGTGGCCGGGATGACGTGGGAGGATCTTTGCGCGGAGCGGCTCTATGCGCCCCTCGGCATGACGCACACCAGCTCGCGCTTCGCCGACTACAGGGCCGAGGCCAACCGGGCTGTCCCGCACGTCAAGGAGGGGGATGCCTGGGTGGTCACCCCGATCCAGCGCGAGCCGGATGCGCAGTCCCCTGCTGGTGGCGTCAGTTCCACGGTGCGCGATATGGCGCGGTGGATGCGCCTGCAACTGGCGCAGGGCGCGTTCGATGGGGCCCAGCTTATTCCGGAAGCGGCCCTCGCTCCGATGCACGTGCCCCAGGCCGTGAGCAGCACCCCCGCGGACCCCGCCACGCAACGCGCCGGGTTCTATGGGCTGGGCATCAATGTCAGCTACACCGATTTTGGCGCCGTGCAATGGGGCCACTCCGGCGCCTTTTCCTCCGGCGCGGCCACGGCCGTCTTTTTCCTCCCCGGGTCAGGGTTCGGCGTGGTGGCGTTGACTAACGGCTTCCCGGTCGGCGCCGCCGAAGCGCTCTGCCTGAGCGTGCTGGACCTGGCCACGACTGGGGAGGTCACGCGCGACTGGCTAGCCCTCGCTGGCGCGAAGTTAGCGGCGATAGCCGAAGACACGTATGGCACGGACGCCGATTTGGACACCCCGCCGGCAGACGGGACGCCGGCCGCGCCGGATGAGACGTATCTTGGCGCCTACCACAATGACTTCTATGGCGACGTTGAGATCGCGCAGGGCGATGACGGTCTGGTCCTGCGGATCGGGCCGACGCCGCTCGCATTCCCGCTGACCCACTATGACCGCGACACCTTTTCCTGGCAGCCGGTCGGAGAGAATGCGGCGGGCCGGAGCGGGCTCTCCTTTCTGATCGATGCGGATAGCCCTGCTTTTGCCTTCCGCGACGACTACCTCGCCCATGGCGGAGCGGGGATTTTGGAACGGTCGACGTGAGTGGAATGAAGACCGGTCGCCGCGACGAGCCCTCACCCCTCTAACCCCCCTCTCCCAGTGCGCTGAGGAGAGGGGGGAACGACCCAAGCGTCTCATGGTCCCGATCCTGGTCTGTCAGACGCTGCACTCGAATTGGAGATGTATCATGCCGACTCGCCGTGCTTTGCTCGCGTCCGCTGCCCTCGCTTCGCTGTTCGCCACCAGCCCGCGCTCCATCCGGGCGCAGGTCGCCACCCCCCAAGCCCTTCCCGACCTGACCGGGGTCACGCCGCTCCCGCTCAAGGGCGAACGGCTGGCCACGTTCGAGGCCTATGTCGCAACGGCGCTGGCCGAAGCGGGCGTGCCGGGCGCCTCCGTCGCGGTGGTGCAAGATGGCGAGGTGGCCTTCGCGCAGGGCTTCGGCGTCCGGGAACTGGGACGACCGGCTCCGGTCACGGCGGACACCCTGCTGCGCATCGGCTCGGTCACCAAGTCGTTCAGCTCGATGTTGACGGCCACCCTGGTCGACGCGGGCCGCCTCACGTGGGAGACGCCGATCGTTGCGCTGCTGCCCGACTTCGCCGTCGCTGATGGGGAGCTGACACCACGGTTGACGGTGCGCGATGCCTTCTGTGCCTGCAGTGGATTGCCCCGGCGCGACCTGGAGTTCATGCTCCGCGGCGCCGACCTGACGCCCGAGTTGTTGATCGAAGGGATGGCGGCGCTGCCGCTCACCGCGCCCTATGGGGAGAAATACCAGTACAGCAATCAGATGGTTGCCGCGGGGGGCTTCGCCGCGGCGGTGGCCGATGGCGGGTCGCCGGCCGATCTCAGTCACGCTTACGCGATCGCGTTGCGGGAGCGGGTGCTCAACCCGATCGGGATGCCCCGGACGACGGATGTCCTTGGCGAGGTGGTGGCTGGCAACGACTACGCCGTGCCGCATGGCGCCGATGTGTGGGGGACGCTCCACCCAATGCCGCTCTTCGAAGACGACCTCTGGCTGGTCTCCGTGGCGCCGTCGGGCGCATTGTGGTCGAGCGCCACGGAGATGGCGCGCTACATCCAGACCGAACTGAGCGGCGGCATCGGTCCGGACGGCGTGCGCGTCGTGTCTGAAAAGAATCTGGAACACACCTGGCAGCCGGGCATCGCCCTGTATGCCTCTCCAGACTCCCCCGCTGCCATAGCAGCCTTTGCCCAACATTACGGATTGGGCTGGGTGGTGGGAGCCTATGGCGACCAGCGGGCGATCTGGCACAGCGGCGGCACCCTCGGCTTTACCTCCCTGGCGACCTTCTTGCCCGAGGCGGAGCTGGGCATCGTGGTGTTGACGAACGGCACGCCGGGCGCGGCTGGACCGATGACCTATGCCGTGACGTTTCGGCTGCTGGAGCTGCTGTTCGATCAGCCCGCGGCGTTCGATGCCGAGCGGGCGCCCGCCCTCGCCGCGGCCGCGCAGGCACAGGCGGATTTCCTGGCCCAGCTAGGCCAGATCGACCCGGAGGCGGTGGCACCCTATTTGGGGCAATATGCCAACCCCGACCTGGGACCGGTCACACTGGCGCTAGACGATGGCGTCCTGCGATTCGAGGCGGGAGGGATGCGCTCCGACGTGCGTCCGATGCTCAACGATGACGGCACGGTGGCGGGCTATGTGCTGCTCGATCCGCCTCTCGGCGGCTTCCCGCCGTCGGTGACGCTCACCCTTGAAGAGGGCGCCGATGACCAGCCACAGATCGTGGCTACGGCGCCGGTCGACCGCGGTGAGGCGGATCTGGTGTACACGTTCGATCGTGTCGAGACACCAGGCACGCCAACGCCATAGCGTGCGGCGCCTGGCGATGGGTTGCCGAGGGCACGCGCGGATCTTGTCGCGTTCGCCGCGACGATGACTGCCATCGCCTCATGGCGGCCGAGAAACTCCTCTCCGACGGGCACGATGCCGTTGCCGCGCGACAGCCTGTTGAGGGCATCGTCCAACGAGCGCTGCTTAACCGAAGGAAACACTGACTGTTCCTTGCCGGGGGTGGAGCCAGCCTTTCTTGCCGCCATCAACGCCATCTTCACCCTGCCGACACTCTGCGCCACGAGTTGGACAACTTCAAGGTGACGCTCTCGGCCAGCGGGCACGACCGCTACACCGCCGGCTTGGTCGGGGAATGCCTTCTCAACGCGCCGGAGCGCTTGCTTGTAGTTTGCCTTTCGCGCGCGAATGCGCCGCCGCGATGCAAGACCACGGGCAGTGAGGAAATAGCGCTCACCCCGGCCGGCGCCGCCACCTGTATTGCCTGCCCGTTCACGGCACATGCAACGCCAGCGCCCACGGTTGCATCATCCAGCGCAACATCTACGCTGCCCTCCTCGACCGTGCGTGTAGCTACCATGAGGCCGAGGCCGACCAGAAGGCGATGCGCCAACGGCAGGTCGAGGTTGCGGCGCTGAGTCCCGAAGCGAAGGAATGGCAGGGAGTACGCCGGCTCCGCCGGCGGGGCTTGCGCCATGCGATGATCCAGCGGCTTTCTGTCAACGATCTGTGGGAGGTTACCTCTCGGAGCTTGCAGAACGTCGACCCGATCGGCGGGACTCTGGTTTCTTCGCACCGGCACAGTCGCCGGAAGGATTCTTCGCCATGCTGGGGAGCCCGACGACGCATGAAGCACATGGAGCAGAAGAGCGGTATGCGAATCGGCATCATCGGCGGCGGACAATTGGGCATGATGCTGACGGAAGCGGCGAAACC
Source organism: Thermomicrobiales bacterium (assembly GCA_038246475.1). Classification (GTDB taxonomy): domain Bacteria; phylum Chloroflexota; class Chloroflexia; order Thermomicrobiales; family UBA6265; genus JACCXM01. Next base: position 21,119 of record JBBRVX010000034.1, on the reverse strand, counting down.
GCTTGGGCTCGCTGTCACCGTGTTGGACAAGAAGGGCTGCCCCGCGACGTTTGCCGGAGCTAACCTGCTCCAGGGCTCTATCACGGATGCCGGGAACATCCGGGAGCTTGGCCGTCGCGCCGACGTCGTGACCGTCGAGATCGAGCACGTCGAGACCGACGCGTTGACCGCCGTCGAACAGGAGGGGATTGCGGTTCATCCGTCGCCGCGCAGTCTCACCCTCATCAAGGACAAGTTTGCGCAGAAACGATTCCTCCATAGGCACGAATTCCCGACGGCAGACGTCGTCCCGGTCGACAACGAGTCCGACGCGCAAAACGCTGCAGCGGCCTTTGGGTACCCCTTCCTTCTGAAGAAACGCCAGGGAGGATTCGACGGGCGCGGCAATGCCGTCATCCACGCCAGGACGGACATCGCCGAGGCCATACAAAGGTTTGGCCACGCGATGCTCTATGCAGAACGCCATGTCTCGTTCGTCAAGGAACTCGCGGTCATGGTCGCCCGAGGCGCCACCGGCGACATTGCCACATTTCCTGTCGTCGAGACCATTCATGCGGACAGCGTTCTGCGCGTTGCGCTGGCGCCGGCGGCAATCGACCAGTCTCTGGGCCAGCAGGCCGACGCACTTGCCCGCTCGGTTGTGGAACGGCTGCAGGGGGCAGGGGTTTTCGGGATCGAGCTCTTCCTGACCGCGGATGGTGAGCTCTTGGTCAACGAAATTGCGCCTCGCGTCCACAACTCCGGCCACTTCACGATCGAGGCATGCCAGACATCACAGTTTACGCAGCACCTTCTGGCCATATCCGGACAGGAGCTTGGACCGACCACGATGACGTGCGGAGCCGCGGTCATGGTCAATATTCTGGGCCAGCGATCGGGCGTGGCGAGGCCGGCTGGGCGAGAACGCGCGGAAGCGATTCGCAACACCGCGGTCCACTGGTACCATAAGCAGGAGGTCGTGCCGCTGCGCAAAATGGGTCATATCACGGTGACAGGCGATACGGTTGAGGCATGTCTTGAGCACGCCAACGAGGCTTTGATGGTCGTCAGCGTCTAATATGACCACAGCTGTCGTCGCCGTCGTCATGGGATCTGACTCTGACCTTCTGGTGATGCAGGACGCGGCCTCCGTCCTCGACGAATTCCTGATCTCATACGAATTGACCATTGTCTCGGCGCACCGAACGCCTGACCGGATGTATACGTTCGCACGCGCCGCGGCAGAACGCGGAATCAAGGTCATCATTGCCGGCGCTGGTGGGGCAGCGCACTTGCCCGGCATGATTGCCTCCTTGACGCCGCTGCCCGTGATCGGGGTGCCGATCAAGACGTCGGCGATGGATGGCCTCGATTCGCTCCTCTCCATTGTCCAGATGCCGCCTGGGATTCCGGTGGCGACCGTTGCCGTGAACGGGGCGAAAAACGCGGGTCTCCTCGCCGCGAGTATCCTCGGAAGCAGCGATGCGGCGGTCCGTCAGCAGGTGCTCGACTACAAAGCGACGTTGGGGCAGATCGTGACCGAAAAAGCGGAAAAGCTGGAGCAGATTGGGTACAAAGCGTATCTGCGCCAGCGTGGCGAGACAACGTCAACCTGAATCGCTTCGATCCACCTGGGGAAGGTCCGTGCCGGCTGGAGTGGAGCGCTGAAACTCTTCGCACGGGGCGCCGGAAAACAGAACGGCCGTAGCGATACAGCCACGGCCGGGCCGGTGTCTTCACGTGATAACTCCCCGTCCGGCGGGCGCCAACGCTAACGGGGAGCGTGTATCTGGCGGAAGCGACGGGATTCGAACCCGCGGTCTCAGCCTTGACAGGGCTGCATGTTAGGCCACTACACCACGCCTCCAGTAGCGGGCAGGATACCAATCTCCGCGCCGTAGTGTCAATGTTCGCGCGCGTTAGAGCCGCACTTCGCGCCACTCGCCGCGGCAGGGGTTGCCGCTGCAAGCCCAGAGGGCGCGGGCGGTGACGTCGATGACCACGCTGCCGATCGTGCCGTAGTCGAGGTCGCTCTCCGGGACGTGGTGTTTGCAGACGGAGCGGGGAAAGTTGGCGTGGTCGCTCATCAGGGCGTGCAGGCGGCAGGCGTTCAAGCTGCCCCACTCGCGCTCGATCAGCGTCTCCACCCGCGTTTGGCGGAGGCCGGAGTTGAGCAGATCTTCGTTCCGGTCGAGGTGGGTCATGCCGGGGAGGGTGAAGTGGTTGGCGTGGGCGATGTAGCCGTTGCCGCCCGATTTCATCGCCCAGGAGGAGCCTGAAACTTCGACGTCGTAGAGGTCGCCGTCGGCAGTGGCGAGAAGGTGGTTGTTGCCGAAGGCGCGGCGGGGGTCCGTGACGGCGCGGATGGCGGCTTCGATGGTCTGCTGCACGATGGCGCGGCGGTAGAGGAGCAGTTTGGGGATGCCGGGCCGCGCGTCCCGGGCGTAGAGCGCGTTGCCGACCGAGCCCAGACCTGCCGCGTTGATCCCCTGGTGAAGGAGCAGGCCGGCGTAGGTGAAGGCGACGAACGCGGGCGCGTCGTCCGGCGCCGCCTTGATGACGTAGGTGAGGTCGCCCCAGCCTGCCGTGGCGTCCTCGTTGTGGGCGAGTAGCACATGGCCGTCGCTCGTGCCCGCGGCGGTGATGCCGGCGACGGTGCATTCGAAGCGGCCGATCGACTGCACCAGCTCGGCGGCGGCGTTCAGCACGAGGAGCGTCTCGAACGGGACGCCCGATCCCTCGGCCATGCCGCGCAGCTCGGCGACGATATCGGGGGCGATCTCTTCCGTGATGCGCAGATAGGGACCGATGTTGCCGATCACGTCGGCGGGATCGATGCCGCCCAACTCGGCGCGGGTGGAGGCGGCCGCGGCCTGGATTCGATCACGGACCTCGCGGCCGACGTCGTAGCCGATGTCGCGCCAGGAACCACCGGTCTCGATCAGCGGAATCACCCGCGGCTACTCCGCGCGGCCGCGAGGATCGAAGGCGTCGCGCAGGCCATCGCCGACAAAGTTGATGGCGAGCACGGCAATGGTCAGAGTCAGGCCAGGGGCGATGGCCAGTAGCGGCACCATCACATAGTTCGGGCGCGCGGCGTTGAGCATGTTGCCCCAGGTCGGCGTCTCGGGCGGCACACCAAACCCAAGGAAGGAGAGGGTGGCCTCGGAGAGCATGGCATAGGCGATGTTCAACGTCGTCGAAACGATGATGGCCGCCATCACATTTGGCAGCAAGTGACGGCGGATGATCGCGCCGTCTGCCACGCCAATGGCCCGCGCGGCCTCGACGAAGTCGCGCTGCTTGAGGGACATGAACTCGCCGCGGATGACGCGGGCCAGCCACATCCAGGAAAAGACGCCGAGAAAGACAACCACGCTGATGACGGAGCTGCCGTACATGGCGAAGAGAATCAGCAGGAGAAAAATCGCCGGGAAGGCGAGCATGAGGTCGACAAAACGCATCAGTAGGGTGTCGATCCAGCCACCGTAGTAGCCTGCGATGGCCCCGACGACGATGCCTAACAGCGTTGAGATGAGCGCCGCGCCGACGCCGACGGAGAGGGAAATGCGGCCGCCGTAGAAGAGCCGGCTCAGTTCGTCGCGGCCGAGCTCGTCAGTGCCGAGGAGATGGGCCGCGGAGGGCTGGGCGGTGATGTTGAAGAGGTCGATTTCGTTCTCGCCGTAGGGAGCGACGACATTGGCGAAGACCGTGGCCAGGGTCACGAGCACGATGATGATCAGGCCAAGGATGGCCAGCTTCGAGCGCCGGAAGCGCTCGCGAGCGATGCTGCCCGGACTGCGGGCGGGCCTGGAGGAGAGATCGGGTGCGATCCATGGAGAAGGGGGGGCAGATACGGGCGGCGACGGCGCGATTGCGTCCGTTCTCGTGCCCATTTTGCTGAGAGAGGCGTCAACGCTCATCGAGTTTCTCCCACCTCACGCGCCGCCATCATGAGTAGCTGATGCGCGGATCGAGCAGCCCGTAAAGGAGATCCGCGACGAGATTCCCGATCACGATCAGAATGGCGCCCAGCACCAGCGTCCCCATCAGGATTGGGTAGTCGCGCACGGTCAGCGCGTCGAAGAAGAGCCGTCCCATGCCGGGCCAGGAAAAGATTGTTTCTGTCAGCACTGCCCCGGTCAGATAGAGGGGCACGTCAATGCCGACGACGGTAACCAGCGGAATGAGCGAGTTGCGCAGGACGTGGCCGGTCATCACCCGCCGTTCGGAGAGCCCCTTAGAGCGGGCTGACCGGACATAATCGAGCGAAATCTGCTCGATAGTGGAGGAGCGGACATAGCGGCTCCAGCCCGCGATCGAACCGATGCCGATGGTGAACGCCGGCAGGACGAGGTGGCGCAGTAGATCGGGAAACCCGCCTGCTTCGGGGCTATACATTCCCGCCGATGGCAGCCAGCCCAGACGTACGGCGAAGAGGAGCTGCAGCATGAGCCCGAACCAGAAGACCGGCATGGCCAGACCGAAGTAGGTAATGAAAGAAGTGATGTTGTCGAAGATGCCGTATGGCCGGCGCGCGGCGAGTATGCCGAAGACAAGAGCGACGACGAGCGAGATCAGGAGACCGGCGGTCATCAGAATTACCGTGTTCGGGAAGACCTCGGCAATAACCTCGGAGACGGGGCGAAATTGGCTGTAGGAGACGCCGAGATTGCCGCGAAAGATGTTGACGATCCAGGTGAGGAGCTGCTCGTGTGGAGGGCGGTCCAGACCCATGCTATGCCGGATGTTGGCGAGCTGATCGGCGGTCATGCGGCCATTGCGGGCAAAGAGCGCATCAGGTCCGCCGGGTGCGAGCTGCATGAAGATGAACGAGAGGACCGCGATGCCGAGCAGCAGCGGAATCGACTCCAGAATACGGCGGGCGACGAATCGGAACACGGCAGCATCTCCACGTGACGCGGAACAGTGAGCTGGGAAGGGGCAGAGATGGGCTCGCCGGCAGCGACTACCGGCGAGCCCACTATTACTCCGTTGGACGCGTCAACGAAAACCAGGGTTTCACCGGTCGCGCTCTAGACGAGGTACCACTTGTTGACGTCCCAGAGCATCCGGTTGAAGGCGCTGGGCCAGAAGCCGCCGATCTTGTTGCTCAGCGTCGGGAACGACTTGCCCCAGGAGATGAAGATGACCGGAACTTGCTCGTGCAAGAGGACCTGAATCTGGTCGTAAAGCACTTTGCGCGCGGCCTGATCGGTCTCCCTGGCGGCGTCTTCGGTGAGCTTGTCGATTTCGTCCTGGAAATTGAACTTGTTGAAGTAGGCGATGGCATTGCCGCCGCTGCCGGTTGGGCTGTCAGGGATCTGCGAGGAGTGCCAGTAGAACATGTCGTCCGGGTCGTTCGAGTTAAACCAGCTGTAGAGGCAGGCGGTCATCGTGTCCGGCTTCCACTGGTAGCCTTCCGGTCCCCAGAGCGTCGAAACGTCCTGGAAGTTCGGGGTCGTCTTGATCCCCGCCTGGTTCCAAGCCTGACCGATAATCTGAATGATCTGCTGTGACTGGGCATCGCCAGCGATGCCCCACAGCTCCATCTCGAACGGCATCACCTCGCCGTCGAGCACCATGGGATCGTCGGTCGGAACTTTCCCTTCCCAACCGCCTTCGGCGGTCTGGGTCAGGCCAGCCTCGGTGAGCTTCGCCTTGGCCTGCTCGAGGTCGAACGGGCGGGGCTCGATGTCGGGGTTGTAAGCCCAGGTGCCCGGCTGCTGATCGGCGACCGAGCGAACCGACCGCCCCTTGAGCAGCTTGTCGACGATGTCCTGCGACGGGGTGGCGAAGTCGAGCGCCTGGCGGACGAGCGGATGGCGCAGGAAGAAGACATGCTTGAGATCGAGGTGCGACCACCCCGGCGAAGCATGTTCGAGCACCGTGACGCCCTTGATGCCGAGCGCCTCGTCCACGCGCAGCGCGCCGAGTGCGCCCGCGCCAACGGCCATCTGGATCTCGCCCGTGCGCAACTGCACGAGCTGAGTGCTGTCATCAGGCAGGAAACGAATGATCACCTTGTCGAGGATCATCGGCTCGCCCCAGTAATCGGCGTTCTTCTCGACCACGACCTGCTGTTTGGGCACCCACTCGACGAACTTCACCGGACCGGTGCCGATGATGCCCGTGCGGCCGAATTCGGCCTTGAACTTCTCGGGTCCCTTCGCCAGTTCGGATACCGGGCTGATGCATGATCCGTAGTCGGTGGCAACGTAGGTGAGAAATGGGGCAAAGGCTTCGCTGGTCCCCATGACGACCGTTCGCTCGTCAGGCGAGGTGATATCCGTGATCTTTTCCCAGCCCAGCACCGAGAAGGCCGCGAAATCTTTGTTCATGATCATTTTCCAGGTGTCGATGACATCCTGGGGGCCGAAGGCGTCTCCGTTGTGGAAGGTCACGCCTTCGCGTAGCGTAAAGGTGTACGTGAGGCCGTCATCAGAGACGGAGAATTCCTCGGCTAGAGCCGGATACAGCGTTTGCGTGCTGTCGTACCGCAAGAGCGTATCCATAATGCCGGTGGTGATATCGGATCCCGTAACGAGCTGGGTGAGGTAGGGATTGAGGGTGTCCGGCTCTTCGTTCGTGCCGATGGTGACCGTGCCGCCAGCTTGCGGCTCGCCCTCTGGCGCGGTCGGGCCCTCGACTGGAATCGTCGCGTCCGCTTGAGCGGCGCGGAGGATGGCGCGGGTGCGGCCCTGGGAGGGCGCGCCGTAGGCCATGTCGGAGGTGGCGTGCAGCATGGCGCCGACGACCGGCGCAGCCACGGCCAGGGCGGCGGCGCGGCGGATCAACTGGCGGCGGCTGATGGCGCCGTCGATGCGGGCCTGGATCAGGCCGTTGACGCTGTCGAGATCGGGACCCTTGTCGCCGTAACGGTCGGGACGGGGAATGAGATCGACCATGGCGCGTTCCTCCTCTGAAACAATCGTTGGCCGACAGGCTGTTCGCCGTTGAAACCTGACCGGCTCTGACTGGACGGGTTCTCGCTGCCGGCGACGCACCGACAGGGTATGGAATCCGCGAAGTGTAAACCAGCGTGGATCGCGCCACACGGTCGCTGAAGGATGCGCTTATTCGGGCAACGCGGCGACGATCCCGGCGAGGACGGCGTCGGGCGTCACGCCGGTTGACTCGGCGTCGAAATTGAGGATCAGGCGATGCCGCAGGGCGGGGGCGGCCACGGCGCGTACGTCATCGTAGGCGACGTTCAGCCGACCTTCGATGAGGGCGCGGATCTTCGAACCGAGCACGATGGCCTGCGCCCCCCGTGGGCTGACGCCGTATCGTACATAACGCTGCACAATCTCGGGTGCGGCGTCGTTCTGGGGATGCGTGGCAAGCGTCAAACGGACCACGTAATCGGTCACGGCGCTGGAAATCGGCACTTCACGCGCCAGCACGCCCATCTGCTGAATGGTGGCTCCCGTGGCGACCTTGTTCGCGGCTGGCCGCGCGGGGCTGGTGGTGCGGCGCACGATCTCGGTCAGCTCCTCGGCGCTCGGATAGGGCACCACGAGCTTGAAGAAGAAGCGGTCGAGCTGCGCTTCGGGCAGGGGATAGGTGCCCTCCATTTCGAGCGGATTCTGCGTGGCGAGCACGAAAAACGGCGTGTCCAGCGGGTGGATGATGTTGGCGATGGTGACGGTGCGTTCGGCCATCGCTTCCAGCAGCGCCGATTGCGTCTTCGGCGTGGCGCGGTTGATCTCGTCGGCTAGCACCAGGTTGGCAAAGATGGGTCCCGGCTGAAACGCGAACTGGCGGCCGCCGTCCTGTTCTTCGAGCAGGATATTGGTGCCGGTGATGTCGGCCGGCATTAGGTCCGGGGTGAACTGGATGCGGCTGAAGTCGAGATCGAGCGCCTCGCCCAGGGTGCGCACGAGCATGGTCTTGCCCAGGCCGGGCACGCCTTCGAGCAGGGCATGGCCGCCGCCAATCAAGCAGATGAGCACGTCGCGCACGATCTCATGCTGCCCGACCATGACCGTGGCGACTTCATCTTCAATGCTGGCCACGACGCCGCGGAACTCGGAGACGGGCATCGGCGGTCGCGGGGCGTCGATCGAGGTGGCAGTGGTCATGGGCGATGTCCTGTAGGTGGTGTCGTGCGGTGCGGCCGTGTGGTCAGAGTAGCGTGCGCACGATGATGACGATGGTCGTCACGAACATGAGCACGATGAAGCCGATGGAGATGGCGGCGATCCAGGCGATCTGCGCTTGCGCACGATGCTCTCTGGACCAGACGCGGTAACGGGCGAGCAGGTTCCAGAATGGCGGCGGGTTCATGAGGACGACGTCGCGACCGGAGCTGCCTTTGGGCGAAGATCGCGCCGGGTCCGCAAGGCGTACAGTCCGCCGCCGATCAGCAAGAGGCTCCAGTAGGCCACCACGCGGTCGAGCACGATGATCGATCCGGCAAGCACGGGGTCGACGTCCAGAACGCCGACCAGCACCGAGCCGACTCCCAATTCAACCACGCCTAACCCGGCCGGAGTGAAGGGGATGATCGTGAGCAGCGCGCCCATCACGGCGACGAGGATCGCCACTGAAGGCGAGATGTTCGCGTCGAGCGCGCGGGCGACGAACCAGACGCGCATGCCGTCGTTGAGCCAGAGCAGCAGGCTGATGCCGAAAACGACAGCGGGCCGTCGCAGCGATCCGAAGACGGCCCCCTGCAAACGGCCGTAGGCCTCCCGAAAGCGGGCAGGAAGTAGACGGACGAGGAGATCGCGCGTGAACCACATCACCGCGAGGCCACCGAGGCCGGCGGCCAGCACGAACGCGCCCAGCGAGAGCGCGGGTGAGGCTTGCGCGGGCATCTGCCGCCCGAAGACGACCAGCGCCGAGCCGCCGAGAACCACCACCAGCATCAGGGCGTCGGCCAGCCGCTCGGCCAGAATGGAGCCAAACCCGGCGCTGAGCGGAACGCCTCCCTCCCGCCGCAGGAGATAGGCACGGTACGCATCGCCCAGTTTGGCGGGCACCAGCGAGTTGGCAAAGTAGGCGAGGAGGATGATCTGGGCCAGCTCGAGGGTCGGAGGAATGCGCCGTCCCGGTCCGTTCGCGACGCCCGCCGAGGCGATCATGTAACCCCAACGCCAGCCTCGCACCAGGAAGGCGCCGTACCAGAGGAGAAAGGCCATTGCCAGCAGGAACGGATTCGCCTGGCGAAGCTGTGCCCAGATCGCGGCGGGGTCCACATCGAGGCGGCGCACGACGAACCAGAGAATGGCGGCGGCGATGCCGAACGAAATCAGCGTTTGCGGGCTAAGCGCCCGGCGCCAGAGCGAGACCTCGACGTCGCGAGGACCGGTGGGCGGGTCGGGGCGTTCTCCGTCTGGAGCGTCTGGAGCGCTGTCAACCGGTGGCAGGGGGGATTCCGCATCAACGCTCGGGACAACGGGAGATTGGGTCAGCATTGCGTCCTGTCTCGTCGCGGATCTTCCACGACCGGCATGGCCCTGCCGGAAGATTGCGGAAGTATAGGGGGCCAGGCACGATGCGACTGATCAGGCCCGGCGGGCGGGCCTCCAGTCAGGGATATGCGGCAGCTCGGGCCAGAGCTCGCCGCCGCGACGACGCTGCAAGCGCTCTGTCCGTTCGGCGACGAGGAGAAGCCCGTCGAAAAGTCCCAGAAAGAGGAGCAGGATGCCGCTGGCCAGGAGGAGCAGGATCGGCCATTGCATGGGAATGGCGCGCTCTACGACCAGGCCGCCAATCGTGAATTGTCCCGGTTCGGCCAGGCGAATGGAGATATCATGGATGCCGGCGGGCAATCGCCGGGCGAGCGGAATATTGACATCGGTGGCTTGGGACGACTCAAGGGAAACCTTGCTGGGCACACCATCGATGGTAACTTCAATGCTGCCCGCTTCCCGGCTCAGGCGCGCCCGGGCAACGATTCCTGTTCCATCAAAGCGGAGACGCAAGCGAGCGTCGACTTCCGACGTCGTCCGATACGTATCGGAGCCGAGATGTTGCAGGTCCCAGTTGCCTTCCCAAACGTACTGGTGCGCGGCGACGGGGGCCAGGCCAGTCGGCGCCGCCGCCACGCCGCCGCGGGCCGCAAACGCGCCGAGCTCGGTGAAAAGCGACGTGGGCGCCCCGTCGTCGCGGAGGAGCGACATGCCGGCGGGCGTGCCCCCTCCCAGATCTGGACCTGGGATGAGACCCCATTGGAAGAGCGGACCCATCCAGGGCCATTCCGCACGTGACCGCTCCAAACCGGCAATGACGTAGTCGGCCTGGGCGCTGGCGCCGAACGAGCCGACCCCGCTCGGGTCCGCGCTCCAACCATAGTGCGTCGCCCAGATCGGCTTGGCGAAATCCCCCTCGGCTTCAATCACATCGCGGATCAGGATGGCCCGCGACAGGCTGGGGGTGTCCACGCGCGGAGCGCGGTCGTACGGAGAACGCGTGCCGCCGTCGAGGCGGGCGGCGACGATGTCGAAGAAGGCAGAACCACCCGCCGCGTAGATCCCCTTCAGGAAATCGAGGTCGTTGGTTTCGTCATCGCCGGCAAAGGGGTCGAGCTCCGCGAGCAGAATGACCGCGTTGGGATTGGCGCCGCGGGCGGCATTCGAGCCAATCGCGAGGAGCGAGGTGTAGGCCATGGGGTCCGCGCTCGATCCGCCCCAATGGCTGCGCAGGTTCGGCAGATCCCACATCTGGATGAATGGGACATCGTCCCCGTAACGGCTGGCGAGCGCCCCCACGAACCGTTCGAACGCCGCGAGATCGGCTGGCGGGGCATCAAACGCACTCGCGCTTTCCGGCGATCGAATCCACGCGGGTGCACGGTGCAGCACGGCAACCGGGCTGATGCCGCGGCGATTGAGCGCCTCGACGATGGCGTCGTAACGCTCCCAGGCATACTCTCCGGGAGATGGCTCGATCTCCGCCCAGGAGAAACTTTGCCGCACATAGCGGATGCCGTTCGCCTGCAAGCCCGCCGTGACCGCCGAGAGTTGCTCGGGGGCAAAACGGGTCAAATCGACATTCGCGGCCAAATCCCGGCCCGTGTAGTGGCGCACCACCGGCGGGGAAATGCCATCGGCCACGCCGCGATGAATCGTGACGTCCGCCCATGTGGCCAACAGCGATAGAACGAGACCGCAGACGGCAAGCGTTGCCGCCAAAAGACCGCGGAGCCGGTCAGGATCCCCACCCAGGCCGGCGGACCAGCGGGCAAGGGCAGCAATGAAGCGAGGCGGCTCGATCTGGTGGAGAGGGAGGGCCGGGGCATTCCGGCGGCGTGGTCGGGAGTGCGCCGGCCGCGGGGGCCGGGGTTCAGGCGCGGTCCAGTTGCGACGGCGAGGCTCGCTCACGGAGCGAGGAGCGATGCGGGAGGAGCAGCTCCTGCCAACTGACGCAACAGCGACATGTTGCGCTGATCGCCCTGCTCGTCCTCATCCTTCGGCGTTTCCAGGATCCCTGGCCGGTCGGCGAAGCGGGGATCGGTCAGCAGCAGTCTGAACGCTTCCTGCCCCAGCTCACCTTCGCCGATATGGGCATGGCGATCGACCTTGGCGCCGAGCCCTTTCCTGGAGTCGTTCAGGTGAAACACCTGGAGGCGATCCAGCCCGATAATCTCCTCGAATGCCTGCATCGTCGCGGAATACGTCTCCGCGTCGCGCAGATCGTAACCCGCCGCAAAGATATGACAGGTATCGAGACAGACAGCCACGCGGCGCTGATCCTCGACGAGGGCAAGGATTCCGGCGAGCTCTTCGAACGCGCGGCCGAGTGTCGTGCCCTGGCCGGCGGTGGTTTCCAGAAGGACTGTGACATCGCGATCGGGTTGCTCGTCGAACAAGCGGTTCAGCGCCTCTCCCACGCGGGCGATGCCGGCATCGACGCCGCTCCCCATATGGGCGCCCGGATGCGTCACCAGCGAGGGCACGCCGAGCTGTGCGCATCGTTCCAATTCGTCGCCGAAGGCGGCAACCGAACGCTCCCACAGCGCGTCGTCAGGCGTGGCCAGGTTAATCAAATACGAGTCGTGAGCGACAACGAACGCGACATCGCTCTCCGCAAAACGGCTCCGAAAGCTCTCGGCCGCCTCGGGCGCAATCGGCTTAGCGTTCCACTGATTCGCGTTTTTGGTGAAGATCTGGCAAGCCGTCATCGCGAACGTCGTCGCGCGATCGATGGCCAGCGCATGACCGCCAGCAACAGACATATGAGCCCCGAGCAGCTGCATCAGGTTTTCCCTCATCAATCGCGGGGCGATCCGGCGGCGACGATACCATACCGGCGCGATGCTCCCGATGATGGTAGTAATTGCGGTGATGAATCCTCTCGCTCACGCGCGGCTCGCAGGGGCAGCATTGCCGGAACTCGATAATGCGGCAGCCCATGAACCGAGGCGGCGCCGAACCGCTTCGCTGTCGCTCATCATCCCGGCGTACAACGAATCGGCGCGCATCGGCAGGACAGTGCGGGAGGCCATCGCCTGGATGCGCGCTCAGCCCTTCGTCACCGAGCTGATCGTGGTCGATGATGGAAGCGCCGACGACACGGCGGCCATAGTGGCGAGGGCACTGGCGGGGTTTCCCCAAGGGATGCTGCTCCGCATTCCGCACGGCGGGAAGGCGGCCGCCGTGCGCGCCGGGATGCTTGCGGCGACGAGCGAGCAGATTGGCTTCAGCGACGCCGATCTGGCAACGCCGCTGGCGTTTCTCCTCACGCTGCGAGCGGCCCTGGAACAGGGGAGCGACATCGCCATTGGCTCGCGAGAAGGGGCCGGAGCGCGGCGGATCGCGGAGCCACCCTATCGCCATCTCATGGGCAGGGTTTTCAATCGCCTCGTGCAGGTGTTGTTGATCCCTGGCGTGCAGGACACGCAATGTGGCTTCAAGCTCTTTCGTGCCGATGTCGCGAGGGATCTCTTGCGGCGATCACGGCTCTACCGTGAGGGACGACAGGCCATCTCGGGTCCGCGGGTGACGGCCTTTGACGTGGAGCTGCTGGCGATCGCCCGGCTGCGCGGCTATCGTGTCTCGTCCGTTCCCGTGGTGTGGACGTACGGCGAGGGGAGCAAGGTGCGCCCGGCTCGCGATACTTGGCACAATATGCTCGATGTCCTGAACGTTTGGATTGCCGCGAAACGAGGCCTCTATCAGTGAGTGAAACACCAGTTCCGGCGGCGCCCGCGGCTACGCCTCCATTGCCGTCGCGGGAGCCGGAGCATATCCTGGTTGCCGTGGCCTGGCCCTACGCCAGTGGACCTCGTCATTTAGGCCACGCGGCGGGCGCCTATGTGCCGCCGGACATCTTTGCCCGCTATCACCGCATGGTCGGCAATCATGTGCTGATGGTTTCCGGGTCGGACATGCACGGGACGCCGATTACCGTGGCGGCGGATAAGCTGGGGATTTCCGCCCGCGCGCTGGCCGAGGAGAATCATCTTGGCATCGCCGAGAGCTTCCGCCGGCTCGGCCTGAGTTACGATCTCTACACGACCACATTGACGCCGATCCACTATCGCGTCACGCAGGAATTCTTCCTGCGGCTGCTGGAGCAGGGATACCTCTTCCAGGACACGCAGATCGCCATGTATGATCCGGAGGCCAAGCGCTTCCTGCCCGACCGCTATGTCGAGGGGACCTGTCCGCATTGCGGCTACGGCGATGCGCGAGGCGACCAGTGCGACAACTGCGGCCGCACGCTCGATCCGATCGACCTGATTGATCCTCGCTCCAAGCTGACCGGGGCGACCCCGGAAACGCGGGACACCACCCACTTCTTTCTCGATTTGCCGAAGTTTCAGGACCGGCTTGCGGAGTGGGTGGACGCGTCGTCCGACCATTGGCGGCCCGCCGTGCTGGGATTCGTGCAAGGGTGGCTCAAGGAAGGGCTGCGGGCGCGGGCGATTACGCGCGATCTCGACTGGGGCGTGCCGATTCCGCTCGAGGGGTTTGACGACAAGCGGATTTACGTCTGGTTCGACGCCGTGATTGGCTACCTCTCGGCGTCGATGGAGTGGGCGGAACGCCAGGGAGAGCCGGACGCCTGGAAGCCATGGTGGACGCTCCGTGCGGACGGTTCATCGCCTGGGCGATCGTATTACTTCGTCGGCAAGGACAACATTCCCTTTCATGCGATCATCTGGCCAGCGATGTTGCTGGGGTATGGCGGCCTGGCCTTGCCGTACGACGTGCCCGCCAACGAGTTCCTGACGCTGGACGGTCAGAAGCTCTCGTCGTCACGCACCTATACCTCCCGCCTGCCCTACCTGCCCGAAGCGCTCGACCTCTTTGACGCCGACGCGATCCGCTTCTTTCTGACGATCAACGCTCCCGAGAGCCGCGACACGGATTTCTCCTGGGACGAGTTCCAGCGCCGGAACAACGACGAGCTGGTGGCGACCTACGGGAACGCCGTGCACCGGCTCCTGGCCTTCACCCAGAGCCGTTTCGGCGGCGTCGTGCCGCGGCCGGGCCCACTGTCCACCGCTGATGAGGCGATGCTGGCGGCAACGCGGGATGCGTTCGCCGCGGTGGCCACCCGGATCGAGGCGGTTCATTTGCGCGATGGCTTACTCTCGATGATGGCGCTGGCCGGAGCCCTGAATCGCTACATCGACGACGCGGCCCCCTGGAAGTCGTTGAAAACCGACCCCGAACGAGCGGGGACGGCGCTTTGGACGGCGCTCCAGGTGATCAGCTCCCTGCGCGTCCTGAGCGCGCCCTACCTCCCCTTCTCGGCGCAGCAGTTGCATGAGTTCCTGGGGGATGACGGATCGGTCCATGCGCTGCCGTGGGAACCACGTGAGCTTCCGCAGGGTCGTGCGCTGCCGCCGCCGCTGCCACTCTTCCGCAAGCTCGACGACGATGAATTGGCCGGTCTGGTCAATCGCCTGGAAAACGTGACCGTGGAGACGGGTGAGCCTGGGTAGGCGACGCGGCCTCGCGCATATCCGGCGACAGGGGAACGGCAAGGAGCCTCCAGATGGCAGCGCAGGACTGGTTCGAGGTGCAGCGGTTTCCGCACGACATTACGATGATTCGGGAGCCGCATCATGCCGAGGATGTGAAGGTCTACCTGATCGAGGGCCGCGACGATGTCGCGGTGCTGGATACCGGCATGGGCGTGGGTGACTTCGCGGGTCTCGTTGGCTCGCTCTCGACGAAGCGACCGGTCGTCCTGCAAACGCACGCGCATTGGGACCACGTCGGGGCAAGTCATCCCTTCGAAGATGTCCGGGTGCACCCCAGTGAAGTCGAAGGGATGCGGGGAGGGTTTCCCGCTGCTCGCTATGTCGCCGCGTTTGCGGCGGACGCCGTAGATGCACGCCGGCTGCCAGCGGGCTTCGATCCCAACGCGGGGCTGCCGGGACGAGAACCAACTGGACTGCTTGAAGATGGTGACCGCATCGATCTAGGCGATCGTGTGCTGGAGGTCATCCATACGCCGGGTCATTCAGCGGGAGGCGTCTCGTTCCTCGATCGTGTGGCGCGCGCCCTGTTTGTGGGGGACCTGCTCTATCTGGGAAAAATGTACATCTTCTTCCCGGACAGCAGCCCGGCGGACTTTCGCCGATCACTCCAGCGAGTCGGTGACCTGATGGACGAGGTCGATAGGGTGTTTCCGGCCCATAACGCCGCTCCGATAACCCCGGCTGATGTGCTGGCCATCAAGGCGGCGTTCGAGGAGGTCTGGGAAGGAAAGGCAGCGGGGAGGAACGGCTCGCTCTTCGGGTATGACCTCACGATTTACGACTTCGGCAGTTTCTCGTTTCTCCTGCCCGTGGGTGATTGGCGCGCGGCAACGCTAACGGCATAGCGGCAAGAATCGCCCGGACTGTACGTACACCCTGTCCGGCCGTATACTCATCGTCTGGACCCGCCGCTCCACGCCCCGTGGGGCGGCGTTCGCGTTCAGCGTGTGGAGATCATGGCCAGAGCCGGAGCGACGACTGACAGCGAGATGCCGCCCCGTTCCCGAACGTCTCGTGCGCGGGAGGTGGTAGCCGGTGCGCGCGAAGAAGAGCGGCGCGCGCTGGCGCGGGATCTTCATGACGGCCCCGCGCAGTCGATGGCCGCCGCCTTGTTTGGCGTCGATATGGCCATCTCCGCGCTCGATCGCGCTCCGGCCGCGGCGCGGGACGAGTTGCTGCGCGGCCGTGAGCTCCTGCGTGATGCCCTCGATGATCTGCGTGCGCTCATGGCCGGCCTGCGTCCACGGCTCCTGGAAGAGCGCGGCCTGCTGGCCGCGTTGCAAGGACTGGCGGGCATGACTCCGCTCTGGGGGCCGACTGTCTCGATAGAGGGGAGGGCAATCGGAACCCGAGACCGCTTGCCGGCCGATATCGAGCTCGCCATCTACCGCATTGCGCAGGAGGCGGTCAGCAACGCGCGCCGCCACGGCGCCGCCAATCAAGTAACGATCGTGATCGAACGGCGGCCCGGCACGGTGGCGCTGGAGATTGCTGACGATGGACAGGGGTTTCCGCCGCGGCGCATTGGCCCGACGGCAGGGCGGGGACAGGGATTGCCAGGGATGCGAGAACGCGCCGATATCCTTGGGGGTGACTTCCTGATCGATTCCACCCCTGGCCGCGGAACCCGAATTGTCGTGACTATCCCGCTGCCGATGGCCGGCGCTGGGTCGAAGGAGGTTGAGCAGTGAGCAGGGTAGGAATCCTCATCGTCGACGATCATCCGCTCTTTCGCCGCGGCATCCGCATGGGACTGGAAAATGAGCGGGATCTCATCGTCGTTGCCGAAGCAGCTGACGGGCCAACCGCGATTCAGGCGGCCGATCAGTTCGCGCCCGATGTGGTTCTGCTCGATATCAGCCTGCCCACGATGTCGGGCTTTGACGTCGCCCGCGCCATCAAACGGCGCCATCCGGGAACCGCGGTGGTGATTCTGACCATGCATGAGGATGACGGGCATCTGTTCGCGGCAATTCGCAGCGGCGCCGACGCCTTCGCCGCCAAGGCGATCGAAATGCAGGAGCTGGTGCGGCTCATCCGCCACGTGGCCGGCGAGAGCGACGACGAAGCGCAAGCGCCAAGCTTTGTCTCAGCGCAGTTGCTTGATGAAGTGCGCTCCAGCAGTCGTCGCGGCGCCGTCGAAAAGGAAGGCTATTCTCCACTCAGCCCACGGGAAATCGAGATTCTGGGCTTCGTTTCCCAGGGATTGAGCAACAAGGAGATCGCCAGTATCCTGACCATTTCCGACCAGACGGTCAAGAACAACATCACGTCGATCTTGCGCAAGTTGCAGGTCAACGACCGCACCCAGGCCGTCATTTATGCGCTACGGCACGGCTGGATTGATCCTGGCAATGAAGAGGTCGGCTAAGGAGCGATCGGGAGGTCGTTCCGATGCCGCCGCGGCAGGCCGTTCCTACGTGGGAACGGCCTCTTGCCACGCGCCAATGCGCCGGAAGCGTTCGTAGCGAGCGGCGCGGAGCCGATCCATGGCCGCGACATCGTGCCGGGGAAATTCGCGAATCAATTCGCTCAGATGTCGCTCAATCGCGGTTCCGGCGGCGCGGATCGCTTCGCGCGGGCTCTCGTGCGCGGGAACGAGCTCCGGCACCACCTCGTCGACAATGCCGAACCGCGCCAGATCGGCGGCGGTAATGCGCATGGTTTCCGCCGCCTCGGCCGCGCGCCCGGAATCTTTCCACAAAATTGCCGCGCAGGCCTCGGGTGATGCGACCGCGTAAATCGCGTTTTCGAGCATCAGGATCCGATCGGCGACGCCGATGGCCAGGGCTCCGCCGGAGCCCCCTTCACCGATCACCACCGCCACGGTTGGCGTGCCGAGGTCGGCCATGGCCAGCAGGCTTTCGGCAATGGCCGTGGCCTGGCCGCGCTCTTCCGAGCCGATGCCAGGCTCGGCGCCGGGGGTGTCGATGAAGGTGATGACCGGAAACCCGAACTTCTCGGCGTGGCGCATCAGGCGTTCCGCCTTGCGGTAGCCTTCCGGCCGCGCCATGCCGAAGTTGCGCGCGATGTTTTCCTTCGTGTCGCTCCCCTTCTGGTGACCGAGCACCAGCACGGTGCGTCCGTTGAAGGTGGCCAGGCCGCCGATCAACGCCCGGTCATCGCCAAACGCGCGGTCGCCGTGCAGCTCGACCCAATCGGTGGCCAGCTCATGCACATAGTCCAGCGTATGGGGCCGCTCGGCATGGCGCGCCAGCTTGACGCGCTCCCAGGCGGTGGGAAGGACGAGGCCGTCCACGCTCGCGGAGATCGAAACGTCAGTCATGCGCCTGAACCAGGAGCTCATGGGCAGGCAGCGGGGAGGGAACTGCAGCACCAGCATCCGCTGACCCGTGGTGCTTGAGGAGGGTGGCGACCGTGGCGCGGAGATCGACGCGAGGCACGATCATGTCGATCATGCCATGTTCCAGCAGGAACTCGGCGGTCTGGAACCCTTCGGGGAGTTTCTGGCGGGTGATCTGCTCGATCACCCGCGGCCCGGCAAACCCGATCATCGCGCCCGGCTCGGCAATGATCACGTCCGCCACCGTGGCGTACGAGGCCGTGACCCCGCCGTAACACGGGTCGGCCAGCAGGGCAAAGTGGGGCACGCCGGCCCGGCCCAGCCTCGCGAGCGCCGCCACGGTCTTGGCCATCTGCATGAGCGAGAACAGCCCTTCGTGCATGCGAGCGCCGCCAGAGGAGGAGATGGTGACCAGGGGCTCGCCGCGTTCGCCAGTGCGCTCGATGGCCCGGACCAGCTTCTCCCCATACACCGAGCCCATGCTGGCGCCGAGAAAATCGAAATCAGACACGGCGAGCGCCACGGGGGCGCCTTCAATCGTGCCGCGCCCAACGATGAGCGCTTCCTGCTCGCCGCTTTTGCTTTGCGTTTGTTCCAGCTTGAGGTCGTACGCTCCCCCACCATCGGCGAAGTGGAGAGGATCTTCCGGCTGCACGTTGGCATGCCACTCGTCGAACGATCCCGGATCGACGAGTTGGGCAATGCGCTGCCGGGCGCGGAGGCGAAAGTGATACGCGCATTTGGGGCAGACCTGATCGCCCCGTTCCAGCTCTTTGCCGTAGATCAGCTCGCCGCACTTCGGGCACTTGATCCAGAGGTCTTCCGGAATCTGGTGGTCAGCGCGGTCCTCGTCCGAGCCCTCGGGCCGAAACTTGCCCCGGCGCTGGAAAAAGTCCCGCATCGCCGGCATGGTGCTCCTTTGCGCGTCATCAATGGGAACGGTTCAGCGTCGCGGCGACGGCTGGTCCGGATCGGCACGGCCTGACAGGATACGGCAGACTGGCGCCGTGAACAAGGCTAACATACCATAATCAGGATGCCGCTCGGGCCGGAACAGTGCCCTGCTCCCGCGACGAAGGCAGAGTCGACGCCCGCGACCTTTCCGCACCGAACACTGGCACCAGGGCGGTCGTGACGCTGGCGGCGAGACCAAGCGCCACGTTGATGACCAACGCGGCGGTGTATCCCCCGGTGGCCTCATAAATGATGCCGTCGAGCAGTGATCCGACCCCGAAGCCGAGATTCATGAAGGTAAAGAGTGAGCCGAAGATCAGGCCGAGATGCTTCGGACCGTAGCGATCGGCGGCGATCGCCGCGGTCAGGGGGGTGGTCGCCGTCCAGGAGATGCCGAGCACGAGACCGTAGACATACAGCAAGTTTCCCGCCGGAAGGAGCAGCAGCAGGAGGAACGCGAGGCCGCGCAGCGCGTAGGTGAGCGCCAGGACGGACGTGCGCCGGTAGCGATCGGCGGCGATGCCCAGGAGAACGCTGCCGACGATGCTAAAGATCGCGGTAGCCGAAATGGTATTAGCGGCGTGCAGGACCGACATCCCCATGTCATCGGCGTACGCCATGAAATGGGTGTTGGGGAAGGCCATCGTCCAGCCACAGACGGCGAAGCCGAACCCGAGCAGCCAGAACGCGGGATGGGAAATCGCCTCGCGCAGCGCAAGTCCCTCTTGCGGCGCCGAAGCGTTCCCTAGCGTGTCGCTGACGACGCGAGGAGCGTCGCGCAAAAACAGGGCGCTGAGAGGAAGCGCGACCACCAGGATGGCCACGGCGAGGACGCGATAGGTGACTTGCCAGGTCGTCATCAGCATGATCCAGGTCGCCAACGGCACGATCAGCAGCTGTCCGAATGCGGAGCCGGAGGTGGCTATCGACATCGCCAGCCCACGCTTCCTGTCGAACCAGTGCCCCACGATCGAGGTGGCGAGCACGGGAGACGCGGCAGCAAGGGCAAGCGACATGAGCACGCCATAGAGGAGATAGATCTGCCACAGACTGGTGGCGAAGGACATGGGGATGAGCGAGAGGCCGAGGAGGGACAAGCCTACGACGAGGATGCGTTTGGGACCAATGCGATCGACGAGGATTCCGACCAGCGGCTGACAGATCGAGAGGACAACCATGCCCAGCATGACCGCGCCGGTCAGTTGGGCCCGATTCCAGCCGAACTCCTCTGAAACGGGTTTGAGCGCGACGCCAAAGAGAAAGCGGGCCCCCGAGGCGATCGTCAGGGTAATCGCGACGACGATGACAACGACCCAGGCGTAAGGAGGAACCGCGCCCCCGGGGTCCCCGCCAGCATTGCTCCTCTTGCCGATCAGTGGGTTGACCGGGTGCTTCGATGTGACAGCCAACCCATTCCTCCGTCCATGGCTCCGCCAGAAGCTCGGCATGATTGGGCAAGAATACTCGCCGTTTGCCGTTCCTGATGGCATGCGCGGCAGGGCTCGGATCAGTTGAAGACGCGGGAGCCGAAGCGTTCACTGCGCCGCGGATGAGCGACAACGTTCCCGCCGGAGAGGGTCAATGGCTGATGTGCCACGAAATTTGACGATGAGCAAAGGTCCCGAGTTGGCCCAGTGCACGATCGGGGAACCCGGTGGGGCATGCGGTCGCGGCGTCGGCGGTCGGGGCACGGCACGCCGTGCCCCGTGCCGCGGCCGCGGCTCCGGGGGTGGCCGAGGACACGGCATGCCGTGTCCCTCCCCGGAAGGCGATGCCCAACCTGGTCGTCTGAGACTGCACTAGGGAAACGTCCCTGAAAAACGCCAACGATCGAGATACGTTGTGCGGCGAGTGGCGTTCAGACGTTGTGCCATCCCGAGGAAACGTCCAGAGGGATCTCGGAAAACAGAACGTACGCGAAGAACGACGAGATGCCTT
>JBBRVX010000033.1:0-32555 GCA_038246475.1 Thermomicrobiales bacterium | reverse complement strand
GGGGCCCTGATCATCGCGCTCATTCAGAACGGCCTGGCCCTGCTGGCGGTGCCCCCGGCCTGGTCGACGGCGGTGACCGGCATCGTCATCATCGTCGCCGTCACGCTCGATTACCTCATCAAACGGCGCTCATGATTCGCGCCGAATCGCGCCTGGCCTCGTGCGGGCCTTCACGGAAAGGGGGTGAAACAAGCCAGCAGTGAACGAGAGAAGGCGGCTGAGACGGTCTCACGAACGCTCGATGACGGCAGGGGACGATGACGTCGGCCTGGCCACGAGCGAAGGATGCGAAGGAGTATTGACGTGAGTCGAATCCGATCGATCATGGCACTGACTGTAGTGCTCTTCCTGCTCATGGTTCCGATCATCGGAGCCGCGGCGCAGGACGCGACGCCCGCGGCGGATCACAGCGATATCGAGATCGCCTACGTGCTGCACGGGCTGAACACCTTCACCGAGCGGATGAAGGTCGGGGCCGAGGATGCGGCGAAGGATTATGGCGTTACGCTCGAAGTGTTCGGCGACGCGTCGTTCGATACGCAGACGCACCAAGCCTTCTTCGATGCCGCCGTGCAGCGTGGATTCGACGGCATCGCCGTCGTGACCCTCCCTGGCGACCAGTGGATCACCCCGATACAGCAGGCGGTTGATGCAGGCATCCCGCTGGTTGGCGCTAACGTCACCGGTCTGGAGACGGCGCTGACGGCGTGGGTGGGGCAAGACGAGTACAACTCCGGCGTGATCCTGGGCGGGGAGCTGCTCAAGCAGCTCGATGCCGCCGGCGTCACCGAAGGGAAGATCGCCGTCGGCATCTGCTCCGCGGCGGCGAAGGTGTTGCAGGACCGCGACTCCGGGCTGCGCAAGGCGTTCGAGGGCACATCGTTCGACGTCCTCGAAGCGCAGGAAGTGCTGATTCCGGTGCCCGACAACTACGGCCGCTGGGAAAACGTCATGGCCGCCAATCCTGACGCGGTGGCGGCAGTTGGACTCTGCTCGATCGATATCCCGAACCTGGCGCAGCTCAAGGAGCGCACCGGCGGTTCGTGGCTGATCGGCGGCTACGACCTCGATCCCCCCACGCTGCAGGCGATCAAGGATGGCTGGGCGCAGGTCACGGTCGGCCAACAGGAGTACCTCCAGGGCTACCTGCCGGTGCGCATGCTCGCCGAGCATCTGATCAACGGCACGCCGCTGGTCGCGAAGTGGGAAGAGACGCCGACCGAGGTCGTCACGATCGATAACGTTGACGACTATGTCGCTCGCCAGACCGACAACCAGGTTCAGTACGACTACTACAAGGACTACATGGCCAAGAACTACGCGGACCTGGAAGCCTCGGGCCGCCCGTACGACGATCTGCGGACTCCGGGCATGCCGCGCGCGACCCCGGCGCCGTAGAGCAACGGAGCGGCATTTCCGCCCGGGCAAATGCTCGGGCGGAAACCGCTCGGGAATACGTTGAGCGCTGTCATGCCCGAAAGCCTCGCCAACGAGATTATCCGCCTGGATCATGTGACCAAGCGTTTCGGCGGCATCACCGCCGTCAACGATGTCTCGTTCGGCATCGTGCGGGGCGAGATCCACGCGGTAGTCGGCGAGAACGGAGCCGGCAAGTCGACGATCATGAAGATGCTGGCGGGCGTCTATCAGCCCGACAGCGGGTCCCTCGTGCTGCGTGGCGATCCGGTCGTCATCGGCGATCCGTTGCAGGCGCGCAAGCAGGGCGTCAGCATCGTCTTTCAGGAGCTGAATCTCTTCCCACACCTGACCGTGGCGGGCAACATCTTTGCGAATCGCGAAATGACGTCACGATCCGGCCTGCTCAACGAGCGGCAGATGGTCGCTTCCACGAAGCGAATTCTTGCCGAGATGGGCGTCGATCTCGATCCGCACACCAGGGTGGGGACGCTGTCCGTCGCCGAAAAGCAGCTCGTCGAAATCGCGCGCACGCTCGAGCAGCAGTCCGACATCATCATCATGGATGAACCGAACTCCGCGCTCAGCGCCGCCGAAACGGAGCGCCTCTTTATCCTGTTGCGACGCTTGCGCGACAAGGGGCTCACCATCATCTACGTCTCCCACCGGCTGGAGGAAGTCTTTGCCATCTGTGAGCGCATCTCCGTGATCCGCGATGGCCGCCATCAAGGGACGTGGCCAATCGCGGAAATTTCGATTCCGGAGGTCATCACCCGCATGATTGGGCGGCGTCTTGGCGAAGCATTCCCCACGCGAGAGCTGGTTGCCGACAACCGATCGCCCGCGCTTGATGTGCGTGGCTTGCGCGTTGGGCACGATGTGGGCCCGGTTAGCTTCGCCGTCCAGCCCGGTGAAATTCTCGGTTTCGCTGGCCTGGAAGGCTCAGGCGTGCACGATGTCTTTAACGTCCTCTTCGGGCTGGAAAAGCCCGCCGCGGGGGAGGTCATTTACAAAGGACGATCGAGTCCGCCCCGCTCGCCGTTCGATGCCATCAAGCAGGGCTTCGCCCTCGTCCCGGCCAACCGCCGTGAAGAAGGGTTGATGACCTCCTGGTCGATCCGGCGCAACGCCAGCCTCTCCGTGCTCGACAAACTCCTTGACCGCCTGGGACTCATCGACCGTGGCCGGGAGCGGGGACTGGCCACGGACTATGTGCGAAAACTCAATGTGGCCACGGACAGCATCGACAAACGGGTGATCAACCTGTCCGGGGGGAACCAGCAAAAGGTCGTGGTCGCCAAATGGCTGGCTACCGGGCCGGAGATTCTGATCCTTAATGACCCCACGCGCGGTGTCGACGTCGGCGCCAAATCGGAGATCTATGCCCTGTGCAACGAGCTGGCGCGGCAAGGATTGGCCCTCCTCTTCACCTCCTCCGAGATCGAGGAGACGCTGGGCGTCTGCGATCGCATCCTGGTCTTCCACAAGGGACGCATCATCCGCGAGTTCGCGCGCGGGGAAGCGACGAAGGTAGACGTGATGCATTGGGTCGCCGGCGGCGTGATCCCCGAAGTCGAGCGCGTCGAAGAGGCCGAAGGCGCTGACCCCCGGCTGGAATCAATCACCCACGCGGATTCCTGATCCTCTACCTCAGTGTCCAAGCGGGAGAGCATGCAACCAGCCGGGCTGAAGCATCACCAGAGCTCCCCAGACTAGTAGAGCAATCCCGACCACCGGCGCTATGCGACGTCCGTGTCGCGCGGTCTTCTCAATCACCATGACTCCGGTCAAACCGGCCATCCAGACGAGGCTGCCGACGCCGACCGCAAACATCGTCAGCATCAACGCCCAGCAGCACCCCAGACAGAAGAGACCGTGACGCAGGCCGAGCTCCCAGGCCGCGCGTGCGCCCCGCTGATAGTACCGGAGGAGGAAGTTGACCGGCGTGCGGCACGCGTCGAGGCACCGTTCCTTGAGCGGGCTGAATTGAAACGCGCCGGCGAGCACAAGGACCGCGCCGGATACCAACCACGGCCGCTCGTGAACCCAGTGCCAGCGTTCAACGACCGAGTGCAGCCCTGCATCGCCGAGCAGGGCGACGGCGGCAAATCCCGTCCAGACGGAGAAATACGCGGCCAGAAACGCGGCTACCGCCAGGCCAGGCCGGGGCTGACCGCGACTTGCCCTGGCGAACAATCCAACCAGGGGGAGACTGGAGGGAAGCATCATCGCCGCGGTCATCACTTGCCACGCTACGAGGAAGAGGAGGAGCGTGGAGAGGGGCGGCAGACCCTCGCTGTCGAGCAGGACGTCGTGAGAAAGCGCGCCATCGTGACCCATCGCCTGTATGATCAGCGCCAGGGTCCATGAACCGAGGATCACGGCCCAGACCAACGGATCGGTCAGGGAGCCAGCGGACCGGCTCTGTGCAGCAAGCATGCGATCAACCTTCCACGCCTCCGCGTCGGTAGGGGCGACGCCTGCGTCGCCCGCGCCACGGCAAACGGCGCCGATGTTCCAGAACTCTGTGAGCACCTACGTAGGGCCAATCTAACTGAAGACGTCAGGCCGCGAAGTGAAACAGCCCCTGAATGGCGTTGTTGCCCTGGAGGTTGACGTCGGCGAGACCGTGCTGAGCGCCGTCCCGCCGGAAGTGAACAGCCTTGCCGACGTAGGCAGGCGATCCGGGAATGGTGGTGAACGCGGTGTCGTGGAGGGCAGTCGCCGTTCCGGTCGCGCCCTGGAATGGCGCCAATTCGGTATCCACCATATCGCCGATCGTCAACGTCCCCTTGCCCTCATTGACCGCGAAGGTGATCGGCGCTCGCTCCACCGCGATGACCTCGCCGATCAATCCCGCCAGGTCGGCGATCGCCCCGCCGAGTTGGCCAGTGAAGACCTTGAGCAGCGCCTGCTCCTGCTCATCGGTGGTCTTGTCGTCGAGGTAGACGACCGCGCGCCAGTTGCCAGCCAGAACGTTGCCGGGTATATGGACCGAGAGGGCCACGGTGCGACCGGTAACATCGACGCCTTCGATCATGCCCTTGTCGATTTGCCAGGCAAACGACGAGTCACATGTGCCGCCGTCCGGGTCTTCGCCGACCCAGCAGGGACAGAGGATGTTGCATGTGCAGACTTCGAGGAGCCGACCTTCGATCTCGTACGTCATGATGGTGTCCCCTTGCAATAGCCGTTCAGTCCGATCGCCCAACAGCGTAGTGGCCTGGGCTGCGCCGCTCCCCAGCAAGGCAGCGCTGCCCACGAGTGCGCCGCCTGTGCGCAAGATGCTGCGGCGTCCAAGCCGCGCAATTCGCTCCTTGGCTCCTTTCGATCTCCCACCCATGCTTGTCTCCTTTGCGTGTGCGCGATAACAACGCGTCGGTGGCCAGCACACGACATGACCTCGATTGAGCGTAGATGCCAGCGGTTCGGGGTACATCCCGGAAACTATGTACGGGGAGTGTGTAATTCTTTCATGGGCTTCAGAACCAGAACCATCAGGAGCAGATGGGAACCGCGGTCGTCAGTCCGGACGAATCTGCTCGACGCCCTGCTCGACAACCCAGGCGGCAACCTGGGCTCGGCTGTGATAGCCGAGCTTGTTGAAGGTATTGGCGATATGGCGTTCTACCGTACCGATCGAGATGGTCAGGTCCTCGGCAATCTGGCGATTGGATCGTCCGCGCGCGAGCAGGGTCGCGATCTCGCGCTCGCGGCGGCTGAGACGATTGCCGTGCGCATTGCTCGCGGCGCGTTCAAGGAGGTTGGGAGCCGGGGCATGGCTGGTTTCGGTGGTGCTGTCCTTGACCCGAAACAGGCGCCAGCTATTGCCTGATGGCGCCAGCAGGAGTCCGCTTACCTCGTCGAAATCGAGCTCTGAACCTGCAACCAGATCGCGAGTCGTGCTGGAAACCAGGCTGTCGCCTGACCCAGCACGAGCCATGATGCGGGCGGCGATATGAACCGCAACGCCCCTCAGGTCACCATCAATCGCCTCACATTCACCCGTGTGCAGCCCGGCGCGCAGGGTGATTCCGCGTTGGGCGAGTGCCGCGATGATCGCGCTGGCGCATCTGACCGCGCGCGCCGGGCCGTCGAACGCGGCGAGAAATCCGCTGACGGTTTTCTTGATTTCCCGGCCTCGGAAACGGATCAGTTGCTCCCTGATTGTTTCATCATGGATCGCTTCCAGTGCTCGCCACTCGTGGTCCCCGTGGTGCGTGGCCAGTTCGGCCGCGCCGACGATCTCCGTGAAGAGAAGGGTGGTCAGGATCCGATCCGACGGGGGAGAGGGGCGGACGCCAGTGAGCGATTCCTGAATGGAATCGACAATGGCATCGATGTCGCCAACGAATGGCAGGTGGTCACCCCCTGGCAACTCGACGAGCTTCGCTCCGGGGATGCGGCTCGCCAGGAATCGGGCGCCTTCGATGGGGCAAAGCCGGTCGTCGACCCGGTGCAGGACGAGCGTCGGCACTCGGATGGCGCCGAGAATTTCGCGGATGTCGATCTCCGTGTTCATTTGCGTCAACACGAGCGCGGCGCTTGGACTGGCGCTGCGACGGAGATACCCGGCCCACCAGCGACAGAACTCCTCGTCTTCGATCTTGCTAGGCGCCAGATATTCGAGCACGGCTGGGCCACCCCACTGGCGCATCATCTGCCGGTAGAAGTCATCCCGCTCCTGCAGCGTCGGCCCCCATGGGTAATCCCGCGATGCGATCCGTTTCGCGTACGCGCCGTACATGACCAATCCCGCGGTGCGCTTGGGATAGGTCGCGGCGAACAGAGCGCACATCGCGGCGCCTTCGGTGCTGCCGATGAGGGCCGCCCGGCGTGATCCGGCCGCGTCCATCACGGCCCGCACATCGTCGATCCGTTCTTCGAGCGAAGAGAGCGTGGCGACGCGATCAGACAGCCCCGTGCCACGTTTGTCGAAATGAATCAGCCGGCTGAACGACCCCAGGCGGGTCAGCAGCCGTGCATACGACGGGTAGTTCCAGTTTTCTTCAACGTTGGTGATCCAACTCGACACCAGAACGACATCAAGGGGACCGTCGCCAACGATTTGGTAGGCGATGCTGACATCGCCGCTCTTTGCATATCTGGTCTCGTATGGCATGGCGCCCTCGTGCGGCGCCCGACCATCGCTGGCCGGTCGCATCGAACGATGGAGGCCCGTTTTCGTGACCGGCGCGGTTCGTCGCCAGATGGCCCCTTGATCCTCCAAGTATGGAGACTCCCTCGGCCTTCCGCCACTGACCTGATCGCGACGTCACCTGGCGACCGCAGCGGGAACTCCCTCACCGGCCAGCCCGTTTTGCAGATCAAGCCCGCGTTGGCGCGACGGCCAGGCCAGCGGCGGCCTATGGTGTGGGCCCAGTCGAAAGGTGACGACGATGATGACCCTCTCCCGGCGCAAACTGATCACCTGGACGGCCCTACTGGCGGGCGGGGGAGCGCTCGTCGAGGTGGTGCGCCGCCAGAACGAGCCGCCTCCAGCGGCATGGGTCCGCGACCGGCTTTGGGGGGATGATCTGCTCGCCTACGCGGTCTGGGACGGCGAGCCTCGCGCCGTCCTCGCGGACGGAGACAACCGCGTGAAGTTTGATCTGATGATCCGTGGCGACTGGCTCTGGCCGGAGTGGCCGCCCCGCCCGCAATGGCAGTTGGCGGGAGCCGGTTACAAGATTGCCGCGTCCGATGCGCCTGCCACGGTCGGTTATGCACCCTGCGTGGGCATCATGGGCGAGCACTGTACCCAGATCCCCGAGCTGTTTGGGCAAGTCAACGACGCGAACATCGTGGCGATGGAGGTGCTGGCCGGCGGCACATGGCGACGCTTCGCCGTCTTACCCCCGGGCTTCATCGTTCGCCTCGATGGTGTGACGATCGTACCCAGCGGATACCGTTGGTTCAACGCCGCGGGACGCATCGTTTGGGAAACGTTAGCGTCATCCCTGACGACGCCTGGCCCACGCCCCTGGCGGCGTCGCCAGAACCGGCAAGCGAGCGCTCCCGCTTCGCGAACGAACGATCGCTACGCTGATGCGCCCGAGTAGTGCTTGATCCCGAAGCGCCAGAAGAGGCGCGCCAGGATTGGGAGAGCGATGGCGAGGCCGATGGCCCCGAGGAGCGTTGGCGAGGTCAGGCGCCCGACCAACCCTTCCGCGGGGACGGTGATCGCGAACCCGATCGGCACCAGAAAGGTGAGGGCGGTGCGCAGCCAGGGGGGATAGATGCCGATCGGCCACCGCCCGGCCTCGTACATGCTCTGAAAGATGTTCAGGATATTGTCGAGGCGCACGAACCAGAACGCGCAGGTCGCCAGAATCATCAGGAAGCTGTAGATGATCGCCACCCCGGACACGAGCGCGAGCGCAAAGCCGAGCGCCTGCGCGACCCCAATCGTCGCGCCGAGCTGAGCGATGGCGATGCCCAGGACCACGATGCCGACGATCACGTCAACCAGCTTCCAGACCTCGATTTGACGCATGCTGACGAGGATCTGAGCATCGACCGGCTTGGTCAGCGTGAAATCGAGGGTGCCCAACCGTACATCTTCCATGAACTTCGCCAGACTCGGCTGCACCACCATCCGGGTCAAGCCGGCGACAAGCGTGTAGACCCCGATGAGGGCCAGCAGCTCCGCCGAGCTCCAGCCGGCCAGGCTATCGGTCTTGGAAAAGACGATCCCCAACCCCAGCAGCGCGGTCAGCAGCCCCACCGCAGACTGCACGAGCTGGATGACCAGGTTCGTGCGGTATTGCAGCTCGTTCATCACGCCGAGACGGAGGTGAAGCCAGAAGAGGCGTAATGTCGTCATGGGCTCAAGCCCCTACCGCCGAGTATTGGCGCACACCCTTCGCCCAGGTGACATTGAGGAGGAGCAACGCGATCCCTAACCAGGCAAGCTGCGCACTGAAACCAAGGAGTGCCTGGGTCGGGCTGAGCCGTCCCAGCAGGAGCTCGACCGGAAAGCCGAGCATGCGATAGAAGGGCAGCCACTCGGCCAGCGTGCGCACCGGGCCGGGAAGCAGATCGAGCGGCGCCGCGAATCCCGAGAGGAACAGAAAGATCACGAAATAGAGCTGGTTGATGGCGGTCACCCGCGTCACCCAGAAGGCCAGCGAAGCAAGGGTCCATTCGATGGCGAAGCGGAGCGCCATCGCCAGTGCGAGGGCCGGTACGAAGGCAAGCAATGTCCAGGCCGAGAGCGTGAAATTCGGTCGGAAGACGATCGATAGAACCAGCACGACCGGAACCAGAATCGCCATGGTGAGCAGCTTGAAGGTGAGATTGTTGGCGATGTGGCGATGGATGGGATGGACCGGCCGCACCAGCAGGGGCGAGAGCGACCCCTGCCTGATCCAGTATTCCATCTCCCACATGATCCAGGTAAACGTCGCCTGCGAGACGACAAGCGCCACGAGGTAATAGGCCGCGAAATCGGCGGCGGTGAAGCCGTCGACCGCGCCGCCTTGCGACTGCGCTACGGTCGACCAGACCGAAAGGTAGATGACCGGCTCCAGGATCAGGCCGATCAGCCAGATCGCCAGCGCGCCGCGATACTGAAACTGCTCGGCGATCGTGGTCTTGAACTGGGCGCGGTACAGAACGAGCAGATCGGTCATACCGGGAGCGGCTCCAGGATCGATGCGGGCGCATCCTCGCTGGCCGGCTCCGCGACGCGCTCGTCGCCAGTGGCAAAAACGGTGTCGATCACTTCGTCGATCGGCGGGTCGGTCACCGACAAATCCACGACCGGCAGCTCCGCCAGCAGTCTGGCCGTCAGCATCGCGGCATCGGCCTTTTGCACGCGCAGGGTCACGCGCAAGCCGTCGATCGAGACGACCTCGCCGAATCGCTCCAAATCGCTCACCGGATGCTCGAGATCGACGGTGAGAGTCTTGTGCGGCGAGAAGCGCTCGACCAGTCCCGCCAATGCGCCATCGAACAACAGCACGCCATGGTGGATGACGATCACCCGCTCGGCCAGCGCTTCGACATCGGCCATGTAGTGACTGGTCAGCAGCACGGTGGCGTCGTGGCGCTCCGCGTATTCGGCGATGAAGCCGCGAATCCGGCGCTGCGCCGTGACATCGAGCCCGAGCGTGGGCTCATCGAGAAAGAGGACGCGCGGCCGGTGCAACAGCGCTCCCGCCAGCTCGCACTTCATCCGTTCGCCGAGGGAAAGATTGCGGACTGGCTTGGTGACGAGGGAAGCGAGATCGAGGAGCTCGCTCAGCTCGCCCAGCGTCTGCCGGAACTCAGCTTCCGGAATGCGGTAGATGGCCCGGTTCAGCTCGTACGAATCGGCTACCGGAATGTCCCACACGAGTTGGTTGCGCTGGCCCATCACCAGGGTCATCTGCCGCAGGTAGGCCTTTTCCCGTTTCCAGGGGACGTGACCGAACACTGTCGCCTCGCCGGACGAGGGATAGAGCAGCCCGGAGAGCATCTTCAGCGTCGTCGTTTTGCCCGCGCCATTCGGCCCCAGGAAGCCGACGACTTCACCCGGCGCGACATCGAACGAGATGCCAGCGACGGCGGCAACTTCTTTGGTTTGGCGATGCCAGAGAGAGCGCACCGACGCCCGCAAGCCGGCTTCCCGCTCGGGCACGGTGTAGCTCTTGCGCAGGTCATCCACGCGAATGACTGGCGCGACGGCAGAATCGATTCTGGAATTGGACATTGCGTCGTTCCCGGCAGAATGACCGATTCGCGGGAGAGTCGGCGGCGCATGACGGCGGCACGAAAGCCGACTCCGTGCGGGAAAGCTATGGCTCTTGACCTGGGAAGGAGGTGGGCGACACTGGACTCGAACCAGTGACCTCCACGATGTCAACGTGGCGCTCTAACCAGCTGAGCTAGCCGCCCAAGTGCCAGAGGAATGTACGCAAGAGCGCGACGGGTGTCAAGGTGATCACTGGCCCTGGGCGGCGTCGGCATGCGTTCCATTCTGGACGTCCGTAAGCTGGAAGGCGACTGTTGACCGCTCTGTGGGCTCGTGCCCCGGTGCGTTGCTGTTTTCTCGGCCGCTTCATGAGAGGCCATAAGCGCGTATGCTGCATGAGGTGAATTTCTTGCAACATTCTGTCCACCGCGTTCGCGAACCAGCCGCGGGCTTTGGCACGGCGCCCATGGTAATGCCGGGCGCCGCGTTCGCGTGGATCAGTTTAGCGGGAGGTGAACCGCCGAGACGCCAGATCACTTCGTTCGGCGCTCGGCCACTGGCCACCCACCTGGTGTGGCACACGGTATCACGACAAGGAGGACGCGATGCGGAACATCGATCGCCCATCACAGCTTATCGTGTTGGCGGCTTTCATTTCCATGCTCTTTTCCATCTATCTCTGGTTCTTTGCCGATAAAGACGCGGGCGTCTTTGTTGGGTTGTGGGTACCCTCAATTCTCGCGTTTGGCGCCCTGATGAGATTGCCGCGATGAATGCGAACGTGGAAGTCGTCGTCGGAGTGGTCGGAATCATCGTATTTGCCCTGGTCTTTATGGCTGGCCTCTCCATCGTGCAAGAGAGTGACGACCGGGAGTCGAATCGACCGTGACCGGATTTCCGCCAGTCTTCTGAAGCGGCTCAGGCATCGTTGACGGTCTTGCACCGCGAGAAGGCTGAGCGCGCTTCTGGTAAGACTGGTACGCTGTTTGAAGATGTGCGTTATCGCTTCTTGAGCAGGAGCGCCTCCGTGTCCACCGTCCATGGTGTCACCTACGATCTGCTTCGCGCGCTTGGCATGACGACGATCTTCGGCAATCCCGGCTCGACCGAGGAGCCGTTCCTGGCGCGTTTTCCGGCCGATTTTCGCTACATCCTTGGCCTCCACGAAGCCGTTGTCGTGGCCATGGCCGACGGCTACGCGCAGGCAACAGGCGAGGCGGCATTCGTCAATTTACATACGGCCCCCGGCGTCGGCAACGGCATGGGATCGCTGGTGACCGCCTGGCACAACCGCACGCCCCTCGTGATCACCGCCGGGCAGCAGACCCGGCAGATGATGGCGCTGGAACCGTGGCTCATCAACCGTGAGGCCACCGACCTGCCGAGACCCTATGTCAAATGGAGCCATGAACCGGCGCGGGCTGAAGATGTCCCCGGCGCGATCGAACGGGCGTACCACATCGCCATGTCGCCGCCTCGCGGCCCCGTCTTCGTTTCGATTCCGATGGACGATTGGGAGAAGCCCGCGATCGCTCGACCTCCACGGCAAGTTCTGAGCCGATCCCAGCCCAACCATGACGCCCTGGTTGACGCGGCGGCCGCCCTCGCCGGAGCTAGGAACCCGGCGCTGGTGGTGGGCGGCGGCGTCGATCGCGCCGGCGGGTGGGACGATGCGGTCAAACTCGCCGAGCGATTGAACGGACCGGTTTGGGAAGCCCCGGCGATGGAGCGCGCCTCGTTCCCGCAAGATCACCCCCTCTATCAGGGTTCACTCCCGCTGGCGATCAAACCGCTGGGCGAGCGACTGCGTGGCCGCGATGTCGTGCTGGTCGTGGGAGCGCCGATCTTTCGCTATTACCCGCACATTCCGGGCGAGTACCTCCCCGCCGGAACCCGATTGATCCAGATCACCGACGATCCGGATGAGGCTGCTCGCGCTCCAATCGGTACGTCAATTGTTGGCGAAGTGGCGAGCGCCTTGCGGATTCTCAATGAATTGGTTCCGCATGCGAACCGGGCCAGACCTGAAGCCCGCCCAGCTCCGCGAAAGCCCTTGCCTGCCAATCCGATCTCGGTTGACTTCGCCATGCACGCCATCGCCAACGCCCGTCCGGCCGGAACGACCATCGTCGAGGAATCAGCGTCAAGCCGCGCGGCGTTTTACGACCACTTCCGCATCTCGCGGCCAGCCTCATATTTTGCGACCGCGAGTGGCGGGCTCGGATTTGCCTTACCAGGAGCGGTGGGGGCCGGCCTTGCCCGGCCCGGGACACCGGTCGCTTGTATCGTCGGCGATGGATCGGCGCTGTTCGGGATTCAGGCCATCTGGAGCGCGGCGCGGTACGAGGTCCCCGTGGCCTATTTCGTCTTGAACAACGGCGGATACGGAATTCTCAAAGCGTTCGCCGCGTTTCAGGGCACGCCAGGGGTCCCCGGTCTCGATCTGCCGGGCCTCGATATCGTGGCGATCGCGCGAGGCATGGGCGCGCACGCTGAGCGGGTCGTGGCGGCCGACGAATTGCCCGGCGCGTGCCAACGAGCATTTCACGAGGCTTCGACGCGGCGTTGCCCGTTCCTCCTCGACATTGCCGTCGATCCGGAAGTCGGGATGCTCTTTGGCGAACCGGCCCCCTGATCCAGAGTACGGTCGATCGGTACCGGAATCACGGTCTGTTGGAGCCTGATTCCCCCTCACCCGCCCCGACCTGAAAGGGGAAGGGATCCGCGAAACGCCTCCAACCGCGCACATTTCGCGGCCTTGGCGGGGCCGAGAAGCCCCTCTCCCTGCGCACAGGGAGAGGGGTTGGGGTGAGGGTTTCTCGCGACGGGAGCGGCCAATCTTGAATACCTCCCCCTGTCAGCAGCGCACTGGGAGAGGGGTGAAGGCTCGCCGCGGCCACGGCACAGATCACCCGCATTCCATATGACTCAGCGAAACTCGTAGCTGACCTCAAGCGCGATCCTGGCGGGCGCTTCTGACTGGCTGCCGGTGATGGTTGCGTCCCAATCGCCGCCCACGCCCATGCCATCGAACGCATGGGAGGTTTCCTTCGCTTTCAGAAACATGGGGCCGGTGCGCTTGCCCGACTTGTCCCGGTGAATCAGGGCGATGCGCTTGTCAGCCGTGTTACGCACCCCGGTGATGCGATCCGATTTGCCGGTGACCCCCTTCGGGTTGTCGGACTTGCCTGAATAGCTGTTAAAGGCGTTGCCGCGCCCCTGTTGCAGGCGGACGGTCACGCTCTTCGCTTGCACAATGGGAGGAGTCGGCGTCGGTGGGATTGGTGTTGGGGTGGGAGGGATACGCGTCGGCGTCGGCGGGGCGATCGGCGCCCTGGAGGTCGTAGAGAAGGCGGCCACGCCATTCGTCCGGTCGTAGAGGAACACGAGGTCCGGTCCAACCGCCGCAACGGTCGTCCAGGAACGGGCGCCCGGCGTGGACGTGAGCAGGAGGGATGTCAACGCGCTTCCGGGGCCGATATCAATGAATTCCAGCTCCTGGGCGATTTGATCGAAGAGCATCAGATCGGCGGTCCCCGATCCTTGTGAACCCCGGAAGAAGAATGCGCCACCCTGGATGGAGGTCCACGATTGGCGCCAGCCGGAGTAGCTGGCAAAGGGGACGGTCTGCCCGGTCCCCTGCATCGTCAGCCCTTCGGCCTGGCGAGCGCCGCGGTCGTAGAGGAGAAGATCGCCGGACGGGATAGCGCCGCTCGTGAATGGGCCGGTGGTGATGAGATCCCACGTCTCGCGCCAGTCGTTGAACGAGCGAATTTCGCGCACGTTCCCCGCGGTGTCGAGGCCGAAGAGGGACGCATAGCCGGCGGTCCGGTCGTACGCCAGAAATCCGTCGGTACCGATCGGGACGAAGGCCGACCAGGTCCTCCGCCAGTTGGAAAGGCTCTGCAAGGTATCGACGTTCCCGAACTGATCGGTCTGGAGCGTGTCGAGGACGCCGTTGATGCGGTCGTAAGCAATCAGGCCCGTGACGCCGAGCGTACGCGGAAAACCAGACGCGATAATGGTCGTCCAGGTCCGCTTCCAGTTGACATACTGCCGCGCCTCGCGAAACCCGCCTGCGGCATCGACCACAATCAGTTTCGCCTCGCCCGCGTTCCTGTCGTAGAGCAGAAAGGTGCGTGGGAACGCGCGGTCGACGCGCACGGGAACGACGAGATCCCAGGTGCGGCGCCACCCGGTGTAGGTCGCCATCTCGGTCAGGCTCGCGCCAGGGAGTGCGGACGCCTGAGCCATCGTTCCCGGAACCGGCCGCGCGTGGCCGATAACCGCGCCCAGGCCAACCACGGCGGCGCCCAAGAGCAGCCGTCGCCGGTCAGTACGTCTCGAGGTTGCAACTGGTTTCGACGTCATGCACGTCTCCTGAAACAAAATTGCCCGTGATCGCCTCATACGTAATCCGGTTTAGGACTCACTGCATAGATCGTGTCTCGAATTCGTCCCCCTTCTCCTCAGCACACTGGGCCGGGCGCCCGCGTGCGGGTGGCGGGCAGGGGGGTGAGGGCATGCCGCCGCAAACTGACACCGATTACCCGGATTCCGTATCAATCATGACAACGCCCGCCGCAAGATGTGATCCAGAGCGTTTGTCGGAAGCCATCGTATGCGGTCGGGGTCGCGCTAATGGCCGAAGGTGCGTACCGAGGCATTGCGCGGTTGCCACGTCAGGTTCACCGAGTCGAATCGCTGCAAAAGTTCGCTCGCATGGCGATGCAGCGGCTGCAGGCCAACGTGTTTGATGCGCCATTCACCTTTGAGTCCGCGAATGACGAGTTGGCTGTCGCCCCGAATGACGACTTCAGCGGAAGCAGCATCATCGCCCAGAATCGCCAGTAAGCTCTCCAGTCCGGCGATCAGCGCCTGGAACTCGGCCTGATTATTGGTCATGTTCTGCCCGAACTCGAGCTTGCTGCCCGTCTGGGTGCCGATCCCGGGCCCGCTGACCTCATAGCTGCCATAGCCCAGGCCGGGATTCCCCAGGGAGCCGCCATCGAACGAAACCGCGTACACCGGGCGCGATCCCGACCTGGCCGCTGCACGCGCTGGCGGTGCGGGGAGTGGCGACGGCGCGGGCGGCGCGGGCGCCTCGAAAAACAGATGTTTCAGGTTTAAAACAAGGTCGATCAGCTCCTGCCGGGACAGACGCTCCGGATCGACGCCGAGCAAGCGCTCGGCGTCGATCGATCGGTGATCTGATGTTGTCACGCGTGATGCGCCTCCGCGTGTTTAGCCGCCGCTGCCTTGACCTGATCGGCGATCTGGGCCGGAGCAGGCTGATAGTGCGAGAAGTTCGTGGTAAACGAGCCGCGGCCCTGGGTGATGGAGCGCAGGTCGGTGGAATAGCGCTGTACCTCGGCCGCGGGAACCAGCGCCTCAATCGTGGTCGATCCGTTCGAGCCGGGCGTCATGCCGCTGACATGCGCGCGCTTGGTGTTGAGATCGCTCATCACGTCGCCGGTGAAGAGCTCCGGGACGGTGACACGCATCGTCAGCACCGGCTCCAGGAGGACCGGCTTTCCTTGCAAGACGCCTTTCTTGAATGCCTCCTTGGAGGCGATCTTGAACGACATTTCGTTCGAATCCACGGCATGGTAGGAGCCATCAGTGAGCGTGACTTTCACGTTCACCACGGGGTAACCGGCGACGGGACCGGACTCAAGCCCCTCGCGCACCCCCTTTTCGACGGCCGGATAGAAGTTGCGCGGCACCGAGCCGCCGAAGACCTTTTCGCTGAACTCGAACTCGGTGTCGGGCAGCGGTTCGAGCTGGAGAAACACATGACCGTACTGTCCCGCGCCCCCGGTTTGCTTCTTGTGCTTGTACTCGGCGATGGTCTTCGCCGAGATAGTTTCGCGATAGGGCACGCGGGGCAGCCCGAGATCGACGTTGACGCCAAATCGTCGCATCATGCGATCGAGGGCAATCTGCACGTGCGGCTCGCCGAGCCCTGACAGGATAGTCTCGCCGCTGCTGGGGTCGCGCGACAGCCGCAGGGTGGGATCCTCTTCCACCAGACGTTGCAAGGCGGAACCAAGTTTGTCGAGATCGGTCTTGGTGCGCGGATGGACCGAGGCAGAATAGGACGACCGTGGGAAATCGACACCATCAAGGACAATCGGTTTCCCTTGCTCGGAAAGCGTATCGCCGGTCATCACCGACGCCAGCTTGGCAACGGCGCCGATATCGCCCGTGCCAATCACGTCGGTATTGATATGTTCCTTGCCACGTGGAAAGAAGAGCTGCCCCAACCGCTCATCTTCGCCGCGTGATGCATTCCAGGCATGCGTGTTCGACTTGATAGTCCCCGAGTAGACGCGAATGTAGGTGACTCGGCCGACGTGCGGATCGGCCAGGGTCTTGAAGGCCATCGCCACCATGGGCCCGTTTTCAGTGGCCGTGACCTCCACCTGTTCGCCTTTGAGCATTCCCGGTACGACGGTTTCGGCCGCGGTCGGAAGATACTCCACGATGGCGTCCAGAAGATGCGCGATGCCCCGATTCGCCGTTGCCGATCCGACCAGCACGGGAACCACTGCCCCGCTGGTGACGCACTTGCGGAGGCCCTCGCAGAGTTCTTCGGACGAAATCTCCTCGTCGTCGAGATAGCGCATCATCAGCGCTTCGTCGTGGTCGGCAATCGACTCGATGAGCTGGCGGCGATAGGTCTGTTCATTCTCGCGAAGCTCGTCCGGAATCGGACCCGACTCAAACGCACCGGAGCCGTTGTCGGCATAGACGTGGGCCTGCTCACCGAACAGATCGACGACCCCCTTGAATCCCTTTTCCGCGCCGATCGGAAACTGGATCGGCGCCACGGCGATGCCGAACGCTTCCCGCGCGGAGGCGATGGCGCGCGCGAAGTCGGCGTTCTCCCGGTCCATCTTGTTGATAAACAAGAGCCGCGGGATACCCCGCTCCTCGGCCAGCCGCCAGGCCTGCTCCGTGCCGACTTCAACTCCGGCCGAGGCGTCGATCAGGATAATGGCGGCGTCGGCAACCCGCAGCGCCGATTTCATGTCGCCCACGAAATCCGCGTAGCCGGGAGCATCGATCACATTGATTTTGGTGTCCCGCCATTCGACGGGAGCAAGCGCGGCGCTCACGGAGATGCGTCGTTTGATTTCGTCGGGATCGTAATCGGTGACCGTGTTTCCTTCTTCAACTTTTCCGAGGCGGGTCGTCGACTTGGCATCGAAGAGGAACGCTTCCGTCAGTGACGTCTTACCCGCGCCGCCATGCGCGAACAAGCCAATGTTGCGAATGCGATCGGCGGAGTACTGCTTCACCGTTCTCCTCCTCCTGGTTGTTAACGATCACCCGTGGATCGGATGGCCTGCACTCAGGGCATGCCGCTTGGAAAACGGACTCAAACGCCTGCTCTGCGCCGTCCGACTCGCGCTATTCCTGGTCGCGGCTGCAACACCAGCGATGGCGCCGGACACACACATCCGCCACGAGGGCGGATGCGCTCTGAAGGCCAGGGAACGCTCGCGATGGACGTAAGTATAGAGTTGACAATCGCTGGAAACCATCCCGTTTTCGATGCACCGGGAGATCAGGCCAAACTACGTAGGTGGCGACGGTTTCCCGGAGGGGCGTCCACGCCACCGCGATGAGTAGGGGCGACGCCTGCGTCCTTGCAGCCCGCGGCTCGGCAAACGGCGGCGATGCTCCAGAACGCCGTGACCACCTGCTTAGCCCAGAATGGCCAGGAACGCCCGATCGACGGCAAAGACGTCCGTCACCCCCAGGCGGTCGAGCACGGCGAGATGCGTAGCATCAGTGAGGGTGGCATCCGGGGCGCTCCACCCTTCCTCGATCGTGCGGCGGCCTTCTTCCAGATCAGCGGCCGTGACCGACTCCACCAGGATGGCGCAGTGCGCCAGCCAGGAGCGGGCGATCTCGGCGCCCAGAGTCTCCACGAGCAGCTCATGGGCGCGGACCAGCGCGAAGTCGGTCGTGAACAGCCGGAATTCGCTGGCCACGAGATCGCGGTAGGCGCTTATGGCGGCGCCGTGAGAGGCATCGTCGCGGTCGGCCAGGGCAACGAGCGCCGAGGCATCGACGAACGCGATCTTGCGGGCCAGCGCCATGTCGGTAGGCGTCGAGACAGCAGGCACGCCTTCAACCACGATCGTTGACCCCGGCCGCGGGCACATGTCCCGCTCGGGCGTTGGCGATGTCGCCGCCGCCGCTGCCGCCCAGGGCAACGACCTGGCCGAGTGGGTCTGGATCGCTGGCCGCGAGCCGCCGTGAAAAGTCGTGGCCATCGCGCAGCCGCACCAGCAGTGCCTGAGCATTGGCGCGGTCGATGAACCATTGGCCGCCCAGGCGCCGCCCAGGCAGGGTTCCCTCACGCAGATAACGCCGCACCTGCTCGGTGGACCGACTCAACATCTTCGCTGTCTCGGCAACGGATAACAGCTCTTCCGATTGCTCCGCCATCTCTTCGCCTTTTCTTCACCACCGCCCGTTGGGCGTCAGATCAGGTAGCTGTCATCCTGGAGGAAAACGTCGCCATCGACCGTTGCGCGGCCCCCGGCCCGCACGTCGCAGATCATGTCCCAGTGAATGCCTGATCGGTTGCTGCTGCCAGTTTCGGGGTAACCGGAGCCGAGCGCCATATGCATCGTGCCGCCCATTTTCTCATCGAGCAGGATGTTCTTCGTGAAGCGAGAGACGCCGTTGTTCGTGCCGAACGCGATTTCACCTAGGCGCCGCGCGCCGGGGTCGGTGTCGAGGGTTTCTAGCAGGAACGCCTCGTTCTTGCTCGCGCTGGCGTCGACCACCAGTCCGGCCTCGAATCGCAGCCGGATGTCGGAGACTTCCCTCCCCTGGGTGACGACGGGGTACGTGAAATGGACGTGGCCTTCCGCCGAGTCCTCGATGGGGCCGGTGAACACCTCCCCGGATGGGAAGTTGCGCTTTCCATCGGAGTTGATCCAGGTCCTCCCCTCGACATTCATCCGCAGGTCGGTTCCAGGCGCGGTGATATGGATTTCACGTCGTGGCGCCAGCCAGGCAATCATCGCTGCCTGGCGCGCGGAAAGCTCCTGCCACGCGGCAACGGGGTCGGGTCGATCGAGCATGCAGGCGGCCTCCAGGAACGCCGCGAACTCATCGGTGGCCATTTCCGCATCCTGGGCGAACGCGGCCGTGGGAAAGATGGTCAGCGACCAGCGTAGTTCGCCTCGGGCGGCCCGATGGGATGCGGCTTCTCGCAATGCGGTTCGCGATCGACTCCACACTTTCTCCCGGGCCGGATCGATCGACGTCAGCGAGCGCGTGTTCGTGCTGGCCATGACCGTGATCGAGACGGTCGCCTCTTCAGTTGCCCACAGCTCGAGCGGGGAGACGAAGGCAAGTTGTGCATCGGAGGCGTTGGCCAGCAAGTCGGTGCGGGCTTCGGTAAAGGACGGCATCAGGATGGCTTGGGCGCCTTTGCGCAGGACCACCCGATAGATGGCCCGCAGCAGTGGTTCCGCCGCCACGTCACCGGCGATGGCGACCT
Source organism: Thermomicrobiales bacterium (assembly GCA_038246475.1). Taxonomy (GTDB): domain Bacteria; phylum Chloroflexota; class Chloroflexia; order Thermomicrobiales; family UBA6265; genus JACCXM01. The sequence continues at coordinate 12,933 of JBBRVX010000033.1, read as the reverse complement.
TATCCTCGGGGCCGACGCCCGTTGCATAGTCGACCAGAACGTTCGCCCAACGGTCGAAGGACGAATTGGACATCGCGAAACCCCTTCACACGTTCTACCGAAATCCTCGAACCAGGACGACCCCACCGAGCAGCATGCCGATACCAACAATACGGATGACGTCTATCGGGCGCGTGGCGCCGCCAAAAGACCCCAGGTGATCGAGGATAACCCCGCCGCCGAGCTGCCCGGTGATGAGCGCGGCGAGAAAGAGGCCCACCCCTATTCTCGGCGCCAGAAACGATGCCGCCAGCAGGTAGGGCATCGCCAGCAGTCCGGTGATCGCGAATCCCCAGGGGAGCCCGCGCATGGCCAAGACCAACAACGTGCCCGAGGCCAGCGCGATGCCGCCGGCGAGGGCGGGGTGATCGAACGGCGCGGGCAGGGCGGGACGTGATCCTTGCATCCCACGGATGGCCAAGGCGATCGTGAGCCCGGTCAGGGTGCCGAGGATGGAGACGAAGGCGGCTTCGGAAGGGCCGCGGCTGCGGTTCATGGCGCCGAGCAGAGACACTTGCAAGGCTTGGGTGGCGCCCAGCCCGACGACCACGGCAATCCAGAATGCATCAGTCACGTCCGCGGCTCGCCTTTCATGTACTCTGCACTGTCCACCATGCTTCACTGAATCGGCGCACCCGCGCTTCATCGACCTCGATGCCGAGACCGGCCGTCTCAGGCACGGTCACCATGTCGTTCTGGTACCAGCGTTTCGCCTCGCCAATGTCTTCGGCCAGCATCAGCGGGCCGCCCATTTCGACGGTGCGGACGTTGCGCATGGCGATGGCCGTGTGCAAGCCCGCCGCCGAGGCGATGGAACTCTCGACCATCGTTCCGACCTGCGCGGCGATGCCGCCCGCCTCGGCGATGGCGTTGAGCTTGAGCGCGTTGATGATGCCGCCGGTCTTCATCAGCTTGATGTTGACCAGATCGGCAGCGCGCAGCGAGATCGCGCACAGCATGTCTCGCGGGCCGTGGCACCCTTCATCGATCATGATCGTGGCGCCGGTCTGGCGCCGCACCTCGGCCAGCCCTTCCATGTCCCACCAGAGCACGGGCTGCTCGATATACGCCGGGAGCGAAGGGGCCATGGCGCGGATCGCGCCGATGGCCACGCCGGGACTTTTCCAGCCCTGATTGACATCGATCTTGATCACCACCTCGGGGCCGATCGCCTCGCGCACCGCCGCCACGCGTTGCACGTCGAGCATGGGCCGCAATTGATCGCCGACTTTGACCTTGACCGTGTGGAATCCGGCGGCTACATGCTGGAGGGCAGCCGAGGCCATGTCGTCGGGAGTGCCCATGCTGATCACCCGGGAGATCTGCAGGGCATCGCGTGCCTTGCCGCCGAGCAGTTGCCAGAGCGGGACGCCCATCGCCCGGGAGACGAGATCGTGCAAGGCGATATCCAGCGCGGCCTTGGCGGACGGGGCGCCTTCGATCCGAGCGTCAAGCGCCAGGGACGCGGCTTCGCGATGGCGGGCGTCCAACCCGAGCAACGCCGGGGCCAGATCCTGGCGGATCGTCTCGGCCACGCCTCCCCACGTTTCACCGGTCACGTGTTGGTCGGGGGTTGCCTCGCCCCATCCTTCCGCGCCGTCGACCGTGCGGATGCGCACCAGAATGCTGAGGGTGTCGGCATAGGTGGCATAGGAGACGACGAACGGCTCCCGCAACGGCAACCGAACAGGGATGACGTCGACAGAGGAAATGATCATGCGTGCCATGGTCGCATAGGTTGGCCTATGCCGGGGAGGCTGATTTCCTCTCCAGGACCAGGGACGGATTGGCGTCTCGCTCGGCGGCCAGGAAATCCGTAACCTCCAGCCCTTCGCGGAACGCCAGGGAGAGCGATTCGCGCAGGCGTAGCCGCCAGGCCAACGCCTCGGCGGGCGACGATGCGACCAGCGCGTCGATGTCCGCGGGGATGTCAATCAGCGCGCGCTGCAGATCGTGCCCTGGCACGTAGTGGGGCGGACGCGGTCCATGCGCTCGATCATCGGTGGCGCGCTCGCCAAGCAAGTACGCGGCGACGCGTGGGGTTCCAATTTCCCAGGTCACGTGCAGGCGATCTGTCGGCATGCCCCCGTACAGCTCGGCGGCAAAACCGCTGCCGTAGCGGTCGATCTCGTATGAACGGGCAATTGCCCCCAGCTTGCCGAAGTTGAGCCGCGCATTCGCGGCGCGCAGAGGGTCGACAGTCCAGACGATTTCGGCGAAGCCGCGACCGATGGCGACGGCTGCCTGGAGCCGCTTCAGCTCGTACGCGAGGCCCAATCCCCGCAGGTGGCGTTTCACACCAAGCGAGTCGGACACGATGCGCGGTTTCCCAACATAACCGCCCCAGCCGATGAGGTAGGCGACCGCGTGGTCGGGCTCCTCTTCCAGGAAGGCGGCGATGACCGCGCCCCCGGTTTCGGCGACCACAATCAGTTCATTTGCCGGGATGATGTCTCGCTCGGTGACGCCGAAGACCTCGTCCTGCAAGCGTTCCGCCTGCATTAGTTCGTCGAGCGTTTGGAGCAGGCGGAAATGGACCAGACGGCCTTTGATCGACCGTTGCCAACCGGTGATCTCATCGCCGGCGAAGCCGAGCGCCACGGGATCAGGAAGCGCGGTCATCGAGCACACGTCGGTGTCGCCAACGTGGTTCGCGGCACGGGGTTTGCGGGCCACGATGCTTGCATTGGCGACATCACGGCTGTGCTAATCGTGAGCAGCCGGCGTTGCCAGCGCGGGGGGAATGCTTACCGGGGTGGCCGCTGCAGGCTCTTCGATAGTGAGAGAGTCGAGGATCTCATACTCATCGTGGCCCTGGACCGCGCCGCCGGCACTGGTCTCGATGAAGCAGGGCAGATTGCCGGCATCGACGGCAATGGAGTAATCGAGCCGCATCCCGGTGGCTTGCGCCGTGTCGGCCGCGCCCCAGATCTGGCAGTCCCGTCCGTTGACCTGGATGATGCCCAGATCGCGGACCTGCTGCGGCCAGAGTCGTTGCGGCAATGTTGATAATGGTGCAGCCGGCGCCTGTGGTAAACCGCCCAGCAATTGGCTAAACAGTGAACCGTCGGGAACCATCGTCTTTTCGACCGAGATCCAGACATCGGGGGGGGCGTCCGGGGCAATCTGAGCGGTGACGGGCCCCCGAATGAACAGCCGATCGTTGGTCGAGATTGCCTCGTAATCGTTTGCACCGAGGCCGCTGACGACTTGTCGCTGTTGGTCGGGAAGGACAACTTCGCGCACAAAGGTGAACGTGCCGCGCTCCCGGGCGACGGGCGTTGCGCCTGGCGTCGCCGCCGCCTCGCTGACCGGCGTGCCAGACGTTTCGCCAGGTGGAGGCGCCATGCCAGTTGCCCCGGTGCTCGTGATCCGGTAGGCGCTGACATCGTCCCATGCGTTCGTGATCCTGACGGCGAGATCTCCCAGGGTCAGCATTTCCGGAGTCGCGACGACAGGGGGAGTTGCTCGTTCGTCACTCCCCGAGACGGTAGGTTGGGCTGGCGTCGGGGTCGATTCGGGCTCTGGGCCGCAAGCGACCAGGAAGACGAGCACCAGAACGATAAGGGCAACTCCGCGCGGCTTGCGATGGTTACTCATGAAGCCCCTGCATCTTCACTTCCACTGAAAGGCGAACGTACACCCCGTTGACAAGGGTAGCAGAGCCGCAATGCTGACTAATCGGGAGGCAGCAGGGTCTGCAGCGTGCTGCGCAGCATCGAGAGCGGCATATACGCCGCGCCGCCGGGAACCAGCTCGTCGGCAGGTGTTCGGGCCAGCGTGCGCGCCAATGCCAGCACTTCGGTTCGTAGCCGGTCGCCATCGAAGGGGTGCGCCTTCGCGCTCCTGGCCGTCGCGGCCAGCGCCTCCGCTGAGCCGCGTTCTCCGACAGCGGCAGCCTCGATCGCGGAGAAGAGCCCGGCCGCCTGCGAGAGGGTGTCGACCGGTTCCGGCATTGCTCTGTGTTCGGCGTGCAGGCGTTCGATGAACTCCAGCGCGGCTCCGGCGTCATCCTCGACCTGGCTCCGCTTCAGCTCCCTGGCGATGGAAAGCGCATCTGCCGCCGAAAATTCTCTCTCGACGATCGCGCGTCGCAACGCTTCCTGATGGCCCTCCAGAAGACCATGCAATGCCCGGCTCTGCTTCTCGCTCAGACGGCCGGCCCGAATGTCATCCTGCACCGCATCCGGGAGCTTCTCGGTGCCCAGGAGCTGGAAGAGCCTGCTACGGCGAATGCCGACCATCTCGGCCACGAGGTCCCACGGAGCCTCGCCGAGTTGCGTTTTCAGTGCGCGGAGGGCAGCGGCGCGATCGATGGCATTGAGATCGTCGCGGACGATGTTTTCCATGAGCTGCTGCACGAGACGGCGGTCCGCCGCCACCTCCCGCACGATGGCCGGAATGACGGGCAACCCGACCTCGCGCGCCGCGCGCAGCCGTCGTTCGCCATGGATGACGACGTAGATATCGCGGTCGCCATCGTAGCGGACCGCGATCGGTTGCAGAATCCCCTCGCGTTTGATGCTCGCGGCGAGCTCGCCCAACCGCTCGGGATCGAAGGTGCGGCGAGGCTGATCCGGATCGGCTTCGATGCGATCGAGGCGAATCTCCTTCGCCGTGGGAAGATCTTCGACGCCAACCGCTTGCGGGCGATGATCGGTAAAGAGGGCATCGACCGTGAACTTCCGTCGTCCTTTGGCGGTGGTCTGGCCACCGCCTGTCGACGCCGATGGGCTAGACATGGGCGCCTACCGTCTGTTCCGCCGCCGGTACGTTTGGATCATGCGACTCGAGCCACGATCCGACATCCCGGTACGCCGCGGCGATCGCGGACTTCGGCATGTAGTGCAGAACGCTGGTCCGCTCCGCGGCCGATTCGGCGCCTTTCACTGACAGCGGGATCGCGGGCAAGAGGGCATAGTGCGGGAACTCCTCACGCAACGCCGTCAACATGTCGGCGGCAAGGCGGGAGGAGTGGTGAACCTTGGTCGGCAGGAACCCATGCACGCGCAGCTCGGGATTGAGCCGCCGCACGCGGGTGATCGTCTCAAACAGGCGGCGCAGGACCATCAGCGAAAGGGGATGCGGCTCGATGGGGATCACCAGTTCGTTGGCGGCCACGAGTATGTTGATCGAGAGGACATTGAGCGCTGGCGGCGCGTCGATGAGCAGGTAGTCCCAGGCGGAGAGATCGCCCCGCTCAATCCGTCGTTCGAGCTGACGTTCTCGTTCCAGAACATTGAGCAACTCGAGTTCGGCCGCGGCGAGGTCGGGATGCGAGGGAACGAGGGCCACGCCTGGAATCGACGATGGCACGACAATCGAGCCGATATCGAGATCGTCGTCGAGCAGCAGGTCGTAAATCGAGGCCTCGAGCCCAGCGATATCGACGCCGGTGGCCATGGTGAGGCTCGCCTGAGGGTCCATATCGAGTGCGAGGACGCGTCGTCCACGCTCAGCCAGTGCGGCGGCGACGTTCAGCGTGCTCGTCGTCTTTGCGGTCCCGCCCTTTTGATTGAAGAAGGCGATGACGCGAGCCATGCGACTCTGCTCCGATGCTCACCGTGGGGAAACCGTAGGCCGGTGTACGTACGCGGAGCGAGGATACCATCCGAGAAAAGGCCGTACAAGCTGAATTTCTCGGTCTCGCCCCTTGGATGCCGCGATGCGGCGAAGGCGTCGTGACGGCGATCGAGTCGTTGTGCGCTCGGGATGACACCATCAAGTCGCCGCATTGATCAATCGCCTCACTGGAACCCGAACCGTGTAGGGGGTCCGAAATGCAGGAGAGGCTTCGCAAACGGGTGCGAAACCTCTCCCACGAGTTTGGATGCGTTCGACACGGACTACTGGCCCGGCCGAAGCTCCATCGTTTTGGCGGCGCCACGCCCAGGGGCTCCAGTGGAATCCTCGGGCATCAACCACGAACCGGCGCGGAGCAGAAGCGTAGCGATTTCGGCTCGTGCCTCGGCAACGATGCCAGGTCGCGATCGGCGATTCTCTCCAAAGGCGTTTTCGATCTCCTGCTGCAATTTCGCCTCGGCGAGAAATTCGCTGTGGCGCAACATTGCCGCCTGATGTTTTAGTCCAAGATCTGTACCGAGCATGGCTGGTGTTCTCTCCCGCGGGATAACCCCGCTCTCTGGTCATTATCAGGTGGTCTGTAGGGCTTTTCGTCCCGTTCGCCCATAAGCGCGGTCGACGCAAAGCGGTAGTCATGACGTCGTGTCCTTGCCGCTTGACGGCCGTGGAAATTGAAAATCTTCATGTGGTAATGCATTGAAAAGTCCCTCCTCCTCGCCTGATTTGGGGCCGTTCCGGACAGACCCCACGACAGGCGCGAGACAAACAAAAACCCCGGACCTTCAAAAGGCCCGGGGCGCGCGAACAACGCGACGAATCAGGTCAACCGTCGAGACGGCATCCCCCCGGGCAATTGGAAACGGCGGCATCGAACGGTGTCATACGCTGCATCATTCTTTGCCTCCTTTCCTGCCGTTGCCCAGGTCGCGAATCCCGCGTCCACTCGTTCGTGACAGTGCATTCCCGCCCCGCACACATCACTTGTATCACCACAACCTGAAAGAGTCAACCCCCATCGGGAGCCATGTCGCTGAAATGACGCCATTTTTGCCTTGGACTGTACATAAAGACGGCGTTATGTCCGTTCGCTACCCACACTAAGCGAGAACGGCGGCGTTCGCCACCGCGATTGGTAATCCGCGGCCCACCGCCTCCGCCACCCGCGCGATGCGCGGGGTCAGCTCGGCGAACTGATCGAAGGTCAGCGACTGCGCGCCGTCGGAGAGCGCGTGATCGGGGCTGGGGTGGACTTCGATCATCAGCCCATCCGCTCCGGCGGCAACCCCCGCCAGCGCCAGGGCAGGGACCAGGGCTCGCTTGCCGGCGGCGTGGCTGGGATCGACGAAGACCGGCAGGTGACTCATGCCTTGGATCACTGGCACCGAGCTCACATCGAGCGTGTTGCGTGTGGCGGATTCAAAGGTGCGGATGCCCCGCTCACACAGGATGACATTGGGATTCCCCTGCGCCATGACATATTCAGCGGCGAGCAGCCATTCCTCCATCAGCATCGAGAGGCCGCGCTTGAGCATGACGGGCTTGCCGGCCTTCCCGACTTCCTCCAGCAGAAGATAGTTCTGCGAATTGCGGGCGCCAATCTGAAAGATGTCGGTGAATTCGCCGACCGTGTCGATATCGGCGGGAGTCATCACCTCGGTGATGATCGGCATGCCGGTCTCTTCCCGCGCGATGGCCAGAATTTCGAGTCCACGCCGTCCCATGCCGCGAAATTCGTAGGGGGAGGTGCGGGGTTTGTAGGCGCCGCCGCGCAGGATCGATGCTCCGGCGGCTTTGACCGCTTTGGCGGTGCCCACCGTCTGCTCTTCGCTCTCGACCGAGCAAGGCCCCGCGATGATGGTGATCGCATCGCCGCCGATGACGACATCGCGCACGAAGATCGTCGTCTTCTGGGGATTGAAATCCCAACCCGTGAGCTTGTACTTCTTGGTGATGCGCACCACTCGCTCTACGCCTGAAATGATCTCGAGTTCGTCCTCCAGAGAGGGAGGCAGGGGCGAGCCGACAACCCCGACGATGGTCCGCTCCTCACCTTCGGAGAGGTGCGCGCCGAGGCCCAACGCCTGCACCCGGGCCACGATGTTATTCACCTGATCGCGGGTAGCGCTCGTTTCCATGACGATGATCATTCGGCGTTCTCCTGACCGGCGCGATAGCGCGGTAAATCATGATGCGTGGGAATCCTTTGCCTGGCCGATCCTGCGGCCCAGCACCTGGGCGAGTTGCGCATCTTCGAGCGCCCATTCGGGCCGCAACGCGCGCGCGTCCCGGAGATAGACATGCCGGATCTCCGAGGGGATGCGCGGCGAATTGACATGGAGCAGGATGCGAATCACGCCGCGCAACGCCCCGGGAACGTCCATTTCGTGGGCGCACAGGAGCGGAACTTCCGTCCAGCCGAGCTCCCGCGCGGCCAATGCCGGGAAGGCGGCGTTCAGTTCCGGCGTGGTGGTGAACATGGCGCTGACGACATCTGGCGGCTCAATGGCATTGAGCTTGATGAGTGCTTCGAGGAGGTCGGTTGTGGCCTCCAGAATATCCTCGGAGGTATTTGCCGTAATGGTCGTCGCGCCGCGCACGCCGCGGCAGGCAACAGCTCTATCGTGATCAGCTGTTTTCGCTGTGTGCTCTGGCGCCGCGTTGCCGCCGGTTCGCGCATCCGCGACGCTCGACCGCGCCGGGGAGTGTCGTAACGAGAGCTCTGGCGGAAATGCTTCGTCTCCTCGCATGCCCCGCACATAGTGCTCCGCCGCCGTGCTCTGGTCTGCCTCGGGGATGGTGTCCAGATAGTTGATCATCGCTGAAGCGACAACAGCGCCATCCGCGATGCGGCCGATCTGCTGGACATGCTCAGGCGTCGAAACGCCAAACCCGATCGCGATCGGGGTATCGGTGCGGGAGCGCACGCGGGCGACATAATCTTCCAATCCAGGCAGCTCCGCGCGCGCGCCGGTGACCCCGGTTGAGGAGACGCAGTAGATAAAGCCGGTGGCCCGTTGCGCCACTTCCTTGATGCGCTTGTCCGTTGATGTCGGCGCGAGGAGGAAGATAAGGTCAAGTCCCTGCTTGCTCAGCGGGACGAGCACCTCGTCGCTCTCCTCGGCCGGGAGATCGGGCACGATGTAGCCATCGACCCCGGCCTGGGCGCTGTCCGCCGCGAGCCGGTCGAGACCGTACTGCAGCATCGGGTTGACATAGCCCATGAGCAGAATCGGAATTGTGACGCCATGCGTTTCCCGCAAGCGGCGGGTCATCTCCAGCGCGCTGGCGAGGGTGATGCCATGCTTCAAAGCGACTTGGCTGGTGCGCTGCACGGTGGCGCCGTCCGCGAGCGGATCGGAGAAGGGAACGCCGATTTCGAGCAGGTCCGCGCCCCCGCGAACCAGCGCCAGCGCCCACGCTTCAGACCGTTCGGGCGTGGGGTATCCGGCGGTGACGAAGGGAATCACCGCCGTGCGGCCTTCCGCGCGGCTCCGCGCGAACGCATTGATGATCCGCTGCGCCCCGCGATGCGTCGTTCCGGTCATAGCAATCGATGGCGTGGCCGTCACAGCGTCATTCCCAGGGCATTGGCGGCCGTCTGCAGATCCTTGTCGCCGCGGCCAGAGAGACAGACCAGCAGGGTGCGGTCGGGTCCCAGCCGCCGCGCCAGGGGAATGGCATGGGCGATGGTGTGGGCCGATTCGAGCGCGGGGATGATGCCTTCCAGGCGGCAGAGGGTCTGGAAGGCTTCCAGCGCCTCAACGTCGGTGACGGAAACGTAGGTTGCGCGGCCCGTGTCCTTCAGATACGAATGCTCGGGCCCAACGCCGGGGTAATCGAGACCGGCCGAGATCGAATGCGCTTCCTGGACCTGCCCGTATTCATCCTGCAACAGGTACGTGCGCGATCCGTGCAGCACGCCGATGGTGCCGGCGCTCAGCGAGGCGGCATGCATGCCGCTCGCAATGCCATGCCCGGCGGCTTCGACGCCGACCAGCTCGACTTCGCGGTCTTGCAGGAATGGGTAGAAGATGCCCATGGCGTTCGAACCGCCACCGACACAGGCGACAACCGCATCGGGCAATCCACCAACCGCGTCCAGCATCTGGGCGCGGGATTCGCGGCCGATCACCGATTGAAAATCGCGCACCATCATCGGGTAGGGATGCATGCCGACGACCGAGCCGATGATGTAGAAGGTCTCTTTGACGTTCGCGACCCAATCGCGAATGGCCTCGTTGGTGGCATCTTTAAGGGTGCGCGATCCGGAGCTGACCGGGCGCACCTCCGCGCCGAGCAGCTTCATGCGAAACACGTTCGGTGATTGGCGGGCAATGTCGAGTTCGCCCATGTAGACGATGCATTCGAGGCCAAGCAACGCGCAGACCGTTGCCGTGGCCACGCCATGTTGGCCGGCGCCGGTCTCGGCGATGATGCGCTGCTTGCCCATGCGCTTCGCCAGCAAGCCCTGGCCCAGAGCGTTATTGATCTTGTGGGCGCCGGTATGCGCCAGGTCCTCGCGCTTGAGAAAGATGCGCGCGCCGCCGCCCAGCTCGGTAAGGTTGCGCGCGAAATAGAGCGGCGTGGCGCGGCCCACGTAGTCGCGGGCGAGGCGGTCGAGAAGATCCTGAAACTTGGGATCGCGGCGGGCTTCGTCATAAGCGGCCTCGAGCTCGTCCAGCGCCGGCATCAGCGTTTCCGGCGCGTACTTGCCGCCGAACTGGCCGAATCGGCCACGCGCATCGGGCGCCGTGGTGAGCGGCGCCGAATTGGCCGCTGCCATTTCTTTCTCCAACTCGACCGCCATTGCCAGCTCCCGCGTCGAAGCGCCTCCCGGACCAGTCGGTCGAGGCGCGAATCGTCTTTATGACACGACCCCGCGAACTATACCCGCAACGTCGGCGCTGGCGGCGGCGATCCACCCCGTGGTGGTACGGTTGGTGGTTGCTCTGGGGGCGATCCCATGATGCGGGTGGAGACCATGACCGAGACGATGTCGAGAGGATCAGTGTGAGCATGTCGGCCGGCAGCAGTAACGGTCGGGCAGGATTGGTGCGCGCGTTGCCTCCTGCTGAACAGCGATATCAGGACCACTTGATCGTGATCGGAGAACGGCGGCGTGAGCTTGCCGCGCTTGAGCGCGATCTGGTGGGAATTCGGGAGGCCGTGACCGATTTCGAGGCGCTGGCGCAGGCGCGCCTCGGCGAGCTCTTCTCCGCGCTCCGGCAATTGGAAGGGGAGACGGCCGACTACAGTCACCGGCTGGCGCGCTTACGCGCCGCCATCGAGGCCCGCTCCACCGATGAGAGCGAGCTCGATGAGCCGGACCTTGATGATGAATTGATCGACGAGGCGGCGTTCGCCGCCTCCGGAGCGCGGGCCCGGCAACGTGGCCCCCATGCTCCAGAGGCCACGCGCCGTTGGCTGGCAACCGAGGCGGTCGAGGCGAAGCGGCTCTATATCGAGCTGGCCAAGCGATTGCATCCCGACCTCGCCCGGGACGACGAGGAGCGACAGCGCCGCGAACGGGTGATGCAGCGTGTCAATGAAGCGTTCCGCCTGCGCGACCTGGCCGGCTTGCGCGCCGTGCACCTGGAGTCGATCGCCGAGGACCCGAACTGGACCGAGCGGCCGGTGACCGACCGGCTGGCCTGGGCCGAAGCGGAATTGCGACGCCTTGAGGTGGCACTGGTGGAAACCAGGACATCGCTGGCGCGGTTGCGTGGCGGAGAGCTCTTCCGCCTCTACACGCGACATGAAGCAGGGGATCCGGTCTTCTCCGATTTGCGCAAACGGATCGAAGGCCGGATCGAGTCTGAAACCAAACGTCTGGATAAAATGCAGGCGTCGTATCGGCGGCTTGTGGACCGCTGGCGGCTGGTGTCGGTCGCGGAGTCCTGATCCGGGACCAATCCCGGCAGTCTATTCCCGCATACCTCCCCCTCTGCTCAGCGCACTCTGACAGGGGGAGGCATACCCGAAACACCGCCTCGCACACGACCATAAGCCCCTCTCCCGGCCCGACGGGCCGGGCGCCCGCTCGCGGGTGGCGGTTGGGGTGAGGGCTGCTCGCGCCGGGAGCGGCATTTCCCCGCCATACCTCCCCCTCTCAGCCGGCCCGGCGGAGAGGGTTGCGGTGAGTGTTTCACGCACCCGGGACGCAGGGACGACGCATGGACCACATGATTTCACGACTCGCTGGCCTTGGGCGTCCATCGAAAGAACGTTCGCGTAGGCGGCCGAAATCCCGCGCGGCCCTGGGTTGACGCCTCACGCTACGCCGGGCCTGCCCCCGTGTTTTCCGCGTGTGCCGCCGATTCCGGTGTGGGAACGACCGAAGCCGGCACGGGCTCAGGAGCGCGGGCCTTCCAGACATGTGCCGGCGCTATCCGTTCCGCCAGCACTTCGGCAATGTGCCGCGTCTTGCGCTGGGTGAAGTGCTCGATTTGCTGCCGGCAGGAGACGCCCGCCACACTCACCGTGGTCGCCTCGCTCGCGGCGGCTACCGCCGGAAAGAGCCGGTCCTCGCCGATCTTGCGCGATACGTCGTAGTGTTCGGACTCGTAGCCGAACGATCCGGCCATGCCGCAACATCCCGCGCCACTCTCCTTCGCCGAGCAGCCGGCATTGGCGAGCATCGCCATCGACGGGCCGATGCCGATAAGCGCCTTCTGGTGGCAATGCCCGTGGAAGAGGACGTCCGGACCGGCGCCCACTTTCCAGGCGATGCCGAGATCGCCCGCCTTGTCGAGCTTGGCCAGAAACTCGTCGATCATGTACGCCTCGCCCGCGACGGCAGCGGCGTCCGCGTCGTCAGGGAGCAGGTCGCGGTACTCGTCGCGCAGCGTGAGAATGCAGCTGGGCTCGGTGCCGATAATCGTCACGCCTTGCCTGGCGAATGGGGCCAGCATCTCGACGTTCTTCCGGGCGAGCACGCGGGCCTCTTCAATCAGGCCCTTGGAGAGCATGGGGCGGCCGCAACAGGCCCGCCGCTCCAGCACGACGACCTCGAAGCCGGCGGCTTCCAGCAGCTTCACCGCCGCCATGCCGATGTGCGGGTAGTTGTACTCGGCAAAGGTGTCGTGGAAATAGACCGCTTGCCCGCGCGTGTGCCTGGTGCGGCCGGCGTGCCGCTTCTGATGCGCTCGCCACCGCTGGGTAAAGGTGCGCGAGGCGAAGCGCGAGAGCTTGCGTTCCGGCGCCACGCCGAGCAGCGTCTTCACCGGCGCATCGAGGCCGAGCCGCATCGTCAGGTTCACCAGGGGAGCGATTGGTGAGGCCAGCCGTGAAATGTCGTGGATATGGCCGAAG
>JBBRVX010000032.1:0-32776 GCA_038246475.1 Thermomicrobiales bacterium | reverse complement strand
AAGCTCGCCGCAGTGTGGCGTGATTGATGAAATGACCGTCGTTCGATTCCGGCTTGATCAAGCAACTGGAGCCAGATGCGCGGGACATATCGTGCGTCGAGCGGCGTGCAGACGCGGGAAACGAAAACCAGTCCGCTATCGGTCCAGTGGTTGCCCGCGGCCGCCCTTTCCAGGCTTTGCTGTTCGTGATGTGGTGGAGTTTTCAGATATCGGTGGTGCTGGGGCTGAGACATCGTAATCGGGAGGGAAGCCGCTCCTGACGCTATGATGCTTTCGGTACGGGGATTGCTCTTGTCCTGTGCACCCGGCCCACTCGTTGGCGCAGCCTTCAGATCCCCACCCGCGAAGGAGCGACGATGCGCAAGCGACTGATCCTCGTCGTCGACGATGAAGCGGCGATCATCCGGCTGGTGCGCGCGGAGCTGCAATCCGAAGGCTATGGCGTCATCACGGCCACCAGCGGGGAAGAGGCCCTGCTGCGGCTGGACGAGGATCGCCCGGATTTGGTCATCCTCGATCTGATGATGCCGGGCATCGATGGGTACGAGACGCTGCGCCGCATGCGCACCGAAAGCCAGATCCCCGTCATCATGCTCACGGCACGAGCCGGTGATGCCGACAAGCTGCGCGGTTTGCAGGGTGGGGCCGACGACTACCTGATCAAGCCGTTCAACCCGCAAGAGCTCACCGCGCGGGTCGCCGCGGTGCTGCGTCGATCGGCGGGTGGCGCGCCGGCCGGGGGCCAAACCCTGTTGCGTTACCCCGGGCTGGAGATCGACCTCGAGCGGCGGCGGGTGAGTGTAGGCGGCGAGGAAATACGACTCAGCCGGACGGAATGGGAGCTTCTGGCACAGCTAGCCGGCAATGCCGGGCGGGTCATGTTGCACGGAGAGCTGCTGAGCCGGATCTGGGGACCGGAATTCCGCGATGAGGTACGCTATCTGCGGATGTGGGTGAGCCGGCTGCGGGCCAAGCTGGCGCCAGAGGCGGAGGGCTCCTCCCTGATCACCACCTTCCCCGGCATCGGCTACCGTTTCGAGGCCCCACCCAGCGTGCTGGCCTCTCCAGCCGCCGCCAATCCTCGGACCAGGCGCCCGAGACCCCGCCGGGGCCGCCATCAACCGGCGAGCTCGGGAGAATCGGCCTGAGGCTCACGAACGCTCCTCGGTCGTGACGACAGCACAATCGTACTCACCGTCCCGATGCTATTCGCGTTGCTCCAGGCCGCACGTCGTCAACAGCCCGTTCACCTCGGACAAGAGCGTTCGCGGGTCGACCGGCACCGGCAGACGCACGACACCGTCGAGACGTGGATCGCTCCGCGCTGTCCCCAGGAGCAGCACGGAGACCCGCCGGCTCCCGTCGAGCAGCGACTGCACCGCCGCGATCGCGTCGACCCAGGGAATGTCGAGCGCAACGATGACGAGGTGGGGGCGAAGACGGGCGACGAGACTCCGGAGATCGCCGTCACCCGGGGTGCGGTGGACCTCGTTGCCGGCGCCTCGCAGGATCTCTTCCACGGCGCGCCCAAGCGCGGGCCGGGCCATGATCACGATGCGACATACGGCTGCTGGAGGCTCGTTCATATCGCTCCTGCCACGACGAGCAGCAAGGTCTGACCTTGGCCGGGGTCTCCTCACCCCTCGCCCTACAAGCAGATTGTGCAAACCTGGGCGCCCCGTTCGCGATGAAATTGGCGCGTTAGGTGTCTCAAAGGCGTCTCAGAACGCGCGGCGCATGCTGAACGCGCGTTATACTCGATGGAGTTTCCCTGACCATTGCGTTGGGCTGATCTCTTCTCAGGGCAAGGCTTGCGATGACCTCTGGCCCTCCCTCCGTGCCCCCAGGCACTGACTCGCGAACGGCCTGCAGCTCGCGTCCGGCTCTCCTGCAGGCCATCATCGGTTCCGCGATGGACGCCATCGTGGCGCTTGATGCCGAACAACGCATCGTGCTCTTCAACCCGGCCGCCGAGGCGATGTTCCGCTGCCCGGCCGATCGAGCACGTGGCCAGTCGCTGGATCGCTTTCTTCCCACGCGATTTCACGCCATCCATCGCCAGCATGTCGATGATTTCGGCACAACCGGCGACACGAGTCGTTCGATGGGTCATCTTCGTCCCCTGATGGCCCTGCGCGCGGATGGTGATGAGTTCCCGATCGAGGCCACCATAGCGAAGGTGGCGATTGATGGCCAGTCCTACTACGCCGCCATCGTCCGGGAAATCACCGGCCGGCAACAGGCCGCGGCGTCACTCCAGCGGCAGGCCGCGCTCCTGGATCTCGCCTACGACGCGATTTTCACCTGGGATTGGAACGGGACGATCACCTTCTGGAACCGGGGGGCGGAGCGGCTGTATGGCTACACGCGGGAGGAGGCGATCGGTCAGACGAGCCTCGAGTTGCTACGCGTGCGGCATCCGGATGGACTCGATCGCCTCCTGCGCACGCTCGAGCGCGACGCGCTGTGGGAAGGCGAGCTGACGCAAACCCGGCGAGACGGGAGTGAGGTCATCGTCAAGAGTCGCCATGTGCTGGTGGAGAGTGAGGGCTCCCGCTACGTCCTGGAGGTGAACGAGGACATCACCGCCCGCAAACAGGCCGAAGCAGAGCGTGCCCGGAGCCTGCAGCGGGAGGCCGCGACCCGGGTTGAAACCAGGAGAGCGGTAGGGGAACGGGACCGCCTGCAGGAGATCCTCGACGACCTGCCTGGGGGAATCTTCCTCATCACTGCCCCCGATGCGCACATCGCGTCCGCCAACGGCGCCATGACCGAGCTGATTTCGGGGTCACGCGTCACGAGTGGAGCGCCGCCGGTCTACGGACGCGACTTCTGCTTCGTGGGGGCCGACGGCGCCCCGCTGCCGAACGAGGAACGGCCAGGGGTGCGGGCGTTACGAGGTGAACGCGTGCAGAACGCACAGTTCATGCTCATGCGGGCGGATGGGACGACGCTGCCGGTGGCCGTCCATGGGGCGCCGCTGCACGATGGGCTCGGAACCTATCCCGGCGCCATCGTCTTCGTCCAGGACGTGACCCAGTTGCGGCAAGCCGAGCAACTGAAGGACGATTTCCTGGCCCTGGTTTCGCACGAGCTCCGCACTCCGCTCACCGCCATCCACGGTGGAGCCCGCGTGTTGCTCAATAAACCGGACCTCGACGCGGCAACGCGCCGGGAACTGCTGCATGACGTGGTCGTTGAGAGCGAGCGCCTGGAGCGGTTGCTGAGCAACCTGCTCTCGTTGGCGAACATCATGGCCGGGCGCCTGCGGGCATCGCTCGAGGCGGTTTTGATCGCACCGCTGGCTACACGCGTCGGCAGAGAGATCGGCGCCCGCCGCCCAGATCATCACTTCGTCGTCGATATCGCTCCAGAGCTGCCTCCTGTCGAGGCAGACCCCGACCTGTTGGAGGAGGTCCTTCGCAATCTCTATGAGAATGCGATCAAGTACTCACCGCGGGGCGGCGTCATCCGCACCAGCGCGGCCCAGGATGGGGAGTCGATCGTGATCCAGGTCAGCGACGAAGGCATCGGCATTGCGCCGGAACACGTGACGACGGTTTTCGAACGATTCCGCCGTGTGGGGAGCGACAGCGTGGCGCGAGGCATGGGATTGGGCCTCTACCTCAGCCGGGGCCTGGTGGAAGCTCAAGGCGGCCACATCGAGGCCAGTTCGCCTGGCCTGGGGCAGGGGGCGACCTTCACCATCACTCTGCCCATCGCCCGGGGCTGGGAGGAAGCCGCGCGGCCGTAACGCCTTTCTGCTCCCGGGCCGAGGCTTATGCCACAAAGCCCCGTTCGATGTCCGCTTCACGTGGCGGCAGATGTGAGGACGTAGTTGTATCTCTACAGCTGGAACATCAACGGCATTCGTGCCGCCGTCAGCAAGGGCCTGGAGCGGTGGATGGAGGCAACCTACCCCGATCTGCTCTGTTTGCAGGAAACCCGAGCCGACCCCGTTGCTCTGCCAGAGTCCATGCGCCGCCCGGCTGCCTATCACAGTTACTGGTCTCCGGTGGCGAAGCAGGGGTATGGAGGGGTTGCTACGCTTTGCCGCGAACCGGCAACCGGCCGGCGGTCAGGACTGGGGACGCCCGGATTCGACGATGAGGGCCGGGTCCTCGTCACCAACCATGGCGATATCACGCTGTACAACGTCTACTTTCCCAATGGCAAGGCCAGCCCCAACCGGCTGGCCTACAAGCTCGCTTTCTATGCCGCCTTTCTCGAACGCGTCGACGCTGATCTGCAATCGGGCCGCTGTGTGCTCTTTTGCGGCGACGTCAACACGGCACATCATCCGATCGATCTGGCCCGGCCGGCGCCGAACGCCAGACGGTCGGGCTTTTTGCCGGAGGAGCGCGCCTGGCTCGATCGCTGGGAAGCGCATGGCTGGGTGGACACCTTCCGTCACCTCCACCCAGACTGCCGAGGAGCGTACACCTGGTGGGATCAGAGGACCGGCGCCCGGTCCCGCAATGTCGGCTGGCGGCTCGACTACTGCTTTATCCATCAGCGGCACCTCGGCCGTGTCGTGGGGGCCGGCATTGCCGCCGAGGTCACGGGCTCGGACCACTGTCCGATCTGGCTCGAGCTCGCGGATTGACCCGTGGCTGGGATCAACCGTGCGAATGCGCGAAGGGAGCTGCCATGTCCGACCTCACCGTGGCAACCTGGCGCCTCGGTGTGCATTCGGTGCGCGTTTCACATCTGGATACCCGCTACTGGCCTGCAGAGCGGCTGACCAAAGGCGATCTGCTGGGCTACTACCGGGATCTCGCACCGATGATGCTTCCCCATATCGCGGGTCGCCCTATCACGCTGCGCGTCTACCCGGATGGGATCGACGGCCAGTCGTTCTACCGGCGGGATGTGCCGGAGCGGGCGCCCCGCTGGCTCGGCCGCGTCGATTACGCCACCCAAAGCGGCGAGCGCACGATCCACCTGCCGCTGATTGACGACGTGGCGGGGCTGGTCTGGCTCGCCAATGAAGGGAGCATCGAGTTCCACTGCTGGAGCTGCCAGGCGCCACGTCTCAACGAGCCGGATCAGGCCGTCTTCGACCTCGACCCGGGTGACCAGGCGACGTTCCCCGACGTGCTCCAGGCGGCCCTGCGGCTGCGCGAAGCCCTGGAGCGGATGGGTTTGCGAGGGTATCCGAAGACCAGCGGACGCCGGGGGATCCACGTCCATCTCCCCTTGGCGCCGGGACACCAGTTCGACGAGGTGCGCTCCTGGGTGAAGAGAGTCGCGGAGGACCTCGCGGCCTCTCATCCGCGGTTGATCGACGTCGCGCACGGAGGAACCCATCAAGGGAGCCGGATCACCGTCGACTACGCCCAGAACAGCATCGCGCGCACGATGGCCGCCCCCTACACCGTGCGTGCCGCATCTGGAGCGCCGGTGGCGGCGCCGCTGGATTGGGACGAGGTGGCAGCCGCTCGGATTCGCCCAACCGATCTGAACCTGCGGACGATGCCGGGCCGGGTGCAGCGCGTCGGCGATCTCTTCGCGCCGCTCTTGCACCAGAAGCAACAGTTGCCACGCTGAGCCGCCAGAGCCGACTGCTCCGGTGCACCCTCATATTTGAGTTCTCACGCGGAGCTGTGCCTGTCCGTCAATTCTGAAACCTCTTTGCAACCCATCGTCCCGCGGGTGAGTCGCCTTCGCGACGGATAAGGTGTCACAGTGGCAGTGTCGATGATTTCAGCAGAACGGGGTGGACCCGCACAGGAGGTAATGCAAATGAGTGAACACTCAGAGAAGACAGGCAGCGGAGGTTCTCCGCTAGCGACGGCGAGCGAGCAACGGCCGCGCCGGTGGGAGCCGGGCAACCTCCTGGAAGAGATGCAAGCGGATCTGAGCCGGCTTCTGGACCTGGGGCCCATGGGCGCCTTCCCATTCGGACGGTCTTTGCGCCGCATGTCCCTCCCCACGGCCGCCATGCCGCGCGTCGATGTCTTCGAGCGGAGCGGCGACCTGGTGGTCAAGGCCGAGTTGCCTGGCGTGAAGAAGGACGATATCGATCTCGAGATCAAGGATGGCGACCTCGTGCTGCGGGCCGAGCGCCGGGAAGAGCGAGAGGTCAAGGAAGAGAACTGGTACCGGATGGAACGCAACTTCGGTCAACTCTATCGCCGGCTGCCGCTGCCGGAGGGGACTGAGGCCGGCCAGATCAAGGCGACGATGACCGACGGGGTTCTGGAAGTCACCATCCCCAAGCCGCGAAGCAAAGAGCCTCAGGCGCAAAAGATCGCGATTTCCGAACGGCAAAGCAGCAAGTAACGAGGTTCTTCTGTCACACACGAACCAACAGGGAGAAAGATCATGGCGACGATCACGCGAATTGATAACGATATTCAGCGAGATGTCCTTGACGAGTTCGTCTGGGATCCGGAAGTTCAGGCGCCTGAGGTCGGAGTGCAGGTCGATGACGGGGTGGTCACGCTCACCGGCGCCGTCGATAGCTACATGGTTAAGATGGCTGCCGAGAAGGCCTGCCAACGCGTCGATGGCGTGCGGGCCGTGGCCAACGACCTGACGATCCGAACACTTATGACGCACAACGACACGGATATTGCCAAGGATGCCGCTGCCGCACTTGAGGCGCGCATCTCGATTCCGCGCGACCGCATCGAGATCACTGTCCAGAATGGCAAGGTGACCCTGCGCGGTGATGTTGACTGGGCCTTCCAGAGGGCTGCCGCGGAAGATGCGATCCAGTACCTGCGCGGCGTGCGCGACGTCATCAATCTAATTCATGTCAAGCAGCCGAAGGTTTCGGCGGCCGACGTCGAAGCCGGGATCGAGCGGGCATTGGTGCGCGCCGCCGAGCTCGATGCCGACCGCATTCGGGTAAGCACCGTAGACGGCCATGTGAGCCTGAGCGGCGCCGTCCACTCCTGGTCCGAAAAGCGCGAGGCCGGACTCGCCGCTTGGCGCGCCAAGGGCGTCACCCTGGTGACCAACAACCTCGACGTCCGACCGTAGGATCCGGAGCACAGAGCACCGCGGCGCCTTTCCTCCCGTGGGAAAGGCGCCGCCATCGCTGCCGCTCTGGACGCAGTCCCCGAGCAACGATCCGCAAGGCGTCAGGCTCGGCGCATCAACGCCAGGCAGCGGCACGAGATCGGAGATGACAGACATGGCTCCTTCCGGCGTCGAAGGCCTCGATACCACACTGCACACGACCAACGAGTGGCTTCGCGATATCGCCCGCGAAATCGGCAACGATAACCGCCGCTTTGCTTACCTGGCGCTACGCGGCACGCTCCACGCCGTACGCGATTTTCTGTCAATCGACGAATCGGCCCAACTGTCCGCTCAGCTTCCCCTGCTGGTTCGGGGCATCTACTTCGAGGGATGGAATCCCGCGCACCTTCGCCGCCAGGACCGCTCCCGAGAGCGCTTCCTGGCCCACGTCGAGACGGCAATGGAGAGGGCCTTGTGGAACGAGGAATATCCGATCGATACGGAGGAGGCCACCCGCGCGGTGCTGCGCATCCTCTCGGATCGCATCTCCGAGGGCGAAATGGACCAGATTCGCCAGGCGATGCCCGCACGCGTGCGTGAGCTCTGGCCGCAAGCCTCGGTGATCGGTTAGCCACGGACATGGCAATGACAGAGCAGGGTTCCAATACTGTTGCTTCGTCACCGGACAGAGGGCATCCGGCGATCCGGAAGTTCAACCGGACCATCCTGAATCCGCTAATGCTGCGGGTGGCCGATCGATTCCACGGGACGTATCCCGCCGTCGTTCGCCACGCGGGACGCCGCTCTGGTCGAAAGTACCGCACACCGGTCGTGGCGCAACCGGTCGACGGTGGGTTTGTCATTCCGCTCCCGTACGGCACGAATACAGACTGGCTCCGCAACGTGCGGGCGGCGGACCATTTCACCATCGAGCGGGCGGGAAAGAGCTACGAGGTCGGCAACCCAGCAGTCGTGGGGCCGGCTGAGGCGTTGCCGTTGGTTCCCGAGCGGGCAAGGCGCGCCTGGCGCCGCTTCGGGATCAAGAACTTCCTGCGGGTGCAGACCATTGAGCAAGTCTCTGCCCATGCGCAATTGGCGAGAAGCATATGGGAACAACCGTCGCCAGCCGTGTCCACGGCCAGGGCATTCGAGAGGATGATCACGCGCAGAAGGGAGTTCACCATGGAGCAAGGGGAAGCAAAGCGGCGATCGGAACGAGTGACGGGCGTGTCGAACGTCGCCTATGACCTCATGGTGGTGCTGACCAACAAGCTGGAAGGGGTCGCCGCGATGGAGGAGTACAAGCTCGACGCCGATGCCGCGGATGACACCGCGGTGCGGGCCGCCTTTGAGCGGATCGAAGAGCGGGAGCGACAGGACATCGATGAGCTGCGCGGCCTGCTGATCGGCCATCTGCAACGGATCCAACGTCCCTAGATTTCGTGACGCGGAGACAAAGGTGAACCATCTATGACGCTGCCATTTCGTGACCGGCGCGACGCCGGTCGTCAGCTTGCTGCCAAGCTCACCGCCTACGCCAACCGGCCGGATGTCATCGTTCTGGGGCTGCCCCGCGGCGGCGTTCCCGTTGCCGCCGAAGTCGCCGAGGCGCTTGGCGCCCCGCTCGACGCATTCTTGGTCCGCAAGCTGGGCGTTCCCGGCCACGAAGAGCTGGCCATGGGCGCCATTGCCTCAGGAGGAATTCGCGTTCTCAATGAGGACGTGGTCGGGCCACTGGCGATTCCGGAAGCGGTCATCACCTCCGTCGAGACGGCGGAGCGCCGGGAGCTGGCCCGCCGGGAACGGCTCTACCGTGGCGGCCAACCAGCTCCCGAAGTCCGGGACCGCACGGTCATTCTGGTTGACGACGGGCTCGCGACCGGCTCGACGATGCGCGCCGCGGCGCAAGCGCTGAGGCAGCTCCATCCAGCCCGCCTGGTCGCCGCGGCGCCGTTGGGGTCAGCCACGGTTTGCGCATCACTGCGCGACGTGGTCGACGACGTGGTCTGTGCAGAGACGCCGGAACCTTTCTACGCCGTTGGCATCTGGTACGAAGAGTTCGGACCGACCTCGGACGCGGAGGTGCAGGAGGTGTTGCGCCGGGCGGCCGAGCGCCAGCCGGCGCTCCCGCCCCTCGCCCCAACCCGGGCGACCGGGACGCGCCCCGGAACGGCTTCGGACGCCGATGCGGTGCGCGCGGCCGCGGCGCCGCTCCTGGGCGGCAAGGATGACTACGACGAGTTGCTCGCTCTGGTTGGAGACGCCCGGTTTGTCCTGATCGGCGAAGCCTCCCACGGGACGCACGACTTCTACCGCGAGCGGGCCCGCATCACCCGCCGGCTCATCGAGGAACATGGATTCAACGCGGTGGCTGTCGAGGCGGACTGGCCCGACGCCTATCGGATCAACCGCTACGTGCGCGGAGCGAGTGATGATCCAGACGCTGTTGCCTCGCTCGGCAATTTTCAACGCTTCCCGCGCTGGATGTGGCGCAACGCCGACGTGGTGGATTTTGTGGAGTGGTTGCACGATTACAACGCCGCTGCCAGCGAGGCAAAGCAGGCGGGATTCTACGGCCTCGACCTCTATAGCCTGCAGACGTCGATTCAGGCCGTCGTCGCCTATCTCGACCGGGTCGATCCCGAGGGCGCCGTGCGCGCTCGCGCCCGCTACGCCTGCTTCGATCACTTCGGAGACGATCCCCAGGTCTACGGCTATGCGACGACGCTCGGCCCCGCGGAACCGTGCGAAAACGAGGTGGTGGGGCAACTGGTCGACCTGCAACGCCGGGCCACGGAGCTCGCCCAACGCGACGGGCGCTTGGCCGAAGACGAGCTCTTCTTTGCCATCCAGAATGCGCGGTTGGCCAAGAATGCCGAACGCTACTACCGCGCGATGTTCTATGGACGCATTCCTTCGTGGAATCTCCGTGACAGCCACATGGCCGAGACCCTCGAAGCGCTCGTTTCCCATCTCCAACGCGACGATCGCCCGGCGAAAGTGGTGATCTGGGCGCATAACTCGCACCTCGGCGACGCCCGGGCCACCGCCATGGTGGCGGAAGGCGAACTGAACGTTGGTCAACTCGTGCGTGAGCGGCACGGGCGAGACGCCGTGCTGATCGGCTTCACCACCCATTCCGGAACCGTGACCGCCGCCAGCAACTGGGACGAACCAGCACTGCAGCGACGGGTGAGGCCGGGCCTGCCAGAAAGCTATGAGGCGCTCTTCCATGAGGCCGCAACCGGCGGCGCGAGCAATTTCATGGTGCGACTGCGCGATGGAGGCGACGTGGCCGATCGCCTGCGGCAGGCCCGCCTGGAGCGGGCGATCGGGGTGATCTACCGTCCGGAAACCGAGCGGTTCAGCCACTACTTCCTGGCTCGCCTCGCCGATCAGTTCGACGCCGTGCTGCACTTCGATCAAACCGAGGCGCTGACGCCACTCGATCGCGATGCCGGATGGGAAACGCCGGAAGAGCTACCCGAGACCTTCCCATTCGCCGTCTAGTGCCCTGCACTGGATGGAGATGATGTCCGTCGCGAGGTGACATCATCGGCCCGGCACTCCGGCGCTCCAGAGGAACACCGGGGTGCTGGTTCATGGAGTCGAGTGGCGCTCCAACACCCTGCCCCTGGATCTCGCCGAGGAGCGACGCACATGCCGTTCGGCAAACGCATGCATGAACTCAGCACCATCATGCTCACTCTGAGGTGGGCTGCCGATTCACGCCTGGCCATCGCCGGCGGCATTACCGCCCTCGATCATCGCGCACCACCACCGACGTCCTACGCGTTGTCGATGACCTCGCGGGCCTGCATGGCACGAGCCCGACCAGCCCCTACTTGTCGCGCTACGCGGGCACCGGATGCGCTTTGGGCTGGGATGGTCAAGCGGTGAGGTCGGCCAGCACAGAGGACCACGCCATGCGGATTGTGGTGATTGATGGTCATCCCGATGGCAGCAGCTTCGGCGACGCGCTGGCGCGTGCCTACGTCGACGGCGCCCGGTCCAGCGGCCACGACGTGCGCGTCCTGCGCCTGCGCGAGATGCAGTTTGATCCCGTTCTCCATGGCGGCTTCACCGCACCGACGCCGTTCGAGCCGGCGCTGCTCGAAGCGCGGGAGGCGATTCGTTGGTGCCAGCACTTGGTCATCGTGACGCCCTGCTGGTGGTGGTCCGTCCCCGCGCTCCTCAAGGGATTCATCGACCGGGTCTTTCTTCCCGGGTTTGGCGTGGAGTACCTGGACCGCTTTCCGTACATCCGCAAACTCATGAAGGGCCGTTCCGCGCGCGTCATCTACACGCAGAACTCCCCACAGTGGGTGGCCGTGCTGGCCCGGGAGGATCTGTTTTGGCGCGGCATGCGGCGCGGCTTCCTGGGTCACTGTGGCTTTGGGCCGAATCGGCGCACCGTCTTTGCCTCAATGGAGCGAGCGAGCCCACGAAAGCGCGAGCGCCGGTTGCAGGAAGTACACCAACTCGGCCAGCGTGGCCTCTAGGCGAGCGAGGTATCGCGAAAAAACGATGATAGATCATGCGTTTCTGTGCAGGAATATGAAGTGTCCTGCCAAGATCAGTAAAATTGGTGCATGACCGATCGAATATGGCTATGAAGGAAAAAGGGCAGCGGGATCGGGAGGCGGATTCGGCCGCGTTCAGTGGCCCGATCTTGCTCGATCGCGATCAGGTAGTGCGCCACGTCCTGGCCAAGCAGCACCTGACCCCTGGGGCCACCACCACCGACGTCCTGCGGGTTGTCGACGACCTGGTCGGCCTGCATGGCACGAGCCCGACCAGCCCCTACCTGTCGCTCTACGCCCGGATGCCATCCTTTGCCCGGTCCGATCTCGAGCGCGAACTGTACGAGCGGCGCTCGCTGATCCGCCTGAAAGTCATGCGCGCGACCGTTTTTGTGCTCACCCACGCGCTGGCTCCGATCGCGTATGCCGCGACCCGTTCCCTCTCCCTCGGCCGCGGCCAGCGGAATCTCGGCCTCGATCAGGTTGTCTTCGACGAACTGGCGCCCGCGGTGCTGCAGTCCCTCGCCGGCCGCACCCTAACCGTATCCGAACTGCGCAAGGAGCTGGGCCGTGATGGTGACTTGGCGGCGACTGTCGGTCTGTTGTGCGACCAAGGACGCTTGGTGCGAGACCGCCCCACGGGAAGTTGGCGCAGCAGCGTCTTTCGCTATCGGATTTGGCGGGAAATCCTCCCGAACGTCGATCTCGCCACCTATGGAGAAGAGGAGGCCACGCGCCTTTTGGTGCAGCGCTACCTCACGACCTACGGACCAGCGACCCTCACCGACATCGCCTGGTGGACAGGGCTTGGCGCAACCCGCGTTCGCCGGGCGCTGCAAGCATTGAGCAACGAACTTGTGGAGGTGACAATCGACGGCTTTTCCGGCCGGTCCCACATCGCCCGGGGCGACCTTGCAACATTGCAGGCGGCCGCGCCGCCATACGATGCTTGCGTCGCGTTGTTGCCCGAACTGGACCCCCTCATCATGGGCTACAAGGAGCGGGATCGCTACGTCGCACCTCGCCACCGGGAGTTGGTGTTCGACCGGGGCGGCAATGCCACCTCGGTCATCCTCGTTGACGGCGTCGTGGCCGGCGTATGGGACGTGATCGAGCGCCCAGCGCCGGAGGTGCGGGTTCTGTTGTTCGACCCCGACCAGCACGAGCGGGAAGCGATCCTCGACCGGGCGGCGGCCACTGGAGCGTTCTGGCTCGCGGAACCGGCGCCGGTAGTCGAGTACGCCACCATGATCCCATTGACCCGGCGCACGGGCGTCATGCGGGATCCGCTGGACGGGGCACAACCTCGCTGATCCGATCAGAAGCCCCGACAACCGTTACTCGAAGCCCGACCTGCGCCGGGAGCGCAATGGGCTGCCGGCCCGGGCGCCGGGCACTCGCCGGGGGATTGATCCAGTGTTCCCACGGATGCGAAATCTGACCAAGTACGTCGCCGCGCTGCTTACCCTTCGCTTTCATCCGCGCGTCATCCAAGCGGGGTCCCGCCTCCACCGCGCGCTCTTCCGACAATTCCACGGCGCCGGCTTCCTCGGCGCGGATACGCTCATTCTCACGACTCGCGGCCGGGTCACCGGTCGACCGCACTCAACTCCAGTCTATTATGTCGAACATGATGGGCGTCTTTGCGTCGCGGCCGGGTTCGCTGGCAGTCATGTCCATCCAGACTGGTTCCTGAATCTGGAGACCTCTCCTGATGTCGAGGCCGAAGTCGCTGGGCGCCGCGGCAGCTACCGGGCGCACGTGCTGTCGTCGAATCAGGGGAGAGAGACGTGGCAGCGGCTCGTTGCTCTCTACCCACCCTTTGCCCGCTACCAGAAGCGTACCGAACGGCGAATTCCCGTTGTCGAACTGATCCCCGCGATCACGGCGGTTGCGCAACCTCGGAGCGATTCTGACCGCGGCGAATCGTGGTCGACACCTCCGGCGTGAACTGGGCCTGCTCCATACGGCGCTTCCTTGGATGGAGCAGGCGCGCGGACCATACGAAGCAGAGATGCATTGCACCAATAGTTTCGCAATCCGCTTCAGACTCCGCGCTGCACGCGCGGCGCCGGGTGAGACTCATCATGCCCGTGTCCTTTTTGCGAACTTGGCTAACGAGTCGAGTTCGAACCCTTCATGATCCCGTGTCCGGTGGGGAGGATTGCCAGATCCTCCCCACCGACGCCAGCTCGCGACGCGGCGGCACTACGCTTTATGCCCCCGTCGGCGGGGGCATGAAGCGTCCGGTGCTGGCTCAGCAAGCAACCGCTTCGCCACCTCCGTGCTCACGATGTAGCCCGCGGTGATGCTGAGGAGAGCCAGGAGAATGGAGATGGGAAGGCTCCGCAGTCCGAGGACCGGAGCAAGGGGACTGAAGGGCAGGGCCAGCGTCACGGCGGCCACAATCGTCGAACTCACAAGGAGCGTGCGGCTGGGAAGACTCTGGAAAAAGGGCCGCCGTGTTCGCAGCACGAGCAGGGCCGCGAGCTCGGTCAGCATCGAGACCACGAACCAGCCACTCCGGAACAACTCCGGTCCGGCGTCAAAGACACGACGAAGCACGACAAACGTGGCGATGTCGAAGAGCGAGCTGATCGACCCGAAAACGAGCATGAAGGTGCGGATCAGCGGAACATCCCAGCCGCGGGGCCGCTCGAGCAACTCGGCATCGACGCGGTCGCTGGAGATGGTCATGCCGGGGATGTCGGACAGAAAATTGAGCAGCAGGATCTGGCCGGGCAACATGGGGAGGAACGGCAGGAAGACCGCGGCGCCGGCCATGCTCAGCATATTGCCAAAGTTGGCGCTGGTGGTGACGTTGATGTACTTGAGGGTGTTGGCGAAGGTCTGACGGCCGAGCCGCACGCCGTCCACGACGACAGCGAGATGCTTGTCGAGGAGCACAATTGCCGCCGATTGCTTGGCGACATCAACCGCGGTATCGACCGAGATCCCCACATTGGCCGCATGCATCGCTGAAGCGTCATTGATCCCATCACCCAGATAGCCGACCACATCGCCCCCGGCGCGCAAGGCATGCACCAGCCGCTCCTTCTGCGCCGGCTCTATCTCGGCGAAGATCTGGGTCGTTCGTGCCATCTCAACGAGCTGGCGATCGGGAAGTGCTTCAAGCTCCCTCCCGGTGAGGACGCGGGAGGGATCGAGACCGACCGCCGATGCGACGTGCGCGGCCGAAAGCCGATTGTCCCCCGTGATCATGCGCACCGCGATGCCGAGGGCCGCAAGATCCGCGATCGCCGCCGCGGCGCCCGTCTTTGGCGGGTCGCCAAAAGCCAGGAAACCGGCGAACGTCATGTCGTGCTCGTCATCGATGCTGCAGGTGGTTGCTGACATCTGCCTTGTCGCGACGCCAAGAACACGCAACCCTTCGGCGCTCAGGCGTGCAAACTCGGCGTCGATGTCCGCGCGGCGAGCACCAAGCGGGACTACGTCCCGGGACCACAGGACGTCGGTACACACGGAAAGGAGCGGCTCCAGCGCCCCTTTGGTGATCAGCACGGGTACACCGGCGTCGCGGACCAGGACGCTCAGTCGCTTGCGCACGAAGTCATATGGCGCCTCATCGAGACGCTCGACGTGCGAGGGTGAGAGGGATTGGCTGAGCAGGATGGCCTGGTCGAGGGGATTGGTGTATCCGGTTTGGAAGCGAGCGTTCAGCCAGGCAAGGCGGGCAATGCGCTCGCTGGGCAGGCCCGCGGCATCGAGGTTCGCGGCCAGCGTAATGGTTCCTTCGGTGAGGGTGCCCGTCTTGTCGGTGCAAAGCACCGTCATCGCCCCGAAGTCCTCGATCGCGACAAGGCGTTTGACAATGACCTGTTCTCGCGCCATCTGCCGGGCTCCGGCCGCCAGACTGATCGAGACAATGGCCGGAAGCAACTGCGGGGTGAGTCCGACTGCCAGGGCGAGGGAGAAGAGCAAGGACTCGACGATGGGGCGGTGCAGGACCAGGTTGGCCACGAAGATCGCGGCAACCAGCACCAGCGTGGCGCGCACGAGGAGATAGCCAAAGCGGGTGATGCCCCGCTCGAACCCGGTCGGCTCCGTGCGGCCGCCAAGCGCGCCGGCAACGCGCCCGAACTCCGTGGACGCGCCGGTGTGGACCATCACCGCTACCCCACTCCCACTCACCACATGGCTGCCCATGAAGATCGCGTTCGTGCGTCGATTCAATGGAGTCTCGGCCGGTAACGCGCCGGGAACTTTTTCGACTGGATAGGCTTCGCCCGTGAGCGCCGCCTCGTCAATGAGCAGCGTCTCCGCCTCAAGCACCCGACCATCCCCCGGAACGACGTCGCCCGCGTTGAGGACGACCAGATCCCCGGGTACTACCTGCCCGATCGGGATCGTCACGATCTGGCCGGCACGACGCACTTCGACGGCGACGGCAACGCGCGCCAGCAGCGCGGCAACGGCGCGCGACGCGGCGTGTTCCTGCCAGAAGCCGAGGAGACCGCTGGCCACGACGATCATGAGAATGATCAGCGCGTCGACGAAGTCGCCGAGCGCGAGCGAGACCAGCGTTGCGGCGATGAGAATCAGAACGATCGGGTTGGCGAACTGTCGCGGCAAGAGCGAGAAGGCGCCAGTGCGCCCGGTGTCGTGCAGGACGTTTGGACCGATCGCGGCGAGCCGCTCGGCGGCGGCCGCTCCTGACAGCCCGGCCGGCGATGTGCCAAGGGCGTGCAACAATGCCTGCTCGGATCCGTCCCAGAAGATCTCCGCGCCAGGGTCAAGATTCGGGAGCCCGGCAGCAGTGAGCGCTGAACCCGTTTGTCTGTTCACTGTGCGTGTGAACATGAACGCCTCAGACCCGTGTCAAGGAGTCTCATGCCGAATTCAGCGGAAACTGACGCCTGGCAGGGTCATCTCATGTGGATTCGCCACCAGGGGTGCGTCGAGGGATGCAAGCGACGCCAGGGAGCAGGCGCTCCCCGGCGTCGCGGTGAGCTAGGCGGCGGTCCAGCCGGCATCGGCTGGGATGATCGCGCCGTTGATGCGGCGCGATTCATCCGAGGCGAGAAAGAGGGCAAGGGCCGCGATATCGGACGGATCCAGCACTGCCGGGATGAGCGTGGCGTAAGCCTGGGCACGACCTGACCCAACGGGGTCCAGGCGATCCGCTGGCATGGTTTCCTGGATATTGGTTGCGGTGGCGCCCGGGCAGATGGCGTTGCAGCGAATGCCCCGTTGGGCATACATCCAGGCGGTGTTCCGGGTCAGGCCGACCAGCGCGTGCTTGGAGGTGGTATAGGCGGCGCCAGCGGCCCCGCCGCGGATCCCGGCCGTCGAGGCGATGTTTATGATCGACCCGCTGCCCTGCTTCAGCATGTGCTGAACCGCCCGCCGGCTGGCGAACATGGGTCCATCCAGGTTGATGCCCAGGACGCGCCGCCAGACGTCGTCGGAGAGCTCTCCCACACCCTGCATGTAGTCCATCACCCCGGCGTTGTTGCAGAGCACGTCCAGGCGGCCATAGGTGCTGATGGCCAGCTCGATGAGCCCCTCTGCCGTCGCCTGCTCGGCAATGTCGCCGTGGGCGCCAGCGACCGTTCCGCCCGCTGCCTGGATGTGTGCCACGGCGGCATCGAGTCGCTGCACGTTCCAGTCTCCGGCGACGATCGCCGCCCCCTCGGCAGCGAACCGGGTCGCGATCGCCAGCCCGATGCCAGACCCCGCTCCCGTGATCACCGCCACCTTCCCGTCAAGCTGCATCCTTGATCCTCCTGACCACGCGAGGTTCGCCCCGTTCACACTGTGTAACCGCATCCGTCGCGAAGGCGGCATCCCCCAGGGACGAGGGGTTGCAAAGAGGTTTCAACGGACCCCGCTCCATTCAATCGCATTCAGCGGAACCGATCAGGCCGGCAAGGTGTAGCGGCGCTCAATCGCCGCTTGTATCAACGCCCGGCTCTCGGCCGCTGATAGCCCAGGGCGGGCCGCGATCTGCTCTGTCTCATGTGTCAGGCTCTCATCCTTGATGACCTGCCGGAACCACCGCGTGTAATCTCCTTCTTTCAGGTGAAAGAGCCACGTCTCGTCGTCAACCCCCGCGCCGATCTGCACGAAGAGCGCGAGGTTCTGCGCCCGCAAATTGAGCTTGCCCTCCGGACCACGGAAGTAGAAGCTCTGCCACGGCCCGATCTCGCCGCGGGCGTACTTGCGCTGATGCCGACGGTGGGCCGCCCGCGGCAGCACAGGCCGCACCCAGAAAGCACTCCCAGCCGGTCGTCGCCACACGACGGCCTCACCCCATCCGGGCCAGAGCGATGGCGCCGCCGGCGCAGGCGCCCCGACTGCCGCGGCAAACGCGGCGAGCGTCTGCTCTGGTTCGTCTCCAACGGCCACCACCACATTCACCTGCTGCAGGACCGCTGGCGCCAAGTGATTGGGATGGACGGTGACCAGCAGGAGGCCGTGCATCATCCCGCTCAATCCCAGAGCATCCGCATTCCATTCAACCGGCAACTGGTAGTGGGCTTCGTCGACCGCGATCCAATGCGGCCGGCCAGTCCTGGTCCGCAGCTCCTGCAACGCCTTCAGCAACCGGGCAAAATAGGCTGGTCGATCCGCGTTTGGCAGCCCAAGCAAGTTGATCACCACGCTCTGACTGGGATGCCCGAGGATTTGTAGCACCTCAGCCGCTGGCGGCGGCCGCTGATTGTCACCAACGACAATGGCGCCGGCGAAGTCCTCGTAATCACCCTCGGGATCGACAAGGCAGAACTGGTATCCCCGATCGGCGAACCGCTCCAGGAGGCCGGTGGCTAGAGTCGACTTGCCGCAGCCGGACGGGCCGGCCACCAGAACGTTGACACCGAATGGAGGCAGGGTCACGATCTCGCCAGCCTCACCACGGCCGACAAGTACTTCGTGCCGTTGCAGCCTGGGCGCGAGGGCGGCCAGATCCTCGGTGAGAAGCTGGTCAATCACCTCGCGAACGCCGGTTCCATGATCGCCAATAGTGACGAGATCGGCGTGGGCCTTCACGATCGGCAGCGCGTTCCCGACGGCAACCGCGCACTCCGCGAGCTGGAGCATGGCATGGTCATTTTCGGCATCACCGACGGCGACGACGTTGTGTGGCGAGAGTTCGAGCTCGGCAAGCGCGGCGGCCAGGCCGGTCGCCTTGTTTATCGACGGCGGCAGCACCATGACCGCGCCCTTGTTGAAGACGATGTGATGTTCCAGCCCCAGCTCCTGGATCGCGGCGAGCGTCGCCGCTTCGTGGGGCCGCCAGGTGGCGACGATGACCCGGCCGACTGAAATCGGCTCCACGCCTCTGGCCCGCATCGCGGCGACCAGACCATCAGGCGGGGGCTCCGCCAGGAGCCGCTCCTCCCGGGTCGCTGGCCGGTAGAGGACGCCGCCGTCCTCTGCCACAACGCGGTCAAAGAGATCGAGCCGGGGGAAAGAGCTGATGAGATCATCGAGCTGGCGACCAGTCACCAGGATCAGGCGGCGGCCATGCTGACGGACGCGAGCCAGCGCCTCGATCGTCGAAGCCTCAACGACGCCGTCACGTGCAATCGTTCCATCGAAGTCGACTGCCAAGGCAAGGTAGCGCAGCATGGTGCATTCCTGTCGTGGTTCGGGGGTACTGCATGGGATGCCATCAGCGTACTCTGGATCCGCCGAGCAACAAGGATCCGCGGAGGCGCTGCCATTGTTGCTTAGAATGGCAGAGGAGCCCAGGACTTTGGTGGATAGCGGAGTTACGCCGCGCATGCAAGACTCCCCTGGGATCGCCATGCGTCTGCTGCAAACAGGGGCAATCGGCCAAAGTGCCACGGCGAATAGAAGGAGCAGAACCGTCTCATGGATCTGTTGATCTTCGCGGGGTCGTCAAATCCGAGGTTGGCAGAGGCTCTGGTCGCCGAGATCAAGGTGTCGCTGAGTGCGCGGATCATGGAGCGCTTTGCGGACGGCGAGATTCACGTCAATCTCCAGGAATCAGTCCGCGGCCGCGATGTCTTTCTCGTCCAGTCCACGGCGCCTCCGGTTGAGGAGCATCTCCTCGAACTGCTGCTGCTGGCGGATGCCTGCCATCGCGCCGGAGCCCGTCGCCTTACGGCCGTGATCCCCTACTTCGGCTACGCGCGCCAGGACCGCCGGGCGACTGGACGCCAGCCCGTCGGCGCTCGTGTCGTCGCCGACATCATCGGGACGAGCGCGGTGGAGCGCGTCGTTGCCGTCGATCTGCATAGCGCCGCGCTCGAAGGGGTGCTGCCCGTTCCGTTAGAGCATCTCAGCGCGGTCGCGATGCTGGCCGAGGCGGTGCGGAGAATGGAGGTCGGCGACGGTGTCGTGGTCGCCCCGGACCTGGGCGCTGCCAAGCTGGCCGAACAGTACGCCACGCTCCTCAACCTCCCGGTGGCGATCGTTCACAAGACACGGTTAAGCGGCGACTCGGTGATGGTGCGACGCATCACTGGCGAGGTGCGAGACCGGACACCGATTATCGTCGACGACATCATCAGCACGGGTGGAACGGTTGAGGCGGCGGTCGACGCCGTGCTCCAGGCCGGCGCCCGGCACGATGTAAAAGTTGTGGCCACGCACGCCTTGCTCGTCGGTCCGGCCCTCGAACGACTCGGTCGGTTGCCGCTGCGCCGGCTCATCGTGACCGATAGTGTGCAGGGGCCCGAATCGCTGCCCGTTGGCCACGAAGTGGTGAGTCTTGCCCCGCTCCTGGCAACGGCGATCAGGCGACTCCATAGCGGCCAGTCACTGTCGGACCTGATCGCGCGACGCTGAGGACCCGGACACTCGAGAACGGTGAGTTCACCCGGTTCGCGGCGAATCGGGTGGGACTGGTTTCCCGCCCGCGATGGTTGATTGAAACCCGTCACCCTTGGCACGCGCCGCACCCGGGAAATCACTTCGCCCCGCCAGCGACGGCACAACAGCGCACTCGTTACCTCCCAGCCGCAAACAGTCCTGGTCGCCTGGCCTGCCCGAAGCGTGGTCGTCACCGGTCTGCCGCGGCCGGGTGACAGCTTGGTTGCTCCGCGGCGGTAGCACCTCGGCGCCCAATCGACTGGTTGAGACATTCTTGAGACGACTCCATGACGTTTGGTGTCGCGCGTGGAATGGATCAACCGCGACCATATGAGAGCGGGGTCATACCGTGGCGGCGGGCTGGTTCGAAAAGCCCCACGCGGTCCAGAGCAAGCAGGGAGGCTCATGGTGGTGGACGAAGATGTGATTGGCCCATATCGCGAGCTTACCGGCGCCAAGCTCATCATCTGCGACCTTTGTAGGCAGCCGGTCGCCCAGGCAGTGCTCATTCGGCGCGAGGGCCTGCCGGGCCTGTCAGAGCCTGTCGATATCCTTCACGTTTGCGAAGACTGCCGCGCTCGGATGGAACAGGAGGAGGTTCCGTTCGATGAGGAGATTAGTGCCGGACTCCAAGCGGCCGAGGACTAGTTGCCGCAGGAGATGGACGGCCCCGGCAACGGATGCGGGAGCGTGTCGCATGCGGGGCTACAGGCCGACATGGTTCCCCGGTGTCACGCATCATTGTGCAGCGAGAAGGGAGTGCGCGCCATGAATCCCGGCCCCAATCCTCAGAGCGTTGCCGAACCGCAGGAGATTCGCCTTGACCTCCCTGCTGGACATGTCGGGGGTGCGCTTTCGGTGCCGCCGGGCGCGAAAGGCCTTGTCCTCTTCGCCCATGGCAGCGGTTCGTCACGACATTCCCCGCGCAACCGCGTCGTCGCGGAGATGCTGCAGCGTGCGGGGCTGGCGACATTACTGATGGATCTCCTCACCCGCGAGGAAGACGCGATTGATCAATACACGCGCCAATACCGCTTCGACATCGGCCGGCTCGCCGACCGGCTGACCGTCGCGATCGACTGGCTGGCCGATCAACCAACAACCCGCGGGCTCCCGATTGGGCTCTTTGGCGCCAGTACCGGAGCCGCCGCCGCACTCCGGGCAGCCGCCGCGCGCCCCACGCTCGTCCGCGCCGTCGTCAGCCGGGGTGGACGCCCGGATCTGGCCGGAGATGCGCTCCCCCACGTGCAGGCGCCGACCCTGCTGATCGTCGGCGGCAACGACACCCCGGTGATTCCGCTCAACGAAGCGGCCCAACGCCAGATGCAGGCGCCGACCAAGCTGGTGCTGATTCCCGGCGCGAGTCACCTCTTCGAGGAACTCGATACGCTCACCAGGGCCTCCGAGATTGCGCGAGACTGGTTCCGGCACTATCTGGTGGCAGAGCCAAAGGACGAGGCGATACGAACCGAAGTGGCTCAATCTGGCTGATCGTCGTCCTCGGCTGGCGCGTGCCCACGCTTTCCGCACCCCCGACCTCATCCCCCGCTGTCCACCACGAGCAATGACGGTTTTCCTGCCTCGGAGCAGAGCCCCCATCTCACACCTCCCTGATGCGAAATTGCAACACCGTTGCTGCTTTCGGCGGTGCGGTCGAGCCCCTCTGACCACTACAACGATAGGGATGACTTTTGATCATGGTGTAGACCCGCGGCGAAAAGCGTCGCGACAGCATCGGTCGCGATCGGCCCGTACCAATCGGAAGGGAAGCACGATGCTCTTTTACTGCCGGTTTACCTGGTCCCCCGGCACATCGCGCGAAGCGGTCGGACGCCGGCTCCTCCAGCAAGATAGCCTGGGCGCCAATCACCCCGAGCGTATCCGTGGTTGGTACACGCTCGCCGGGGGCGGCGCGGGGTTCCTCCTTATCGAGGGGGAGACGACACACGACGTGAGTGAGATCGTCGAGCCGTACATGGACCTGATGACTTGGGATGTCCACGCCGTCTCTGCCAATGAGTACGCGGCCACGATCGAGGCGATGCGAGGGGAGTTTGGCGCCGATGCCTGATTCAACGATCCAGTCAGCCGATATGACTATGACACCGGCGTTCAAGCCGGCTCACAATGAGTCACCGGTCTCTGGCAGCTCGTCACCGCGCATTGCGGAAAGCGCGCGCGCGATTCCGGAGATTCTGAAGCTGCTTCGAGAGACCGCTCCGCCCAAGAGCGGTGTCCTTTCCGCATACCTTGATACTTCGCCGGAGCGGAGCATCGGCCAAGCCTGGATGCTCGGGTTTCGGGATCGCACCAAGGCCATCCGAGCGCAGCTCCCCAAGACCGAACGGGATGGTTTCGATGCGGCCGTGGCGCTTGCCGAGGCCATCAGCCGCTCGTCCTCCCCAGGGGCCCCCGGCCTTGCCGTCTTCGCCTCCAACGCCGAGGAATACGCCTTCGCGGCGCCACTGCCAAAGCGGCCCGCGGAGAGCGTCCATTTCGGCGAGCTGCCCGTGCTCGTGCCGCTGGAAGCGGCGGTGGACGATGCGGAGCGGGTGGCGATTCTGCTCTTTGACAAGGAGACCGCGCGGCTCTTCACCATCTTCATGGGCGAGATCGAAGCGCGGCACACCCTCTTTGACGAGGTTCCCGGCAAACAGAAAACAGGCGGTTGGTTTGCCTTGTCGCAGGGGAGATACGCGCGTCACCACGAGGACCATGTGCGGCGGCATGCGAAGCGCACGATCGCTGCCCTGCTCGCAGAACTTGGGCGTCATCCCTTCGACCGATTGCTCATTGGTGGACCGGACGAGGCGATCGCCCTGCTCGAAGACCACCTGCCGCGGCCGCTACGGCTCCGGCTCGCCGGCGCCCTGACGCTGGAGCTCTTCGCGAGCGATGCCGAGGTGCTCGCGGCGGCTCGTGGTCCTCTGGAGGAGATCGAGCGTCGCCAGGAAGCTGAGGCAGTGCGGGCGTTGCTGGATGATGCCGGATCTCCCCGGGTGGTGCTCGGTCGCGAAGCAACGCTGCTCGCGCTGAGCGAAGGCCGCGTCCACCAGCTCTATATCCTCAATAGCTCCCTCGGAGCAGCTCGCGAATGCCCGGCGTGCGGCCTGCTGACGCTCCATGAAGACCTCTGCTCTCGCTGCGGTACGGCAACACGTGCCGTTGCGGACCTGGTCGAGCGGGCCGTCGCCTCCGCGATCGACCAGGGCGCGCGGATCGAAATCATCGCCCCGGAGACCACGGATCTGGTCGCGCTGCACGGCGGCATGGCGGCGCGGACGCGCTGGTCATGAATGCCATATAGATGGAGGAGAAGCGCCTTGGCTCTGACGATCACGATTGAGGCTGACGACCATCCCCTCGGCACGGACGACGAGCGGCACATCCGGCATCACCTGGAGATGCTTGGGCAGCGGCTTTCTCATTTCCCGGAGCCGATAGCGACCGTCGTGCTGAAGCGACACGAGGCCCAGCGACAGGTGGACGTGTCGCTGCGGGTCGAACTCGGGCCGCTGGGCGGACACCTCGTGAGTCACCAGGCGGCAGAGACCCCAACGCATGCCGTCCGCCTGGCGGTTGAGGATGTGGAACGGCAACTGGAGCGGCGGCTCTCGAAGCAGCGGGGGGAGCACACCTATGGCGGTCCCAGCCGCCGTCTGCCAAAGGCGGATCGCCCGCATCCGCCCAAGAGCTCGTCCGTTGGGTAGCACATGACTTGTTTGACGGGTTGGAGGAGCAATCATGAGCACCGTCCTACGCTCCAACAAGAGTCTCGGCTTCTGGATGGCAACCGCCCTCGTGGTCGGGAACATGGTCGGATCGGGCATCTTCCTGCTGCCCAGCGCATTGGCCCCGTTTGGCGGTATCAGCATCGTCGGTTGGATCTTCACCGCGATTGGGGCGATGCTGCTTGCGCTCGTCTTCGCACGTTTGGCCCGGGCCTACCCGAAGTCTGGCGGTCCCTATGCCTACAGCCGGCTTGCCTTCGGCGATTTCGTCGGCTTCCAAACCGCCTGGGGCTACTGGATCAACATCTGGGTTGGCAACGCGGCGATCGCCGTTGCCTTCGCCGGGTACCTGGCGGTCTTCTGGCCGGAAGTTGGGGCAAATCCGCTATTGGGAGCGCTCGTCGCCCTCGCGGCCATCTGGATATTGACGGGTGTGAACGCCCTCGGGGTCAGAGCCGGTGGCTGGGTCCAGGCAGTCACGACCGTGGTCAAACTCGCGCCACTTGTCGCCATCGGCGTGATCGGGGTGTTTCGCATTGACACCGCCAACATCCAACCGTTCAACACCAGTGGCGAATCGAACTTCGCGGCGGTAACGGCGGTGGCCGCCCTGACCCTGTGGGCCTTCATCGGTCTCGAGTCAGCGACGGTGCCGGCGGAGGATGTCGAGAATCCGGAAGTGGTCATCCCGAGGTCGACCATCCTGGGCACGACAATCGCGGCGGTTGTCTACATCCTCGGCACCATTGCCGTGTTGGGCACGGTTTCCGCGGCCCAGCTCTCGAGCTCGACGGCGCCGTTCAGTGATGCCGCGAGCACGATCTTCGGCGGATGGGCTGGTCCAGTGGTGGCCATTGGCGCACTCGTCTCGACCTTCGGCTGTCTCAACGGCTGGATTCTTCTCCAGGGCCAGATTCCGCTGGCCGCGGCGCGGGATGGCGTGTTTCCCGCCGTCTTTAGCCAGCGCAATGAGGCAGGCGTACCTTTTGTCGGGCTGGTCGTCTCCAGCATCCTGGTCACCGTCCTTGTAGCCACCAACTACACCGGCGGGCTCGTTGCGCTCTTCACGTTCGCCATCCTCCTGGCAACCCTGGCGACGCTGATCCCCTACGCTTATGCGGCGATGGCCGAGGTGATGCTTTTCGTCACTGACCGATCCCGCTTCAGCGGCCGCAACCTGACGGTTGATGTCGTCGTCGCCCTCCTCGCGTTCGGCTACGCCCTCTGGGCGATCGCGGGGGCTGGCGCCGAGGTCGTCCTTCAGGGAACGCTTCTATTCCTGGCTGGCATCCCCATCTACGTGTTCATTACGTGGCGGGCGAAAGCCGCGGTATCAGCGGCCGTGCCGGTCCAACCGGGGAGCTCCGGGCTGCCCATGGCGAACCCTACGGCAACGGAAGCGACGATCTAGATGGAGAAGTTGGGAGAGAAGCCCAGGGTTGCGGCAACCCCTCGTGTCGAATCGGAAATTGGGCACTTGCGCCGGGTTCTGGTTCATCGGCCGGAGCGAGAACTACAGCGCTTGACGCCATCCAACGCGGCTGAGTTGCTCTTCGACGACATCCCATGGGCGAAGCGGGCGCGGCAGGAGCACGACGCATTCGTCGACGCGATGCGCGAGGAAGGGGTCGACGTGCTGGAATTCGGTCAGCTCCTGCGAGAAACGCTGGCCGATCCCGTGTCGCGCGCCTGGGTTCTTCATCGCGCTGTCACCGACCATTCCCTGGGGCCGGCGCTTACCGAAACCTTGATGTGCTTCCTTTCCGACCTCCCGCAGGACACCCTTACCGAGATCCTCATCGGCGGCATGCTGCGCTCGGAACTTCCAGTCCCGGTAACCAGTCTCGTCTACGAGACGCTACGGGCCGAGGAGTTTCTTCTGCCGCCACTGCCCAATCAGATGTTCACCCGGGACAGCTCATGCTGGATCGCGAACGGCGTCTGTATTAGCCCCATGGCCCGGCCGGCACGCCGCCGCGAGAGCATCCACGTCGA
This sequence comes from Thermomicrobiales bacterium, assembly GCA_038246475.1. Taxonomy (GTDB): domain Bacteria; phylum Chloroflexota; class Chloroflexia; order Thermomicrobiales; family UBA6265; genus JACCXM01. Next base: position 6,753 of record JBBRVX010000032.1, on the reverse strand, counting down.
AGCGGTCTACCGGTTTCATCCTCTCTTCCTCGATCACACCTTCCCTGTTTGGTATGGAGGCGAAGGATCCGATGACCAGCCAGCGACGCTGGAAGGTGGCGACGTCCTCGTCATCGGCGACGGGGTCATTGTGATCGGCATGGGCGAGCGGACGCCGCCGCAGACGGTCGAGCTCCTGTCGCGGCGGCTCTTCGCCGCTGGCGCCGTGCGGCGCGTGATCGCCGTAGCCGTGCCCAAAGAGCGGCGGACGATGCATCTCGACACACTGTTGACCATGATCGACCGCGGCACGTTCCTGGCGTACCCCGACATCGCCAGAACGTGCCGGGCCTGGAGGCTGGAATCTGATGCGGACGCCGGAGAGACCGGAATCCGCGTGACCGCTGAAGCTGATCTCTTCGTTGCCATTGCCCAGGCGCTGGGCTCCGATGCAGTGCGCGTGCTCACCACTGGCGGGGATGCCATCGAAGCGGAGCGCGAGCAATGGGACGATGGAAACAATGTCCTGGCCATCGCTCCCGGCGTAGTGATGGCGTATGACCGTAATGTCGATACCAACACCAAGCTGCGCAAAGCCGGCATCGAGGTCATTACCATCCCGGGGAGTGAGTTGGGACGAGGGCGGGGCGGACCTCGCTGCATGAGTTGCCCGCTGGAGCGCTCGATGATCTAGGTCTGGTGTTGACGGTGGCATGGAAGGGGCATTTCGTGATCAAGGACTTTCTGCGCATCGCCGACTTCTCGTCGGAAGACATCAACCATCTCCTCAACCTCTCTGCCGAGCTCAAAGCGGACCCCGAGAGTCGCGGCAAGCCTCTCGATGGAGACACGGTCGTACTCTATTTCACCAAGCCTTCGACGCGGACGCGGATTTCGTTCGAGGCGGCGGTGGCCCATCTGGGAGGGCTGCCGGCAATGGTCAGCCCCGCCGAGCTGCAGCTCGGGCGAGGCGAGACGATCGAAGATACCGCCCGTGTCGTAAGCGAGTACGCGCGGGCATTCGTGATCCGGACCGCAAGTGACGAAGACGTTCGCCGATTCTCCGCCGCGGCCAGTATCCCGGTGATCAACGCGCTCACCGACAATCACCACCCTTGTCAGGCGCTCGCCGATCTCCTGACACTCAACGAGCGCTTCGGACGCATCAAGGGGCTTCGGGTCACCTATGTCGGCGATGCTCACAACAATGTGACCCACAGCCTGATGGAAGCCTGCGCCTTGCTGGGTGCGAGCATCGTCATCGCCTCGCCGCCTTCGCTCAGACCTGCTGACGAGATTCTGGATTGGGCGCGAGCAGAAGCAGCGCGCCATGGCGCGGAGGTCGTCGTGACGGACGACCCGCGTGGCGCGGTCCGCGGGGCCCATGCCGTCTACACCGATGTCTGGCTTTCAATGGGTGAACCGGAGGCATTGCGTGCAGAGCGCATCGATCAGCTCACCCCCTATCGAGTGACGCCCGCGCTGCTCGCTCTGGCAGTTCCTGACGCCATTTTCATGCACTGCCTCCCGGCGCATCGTGGTGAGGAAGTCGATGCCGCCGTTATCGACGGTCCCCAGTCGGTCGCCTTCCAGCAAGCCGAAAACCGATTGCCAACGGAGATGGCGATCCTCTACGCGCTCGTCAATGGTCTCCTCAACGGCGCGAGAGAGCGCGAACCGGCTCCCGCGACTCAGGGCGTCTGATGCTCGTGGTGGTGGCGCTCGGCGGCAACGCGCTGCTCAGGCGTGGGGAGCCGCTCGACATGACGGTGCAGCGGCGGAACCTGGAATGCGCGGCACAGGCGATTGCTGAGTTGGCGCGTGCGCATGCCCTGGTGGTGACTCACGGCAACGGACCGCAAATCGGCTTCCTGGCATTGCAGGGGGCCGAAACCGGAACAGCTACGCCCCTTGATGTCCTCGGCGCCGAGACCGAAGGAATGATTGGATACCTGATCGAGCAGGGTATTCGCAATGAGCTGCCGGCGTGCGAAGTCGCGTCGCTGCTCACCCAGACAATTGTGGAGCCGGCCGATCCCGCCTTCGCCCAGCCAACCAAGCCCATTGGTCCGGTCTACAGCTTGGAAGAGGCGCGGCAACTCGCCGACGCGCGAGGCTGGACGTTCGCATCCGACGGACCTCACCAGCGACGAGTCGTTCCATCACCAGAGCCTCGAGAAATCCTGGAAATCGAGACGATCCGTCTCCTGGTGAGATATGGTGTGCTCGTTATTGCCGCGGGCGGCGGCGGAATCCCAGTCGTCGTCACCCCCTCAGGAGGAGTGCGCGGGGTGGAAGCGGTTGTGGACAAAGACCTCGCCTCGGCCCTTCTTGCCGGGCGTCTGGGCGCCGACGCGTTGTTGCTCCTGACGGACGTGTATGCCGTTGAACGCGATTGGGGAACGCCCAATGCCGCGCCCATTCGTCAGGCGACTCCCGTCGAACTCCGTCGTCTCCACTTCGCCGCTGGCTCAATGGGGCCCAAAGTCGAAGCCGCCTGTCGCTTTGTCGAGGGTGGTGGACGGCTCGCGGGAATCGGGAATCTTGGCGAAGCTGCCGATATCCTCACTGGTCAGGCGGGAACGATGATCAGGATGAGGTGAGCGGGTTTAGCGCCTCTTCTCCCTGGTGACGGACGAGGGTGACAGGTGACGAGTGACAGGTGACGGGTCGCTGACGTGAGAGAAGGAAATGCAATGATCTCGAACGCCGTTGTGCCGCTTGATGGCTCACCCGCGGCTGAGCTGGCGCTCCCCTACGCCCAGGCATTCTTGCCTGATGGCGGCGAGGTCGTCTTGCTCGCTGTCGTGCCGCGGTTCGATCCGCTCCTGACCGAGCTCCTCTGGTCTCTGGAGCCAGAGCGCGACATCGCCACTGACCCCGAAATCGAAACGGCTCGCAAGACGCTCGCGGAGGTCGTAGCACGCGTCGCTGATACACGACTGCGATGGTCGATCAAGGTGGCGCGAGGGGACCCGGCCGAGCAGATTCTGCAGGCAGTCGAGCGGAACTCGCTCGGCATGATTGCCATGACGACCCATGGCCGGCGCGCGATCGGGCGGGCGATGTTCGGGAGTGTGGCGGATCGGGTATCTCGCGCCTCGCCAGTGCCAGTGCTTCTCGTCCGCCCCGCCCTCGAGGAGGCCCCACTGCCGGCGACAGAGATCCGGCGACTGGTGGCGCCCCTCGATGGATCAGCGCTCGCCGAGGCGGCTCTGCCGCTGGCGATCGAGCTCGCGCGGCGACTGGGGATCGGCATCCACCTCGTGCGGGCCATCAATCTCGCCGCGGTGCTCGCGCCCCTGGCCGATGGAGGAGTGCTCACCGTCCCTCCCCCGCCTGAGGTCTACGAGCAGCTCTCGCAGAGCTTGCAGAACGACGCTCGGAACTATCTGGAATCCACCGCCGCCCGACTCGCGGAGTCGCGGGTGACGACGACATCCGCCGTGTTGGACGGCTCCCCGTTCTTTGCCATCGCCGAGGCAGCCCAGCCAGGAGATTGCATCATTATGACGAGTCATGGCCGGGGTGGGGTACTGCGCTGGCTCATGGGGAGCGTCGCCGAGAAGCTTATCCGCGAAGCTCCAGTCCCAGTCTTGCTCGTTCCCTCAGCGGGCCGAGGCACGCGCACCGGTGCGGGCTGATGTTTCAGAGGGTGTTTACAAAGAGGGTGATGCGTAGCATGGCGGGATGGCAAGACGATCGTACCCGACGGACCTGACCGATGCCGAGTGGCGCGTGGTGAGCCCGCTGCTCCCCGCGGTCAAGCCAGGTGGGCGCCCCCGCAGCGTCGATGTTCGCGAAGTCCTCCACGGGGTCCGCTGCCTGCCGCGGTCCGGCGGGGCCTGGCGGCTGGCGCCGCACGAGAGTCCGCCGTGGCCGACCGTCTACGCCTACTTCCAGCGCTGGCAGGCCGATGGAACGTGGGAACGGATCGCGGGGGTGCTGCGGCGCGACCTGGGGCTGGGGCGACGGGCAGCGCCGAGCGCGGCGATTCTGGACAGCCAGTCGGCCAAGACCACGGAACAAGGGGGCCGCACGACTATCACGCGGGCCAGAAGGTCACCAGCCGCAAGCGCCACATTCTCGTTGATACCGAAGGATTGCTGCTGAAAGCACCGGTCCAGGCCGTCGATGACACCGCTGCCGAGGGCACCAAACCCCTCCTGACGGGACGGGCGCCGGTCTTGCGCCGGCTGGCCCTGATCTGGTTCGATGGGGGCTAGAAACGGCGCTTCGCCGAGTGGGTCACCGCCAAGCTGGGGTGGCGGGTCGAGGCCGTGCAGCACCCTACCGCCGGGGTGCGCGTGGTGTGGGTGGCGGAGGGCCAGGAGCCGCCGCTGCTCCGCTCCGGGGTCCGGATGCTCCCGCGCCGCTGGGTGGTGGAGCGCACCTTCGCCTGGCTGGGGCGCAACCGGCGCTTGAGCAAGGACGACGAGGCATTGCCGGCCAGCGAGGAAGCCTGGATCTATGCGGCCGCCAGCCGCCTCCTGCCGCGGCGGTTAACGCGATGACACTCCTCCACGCCTGACAGATTCCATACGCTGGGCAACGAGGTGACCGTAACAACTCGGGTTGGAAGAGTATCACCTCTTGCAGGGAGATCGACCGAGAAGCAACGCCACGTTGGCGCATCAGCGCGGGTTTCCTAGCGCGTGGTCGGGGAGAACCTTCGTCCTCGCGGCGGCACTGCATAGCCGGGCGCCGCGCTTTTCCACGTCACGGCAATCAGCACACGCCAATCTCCGCGACGACCGACACCGCGGTGCTGAAAGGGGGACGAGCCACGCGTCTCAGCAAAAAACGTCGGATTTCGTCCGCATTCCGCTTCATGCTCAGGCGCGGAGCGAAGATGCATGAACGCGGTCGAAGCAGGCGTGGCAACGACGTTCGCCGAGTAGCGTGCGATAGGAGGTCAAGCGAGGCGAAGGTGAACGCGGCGTAGCATCCGCGCGGTTGCCGTCAGCAGGAGCTTCTATACATCGCTTCATACCCTGGAGGGGTACCATCCCCAAGGTGGTCCCAAGGCGTTCCCCAGTCCTCCAACCAGGCTCTCGAGGCAGCAGAACGAGGCACGAACCGGCGCGGGAACTCCTCCGCATCCGAAACCACTCCTGCTGGCTCACGAACGATCCCCGCGCATGAGGTTCTGGACATTGATACCAGAGGGGGGTATTATGGGACGAGAGTAGGCGTGGCCAGGAGGAGGAGGGTGGCGTGATTGCCCTTTGTTGCTCCAGGCAGGAGAATGCGATGACGGTCGATACACATGCCAGGACACGCGCGGAGGGCGGCCAGACCCAGCCCACCGTGCTTGACCATGCGATAGCAGGCGCTCGTGAGCGCCGCGAAACCAGCTTCCCGGTCACCGGGATGACGTGCGCCTCCTGTGTCAATCGGGTAGAGAAGGCGATCGGCAAGGTCGAGGGCGTCGAGCGCGCGGCAGTCAATCTGGCCACGGAGCGAGCGACGGTCAGCTTCGACCCCGCGAAGACGAGTCTGGCGGCGATTGCGGCCGCGGTCGAACGTGCCGGCTATGGCGTTCCGGAATTGCCGGCCGAGCCGATTGCCGTTTCCACCTCCGCACTTCCGGCGCCCGCGAGCACGAACGGCACAGTTGCAACTGCCGCGCTCTCCGGGCCAGCAGAGGCCATCCTTCCTATTGAGGGTATGACTTGTGCCTCCTGCGTGCGCCGTGTCGAGAAGGGATTGGAAAAAGTTCCTGGCGTAACCGCCGCGAACGTCAACTTGGCCACGGAGCGCGCCACCATCGCCTATGACCCGGCTGTTGCCGACCTTGCCGCCCTCCGCTCCGCTGTCGAGCGGTCGGGTTACCGCGTCGGCGAAGACCAGGTCGTTGCACTCACGCACGCGCCCCAGCAGCCGGTGTCCCGCGTGGTGGCGCCCGCGATTGCGGCCGATCCGCGAGAGCAAGCACGTGACCGGGAACTGGTCGATCTCAAGCGCAAGTGGGTGGTCAGCCTGGTCATCGGTCTGGTGATGATGGCCGAGATGTACCTGCCGCTGCAATGGGACATGGCCGTGGTCGCCCCGTTGCTGCTGATCCAGGCAACGCTGGTGCAAGTCTGGGCGGGTGGCGTCTTCTATCGCACGGCCTGGGCAGCCGCCCGCCATGGCGGCGCCAACATGAGCACGCTGGTCGCCGTCGGCACCAGCGCGGCGTATGCCTATAGCGCATTCGTCACGCTCTGGCCGCAGTTGGCCGCCCGCTGGGGTTTCCCATTCCACCTCTATTTCGAAGTCGCGGTCATTGTGATTGCCCTCATCCTGCTCGGCCGCTGGCTGGAGGCGCGAGCCAAGAAGCAGACCGGCGCCGCAATCAAGGCCTTGATGGGGCTCCAGGCAAAGACGGCGCGCGTCATCCGCGCTGGCGTCGAGCAGGACATCCCTGTCGAACGGGTCCTCGTCGGTGATCTTGTCCGTGTGCGTCCGGGGGAGAAGATCCCCGTCGACGGGGTCGTGGCCGAAGGGCGTTCGGCGCTTGATGAGAGCATGTTGACCGGCGAAAGCCTTCCCGTCGAAAAGGAGCCTGGCGACACGGTGATTGGCGCCACGTTGAACAAGACCGGCAGCTTTGTCTTCCGGGCGACAAAGGTCGGGCGCGATACGACCCTGGCGCAGATCGTCCGCATGGTGGAGGAGGCGCAGGGTTCCAAAGCGCCAATGCAGCGCCTGGCGGACACCATTTCGAGCTACTTCGTGCCAATCGTGCTGGTGCTTGCGGCCGCGACCTTCTTCGCCTGGCTCGCCTTT
>JBBRVX010000031.1:0-32804 GCA_038246475.1 Thermomicrobiales bacterium | reverse complement strand
TTTGCTGGCCAACTGCCCGATCGGGACTACGCCATCGAGATCTTCAACCGGCACATCGCCGAGGTCACTGCCGAGATTGCACCGGAGCGCCTACTGGTCTTCGCGGCGCGCGATGGCTGGGAGCCCCTCTGCCAGTTTCTGGACGCTCCGGTCCCGCAAGGTGAGCCCTTCCCGCACCTCAACGACACGGCCGCGTTCGAGGCGCGTATTGCCGGGTGAGGGGTTACGGGTGATAGGGTGATTGGGAGGAATAGAAACCTACGCCGATAGCCGGATGCCGGAACAGCGCCGTGGTCCGCGCCCAACCGAAGGCCCAGATGAACGCGGCGAGGGCGAAGAGAACATTGAAGGCAAGCAAGATCGCCGCCTGGGCGAGGGAGTAGGCGGTGATCACCTCGGGCGACGCGAGGCCTTCCAATGCGACCAGGTCGAACGCCTGGGTCGTGCCAATCCCACCCGGCGCCACCTGGACTGATCGCGACAGCCCCTGAGAGAACGCAACTCGCACGAGCGTTTCCAGGCTTACGGGCACGTCGAACGCAACGAGCAGAATCCCGGTGACAGTCCACCGGCAGGCGAAGGCGAGCAGCGTCGGAACCACTACCAGCAAGGCATACCGCCCCGGTGTGCGCAGAATCGCGCCACCCATGGCCACGTGCCGTCCAAATTCCACGAGCCGCGCGCGGCCCCTGCGCACGATCAGGACCGCGAGCGCTCCGATCATCACGGTCAACGCCACTGCCAGCGCCGGCCGCGCATCGAACAATCCCAGAACCTGGTCGAAAACTCCAGGCGCGCTGCCGGCGCCAATACTGGCAGCTCCCACGAACATTATGAGGCTGAACATGATGTTGGCGATCGCGATTCCCTGCACCAAACGCGCGGCCAGGAGAGCGGCCATGCCCAAAGCTGGGAAGGCGGCACGGTACAACGCGATGATGAGCACTCCACCCACCTGGGGTGGGAGCACGGTGGCGATGCCGATGCTCCCCTGGGCGACGCCGAAGGCCTGACGAAACGTGAGGACCTGCTCAGGATGCGCTGCCCGCAGCACCGTCAGCCAGGCACGGGTATAGAGAACGACTTCCAGCCCTTTGAGCGCGCAAGCTGCCACGACATATTCCGGTGGCGTCGCGGCGATCAGCGACCCGATGGCGCCGAGCCACCCTTGGAGATCCGTCCCGTTCGCCGCGATGATGATCGCGCCCGCGACGAGCAGGCCGAATGCCGCCAGGATGATCGTGTTCCTCGTCAGAACGCACCCGTTCTAATTCTCAGCCTGCCTGGCAGGCCAGACGCCTGCCGGATTCAGCCGCCTTGGGCCGGCGCCATCGCGACGCATCGATCGCGGCGGGGCGGCTGCCCCCTCGTGCGGCCAGGCGCCAGCATCTCGCCGACCCTGCACATGAGGCCGCCGAGGGGGTCCGCTGATCAAAAGCGGAGGGGAACGTCTCCGAGCCGACCGAGGAAGTTGGCGCCCGCGGTCAGCTCCTCGATGGGCGCCGCGAGACGCAGGTCGGGATATCGCCCCAGCAAGGTGGCGAAGGCGATATCTCCTTCGGCGCGCGCCAGGGGGGAGCCGAGGCAGGCATGCACGCCCTTGCTGAAGGCGATGTGTCGGTTGGCGTCGGACCGGGCAATGTCGAAGCGCTCCGGATCGGCAAAGCGGGCTGGATCGCGGTTGGCGGCGGCAAGACAGGCCACCACGCGGTCGCCCGCGGCGATCGGTGTCCCCGCGAGCGACACGTCTTCCATGGCCACACGCGGAAAGGTTTGCGTGGGTGTCGACGTGTAGCGCAGGGTTTCCTCGACCATGTTGCGCGTGAGAGAGGGATCGTTCCGCAGCTTGGTCAATTCCTCGGGATGGGTCAGCAGAGCGACCATGCCGTTGCGAATGAGGTTGGCCATGGTGACGTGGCCGCCGCCGTACAAGACAAAGATCATCGCCTGCAATTCCGGGTCGTCGAGTCGATCGCCATCGATCTCGGCCTGGACCAGATAGGTGATCAGGTCGTCCGCGGGATCGGCCCGTTTGCGATCGGCCAGCGTCCGAAAGTAGTCGCGCATCGCGTTGAGATTGCGGCGTCGCTCGTCGCCGAACGCGCGGTCGCGCTGCAGGAACCCTCGCTCGAACCAGCCGCAGACCTGCGCCCGGTCCTCGCGTGGCACGCCGAGCATTTCGCTGATGACCGTCACCGGCAGGGGATAGGCGTACGCCTCGAACAGTTCCATCGTGCGGTGCAGTGCGGTTTCGCCCCGCTGGGCGGCCGCCGCTTCGGCGGCGTCGAGAAGTTCGTTGGCGATCTCGGCAATCTGGGGCCGCAAGGCGTCGATGGCGCGGCCAGCGAACCAGGGTTGGATCTGTTTCCGCAGGCGGGTGTGTGCGGGAGGGTCAAGGGTCAGCAACGAGTCCGCGAACGGGACGAAATCGGGCAACACCCCGGAAAGCGCGGCGCGTTGCCCCGCTGGGAGGGCGTTGAGAGGATTGGCGGAGAAGCGATCGCCATCGAGAAGGGCGGCGAGACTGTCGTCATACCGGGTCGTCATCCAGAAGTCGGCGAAAAAGGGGGAGCGGGCGGCGGCAAGCGCAGCGCCGGCCGGCGGCGTCGACCCGAATGGGCTGTTGGATTGAACACGGGCGACAGGGCAGGACTCGCGCAGGTGGGCGTAGAGTTCGTACGCGTTGGCGAAAGAATCAGGATTGCTGTTGTCAGCTTGAACCGGGTTGGCGAGGGAGCCGAGCGGCTGGCTCGGGTCGAGAGCGAGGGGGGAAGCAGTTCGGTCAGTCATGAAACCTCCTCATCATGAGTTCGAAACGATACAAACCGCGATGCCGCGACGCCGCGAGGCGGCAACGCCGGTCGCGCCGCTGATCATTCGGGGAAGCACGAACGCGCCTTCCCTTCCATTCGTTGCGTACGCTCCTCTCGCCGGCGTGCGAGCGGTTGCCGTGGAATGAACAGCCGATTCCAGCCTAGCGGCGCGATCTCAATGGGCGCTCTCAGCGCCATCACGATCCGGTCAACGTGACGCGTTCGATCCCGTTCCGGAGCCACCTCTCACGGTGGCTTTCCAGCCAACACATCTGCCTTGGGCGATCGGTGAGGACGAGCCGAGGAACCCATCGTTCCGTCGTTCTCCCCATCACCCGTCACCCACGTTGTGGTGGGAAGCGGCGGCAGCCGGTGGCATAGTTGCCTCCAGCATCGCAAGGGAAGACATCTGGAGGACGCATGCCCGCTGATCTCGTTTTCCTCAATGGCACGGTGATCACCATCGACGAGGCCCGGCCTGAGACCGAGACAGTGGCGGTGATCGGCAATCGCATCGCCCGCGTCGGATCGAGCGATGAGATCAAAGCGGAGATCGGCCCCGGCACGCGGGTCGTTGATCTGGCAGGACGAACCCTGCTGCCCGGCTTCAACGACAACCACACCCATCCCATCTCCTACGGCATCGGGCTGGGCTTGATCGACGCCCGGCCGGCCACGCTGCCAACGCTGGCAAGGATTCAGGACGCCTTTCGCGCCGCCGCGGCGAACGGAGCGACGGCACGGGGCGACTGGCTGCTGGCCCGCGGCTACGACGATACCCGGCTCGATGTCCGCCGCCATCCGACGCGGCAGGAGCTGGACGAGGCGACGGGTAGCCGCCCGGCCTTTCTGACCCGCACCTGCGGTCATCTCGGGGTCGCCAATTCGGCCGCGCTGGCGCGGGCTGGCATCACGCGCGACACGCCGGACCCGGACGGGGGGCAGATCGACCGCGACGGGCGGGGCGAGGCAACCGGCTTGCTGCGCGAGACGGCCATGCGCCTGGTGCAGGAGCAGATCCCGCGCACCACCCGCGCCGGGATGAAAGACGCCCTGCGCGAGGCCGGGAAGAGCTTCCACGCCTACGGCATCACGAGCGTGGGCGAGGCCGCCATCCGCACCTCGGAAGAGCTGGCCGCCTATCAGGAGCTGGCCGCCGAAGGGGAGCTGCCGGTGCGCGTCTACACCATGATGTTGATCGACGACACGCTCGACGCCCTGGCCGGCCTGGGCATGCGTACGGGTTGGGGCGATGCCTGGCTGCGCATCGGGCCGGCCAAGCTCTTTCAGGATGGCTCCGGTGGCGGGCGCACGGCGGCGATGACGACCGATTACGTCAACGATCCCGGCAATCGCGGCATCACCATCTACGACCAGGAGGGGCTCGACGAGCGCTTCAGTCGGGCGCACGACGCCGGCTTTCAGCTCGCCGCGCACGCCATCGGCGATCGAGCCATCACCATGATCCTCGATGCCTACGAGAAGGCGTTGACGAAGCGGCCGAAATCGGACCATCGCTTCCGGATCGAACATTGCGGCATGTGTACGCCGCAAATCATCGACCGCCTGGCCCGGCTGGAGGTGATCGCCGTGCCGCAGCCGAATTTCATCCACGAGCTGGGCGATTCCTACATCCGCAACTTTTCCCCGGAGCAGCTTGCTCTCTCCTACCCCGCGCGGACCTGGTGCGACCGCGGCATCGTGGCGGTCGGCTCCTCCGACGTTCCTGTCGTCGATTGCAACGTACTGATGAACCTGCGCTCGGCGGTGACGCGGCTCACGGCGGCCGGGCAACGGATGGGGCCGGAGCAGGGGGTCACCATCGACGAGGCGCTGCGGATGTTCACGATCAACGGCGCGTATGCCTCGTTCGAGGAAGAGGACAAGGGAACGATTGCACCGGGCAAGCTCGCGGATTTTGTCGTGCTGTCCGGCGACCCGCGCGAGATTGCGCCCGAGGATCTGCCGTCGCTCACGGTTGACATGACGGTGATTGATGGGCGGGTGGTCTACGAGGCGTAGCGAGGGCAGGGCTAACACGACCGCGCGTATCGCCAGGTATCTGGAGAGGAATTTGCCATGAAGGTGCTCTACGATCGCGAGACCGATTCGCTGCTCATCACCCTGCGAGATGCGCCGATTCAGGAGAGTAACGAGGTCCTCCCGGGCGTGATCGCCGACTTCGGCGAGGACAGCGGCGTGGTCCGCTTCGAGGTTTTGCGGGCCTCGCGGGTGGTCGAGGACGCCAAGCAGATGCACTTCGCCACCACCGGCTGACGGCGTCGACGAAACTCGCGAACGCGTCCGTTCGACGAGCGTGCTGAGGGCGCCATCATTCTCGCCAGACTGGCTGACGTGGCGGTGCTCACCAGTTATCGTTGTTGCACGAAGGCAAATGATCTCCATGTCACCAACTACCAACTCGGCAAAGGCGCCACGGGTTCGGCGCGCGGTCAAGCGCAAGCGAATCGCGTTTCGCCTCACCGACGAACTCGCCGTTGGACTGCAACGCGCCGACGCGATCTCTGGCAGGAATCAGTCCGATCTCATCACCGAGGCGATCGCGGAGAAAACGCACGAGATCATTCGCATGGGGTCGCTTCTTGAACTTACTGATCGCGACATGGACGCCCTGTTAGCGGCGCTGGCGGCGCCACCTGAGCCAAATGCGGCGATGCTGCGCGCCGTAGCGCGCTGGCGCGAGCGCGGCTCCCCCGTCTGAGCGAACAGACAGAGGAAAGCGCTGCAGGGTCGGAGCCGGAGCGGCATTGCCACGGTACAATCCCAAAAATGGAAACCGGGCATGATGCAAAAAAGGGAAAACTCGCATGAGCCAGCAAGGCCGAATCCTTGGCATCGGCGGTGTCTTCTTCAAATCCGCGAATCAGCAAAACATGCAGGAGTGGTACGCAAAAAATCTTGGCCTCGCGGATGGCGGCCATGGCGCCATGCTGCCGTGGCGTGAAAAAGACGATCCTGAACGTGAGCAGATGACCATTTGGAGCATTTTCCCTGGCGACACCAGCTACTTCGAGCCGAGCTCAGCCTCGTTCATGCTGAACTACATCGTCGATGACCTCGAAGCACTGCTCGACCGCCTGGCGAAAGAAGGCGTCCAGATCGACCCGAAGCGCCAGGACGAAAGCTACGGCCGCTTCGCCTGGATATACGATCCCGACGGCAACAAAATCGAACTCTGGCAGCCGCTCAATCCAGACACATAGTCGTCCTGCCCCCGTGTAATCGTCCTGAGCCTCTAGTCGAGTACCCCGCGCGCCGCCAGCGCCGTGGCCGGGGCGTAAAAGGGATCGGCGCCGCCGTCGAAGACGCGATCCGACATGAAACGGATCGCCGTCGGAGAGGCGAAGTCGCCGGTGAAGAGCCGCTCGTCGCGCACGCCGACCCGGTGCCCCATGCCGGTGAGGGCTTTCACCGTCTCGGCCGGGAAACGCCAGCTCAGCAGCAGCTCGGCGGTGGAGCAGTCGATGCGCGGCGCGGAGATCGACGGCTGCGCGGCGAGCCGCCAGTCGGTCAGATTGATCACCAGCTGGGCGTTGCAGTTCATGATCCTCCTCCCGCCGCTGGAGCCGAGCGAGGCCCAGGGCCGGCCGTCGCGCGAAAGGATCACAGGGGCCATGTTCGAGAGGGGGGTCTTGCCGCCGCCGACCGAATTCGGGCGGCCCGGCTCGGGATCGAACCACATCATGCCGTTGTTCAACAGGACCCCCGTGCCTGGTGTGGTGACCCGGCTCCCCCAGAGGGAGAGGAGCGTCTGCGTGCAGGAGACGGCCATGCCATTGGCGTCAATCACGCTCAGGTGGGTGGTGGAGCCGTCAGCCATCTGCCCGGGGGCAATTGCGTTCCGGACATAGCCAGGAATCGACGTCCCAAGTCCATGTTGCACCCTAATCCGGTCGGCACCCGCGGCGGGCAGCGGCTCCAGCAGATCGGCAGGCAATGCGCGCGCCCGCTCCCGCGCATACTCGGCGCTCGTCAATGCAGCGACCGGAACGTCGATCTGCGCCGCATCCGCCAGCCAGGCGTAGCGATCGGCAAAGGCGATGCGGAACGCTTGCGTCATCCGGTGCAACGCGAGGGGCGTGTGATAGCCCAGCTCGCGCAGATCGATTTCCGAAAGGAGATTGAGACTCTCGACAAGGGTCGTACCCCCGGTGCCGCCGCCAATGGTGTGCACGTCCGTTCCGCCGTACGTCGTCGACAGCGCGGGCGAAATGCGGGCCTGGTAGCCGGCCAGATCGTCGCGGGTGAAAGGCGCGCCATTGGCGGCGAGATCGTCAGCGATGGCCTGCCCGATCGCCCCTTCGTACATCACCCGCGGGCCGTCGCTGGCGATGGCCCGCAGCGTCCGGGCCAGATCCACCTGCCGCAGCAGGCGCGGCTTATCCTGCTCCTGCGTAACCGGCGGGTTGCCATCGCCGTCGAGGAAAATGGCCGCCGTGGCCGGGAAGCGCTTCAGCGTGGCCAGATCGCGCCCGATAGTGAGGGTGGTATGCCAGGAGACAGGCGCGCCCTCCTCCGCCCAGCGAATCGCCGGGGCCAGCGCTTCGGCGAGGGAGATGGTGCCCCACCGCTCCAGGGCGAGGGCCAGGCCGGCCACCGTGCCGGGGACCGCCACCGACGTATAGCCCCAGACATTGGCGCTATCGACGACGCCGGGCCAGCCAAAGAGGGCATCGTCCGCTGCCGCGCCGGTGAGGGGGAACTGCTCCGGCCGCGCGCCGGCTGGAGCGACCATCGGATATTCGACGACCGCCGGATCGTCGCCCGGAACATGGACAACCATATAGCCGCCGCCGCCGATGCCATTCATCCAGGGCTCGACCACCGCCGCGGCAAAGGCCGTGGTCACGGCGGCATCGACCGCGTTTCCACCCCGCCGCAACGTCTCCGCGCCCGCCGCCGCCGCGCCCGGCGTCTTGGCGGCCACCATGCCGCCTTTCCCGCGCGCTTCCAGCCGGCTTACCTGCCACTCACTCTCCACTGGCATCGTCTCGTTCCCTCTCCAGAGCTGTCGCATCTACTCGCGCCGATCATAGACGACATGTTCAGCATGCAGCGGTACAACCTGGTTCCGCATGCGGGCCGAAGGCGGCAGGCTCCGGATAGCCGTGTTACAGTGCGAACGTGGAACAGGTGACTTCGAAGCTCAACTTATCGCCTTCATACACGACTCCATTGGGAGCCGCGTACTGCGCTGATTCCTTGCATGTCCTTGACGCGATGGGGGACGACACCATCGATCTCATCATGACGTCACCTCCCTTTGCGCTTTTGCGTCAGAAGTCTTATGGGAACGAATCTCAGGATGCTTACGTCGATTGGCTTGTGGAATTTGGTCATAGGGCGCATCGAGTTCTTAAACCCACTGGCAGCTTTGTCCTGGATCTCGGAGGCGCCTATCAACGTGGGGCGCCCGTCAGAAGTCTTCACCAGTACAGGGTGTTGCTGCGCTTCTGTGACGAGCTGGGCTATTTTCTGGCAGAGGAGTTCTTCTGGCACAATCCTTCAAAGTTGCCGTCTCCCATCGAGTGGGTGAACAAGCGGAAGATTCGCGCCAAGGACACGGTCAATACCGTGTGGTGGTTCTCCAAGACTGAATGGCCACAAGCAGACGTGAGAGAAGTACTGACGGAATATTCAGATCGCATGAAAAAGCTCCTTGAAGATAGCGAGAAGTTCTATTCTCCAAAGCTTCGCCCATCGGGGCACGATGTGGCTCGGAGTTTCGACAAAGATAACGGCGGCGCGATTCCTCCGAACTTGCTTTCAATCCCCAATACTGAAAGCAATTCTCAATATCTGCGGCACTGCAAGGCAGTAGGAGTGCCTGGGCATCCGGCCAGATTCCCCGCGAAACTGCCCGAGTTCTTCATCAAGTTCTTGACGAAGCCGGGCGATCTTGTGGTGGACATCTTTGCTGGTTCCAACACGACTGGGGAAGTTGCCGAGCGACTCGGACGCCGCTGGCTCTCGTGCGACCTCGACCCTTCATACGTCGCGGCTTCGGTTTTTCGGTTCTGTGAGAACGAAACGATCGCACGCGAATGTTTCACGGCGATTGCGGCGCGGCGACCGATTGCCCTCGGGGGGCAGCTTGCCTTAGTCGGGGATTGATTCGGTTTCCCCACCAGGGTCCACGCTGGGCAACTCTGGCGCGGGATAGACCTTCTTACCATGTTCACGAACGAACCGGATAGGAATCTTGGGATTATTGAGAGAAGCGCCAGCCCCCCGCTCGTTGAGGCGATCTTCCCACGATGTGAATACCATCTCAAGTTGAACAGGCATCAAGCGATAAATCTCTTTGAGCAGGATTCCCTCGTAGAGGGAGATGTACCACGCGTGAACAGCGCGATACTTCGCAAGAATGACATGGTTCAAGTGGTGATGGGTCGTGACTCCGCGGCTCTTCCCTAGAGAGATGTTCAAGGTCTTGAGTTCGTATTCGTTCTCATCGTCATCAAGCGCGTCGTTCCCCTCGCGACCCGGTTTCATCTTGAGGTCGAGCAGGATCAGCGTCTGCAACACCTTCCCGCCGTTGTCCTGGAAGATGTCCATGATTCCGTACTTTGTTGCGAGATCTTGCAGATCCTGACACGCCGCGAGTGCCCGTTCCAAACGTTGAAGGTCGGTCTCAAGGTCATCATCGCTGAATCCCGCATCAGAGGCGACGTTGCCCTCATCTGCCAGGCCATCAGGTGTTTCTCCACTGGCGTCCATGGCAGCGAACTATATCGTTTTGGGCAAAGGCGTGTTCTCAATCCAACACGTGTTTGACGGCGGGGCGGGCGATGCGTAGGATGCCGCGACACGAGGGCCGGGCGGATGCGCCGCCCGCTCCCCAGCGAAGGGGCTGCCCCATGGCCGATCTTCTGGGCGCCCGCGATCCGCACTTCGCGGACGAGCCCCCCACTTCATACGAAGCCGCGTTCGTCGAGGAGGCGCTCGCCTGCCCCTCCTGCGGCGTCGAGCTGAACGGGACGGAGGCGTTCGAGACGTTCCGCGTCTGCCCCGGCTGCCACCGTCACTTCCCCATCCCGGCCCGCGATCGCTTGCGCCTCCTCCTCGATCCGGAGAGCTTCCGCGAAACGAACGCTGCGCTCGTCTCCCTGGAGCCGCTCATCTTTCGCGATCTCCTGCCAGTGCCGGATCGCCTTGTCGAGGCGACCGAGCGCTTCAGCAGTGGGCCTGGCGCCGGAGTCAGCGAGGCGATCCTGACCGGAACCGGCGCCATCGGCGGGCGGGCAGCGGTGCTCGTCGTGCTCGATCACGCCTATCTCGGCGCCAGCATCGGGCCGGTCGCGGGGGAGAAGATCCTGCTCGCCATGGAGTGCGCCGCCGCGCGGCGTTTGCCGCTCATCGCCCTCTGCACCGCCGGGGGAGCGCGCACCCAGGAGGGTTTGCTCGGTTTGATTCAGGCGCCCAGGATCGCGGCGGCCGCGGCGCGGCTGCAGCGCGCCGGCGTGCCGTTCGTCAGCGTTCTGGCGCACCCGGCCACGGGAGCGGCCTGGGCGGCGCTGGCCAACCAGGCGGATATCATCCTGGCGGAGCCGGGAGCCAGAATCGGCCCCGGGGGCCGGCACGCGCACGGCGAAAGCGCCGAAACGGCGGACGTGCTGCTCGCCCGCGGCCTGATCGATGCCGTCGTCGATCGCACCTCCCTCCGCGAGACGCTCGCGAAGCTGCTGGGCCTCTTTGCCGATCGTGGCGAATATCGGCCATCGGCGCCCGGCAAGTTTTCCATTGCGTCGCCGGCAGCCGATGTGGGGCCGCCAGAATTCCGGCGCCGCGTGGCGGGCTGGCAAGAAGCCGCGCTTTCGCGCCATCCGGATCGCCCAAGCGCGAGCGATTATCTGGCGCGCCTGGTCACCGAGTGGATCGAGCTGCATGGGGATCGCGCCGGCGCTGACAATCGGGCCACCGTGACCGGTCTGGGCCGGATCGCGGGCATCCCGGTGGCGATGATCGCCGGCGCGCGCGGTCAGCATCCGGGCGCCGGGGCCTTCCGCAAGGTGGAGCGGATGCTGCGGCTGGCCGGCCATCTCGAGCTGCCGGTCGTCAGCCTGGTGGACACGCCAGGGCTCGACAGCGCCCCTGATGCCGATCCAGCCCAGACGACCGCCGCCCTGGCCGGGGTGATTGGGCTCATCGGAATGTTGCCGGTGCCGGTGGTTTCGGTCGTCGTCGGTGAGGCCGCCGGCGCAGCCGGGGTCGCGCTCGGCGTTGGCGATCGCATCCTCATGCTGGAGCACGCGGTCTACAGCGTTGGCGGCGCCGAAGGCGCGGATCGCCGCGCCGCCACGCCGTTGGCCACGGCGCGCATTCTAACGGCATTCGAATGCGATCGCCTGGGGGTGATCGACGGGATCATTCCGGAGCCGCGCCCCGCCGCCCACGCTGACCCGGAAGCCGCCGCCCGCGCGCTGGGCGCCGCCATCGTCGCCGCGCTCGGCGATCTGGCCAGCGTCGCCCCGCGCCGCCTGCTCGATGACCGGGCGCTCAAGCTGCGCACGCTCGGCCAGACGACGCCAGAAGCGCGCGAAGTGGCTCGCGGCGAGGTGCGCGAACTGCAGGAGCTGCAACGGACGCTGGCGCGCTCGCTGGGCGATCTGCGCGAGCGGCTGGAGGCGTTCCATCTGCCACAGATCCCGGGAGGGGTGCGCGGCCGGGTGCATATCGATACGTCGGCGTTGCCGAACCTGGAACGAGCGCGGACGGAGCTGATCGAGCGGGCGGTGCGCTTGGCGGCACGGCGGCCTGGAGTGCCCGCCATGCCCCACGCCGACGAGCGAAGCAATGACGTGTTATGAGCATGCTGGAGGCCATCATGGAACACCTTCCCGCCCCCTATCGGGTCGCGGCCATCCAGTTCGAGCCAGAGCTCTTCGCCAAGGAGGCGAATCTGGAGGCGCTGCTGCGGCTGACGGAAGAGGCCGCGGCCGGAGGCGCGCGGCTCATCGTCACGCCGGAGATGGCGACCACGGCCTATTGCTGGCAGAGCCGCGAGGAGATCGCCGCCGAGGTCGAGCCCATCCCGGGGACAACGACGGAGCGATTCGGCGAGATCGCCGCGCGCTACGGCTGCTGGATCGTGGTTGGCCTGCCGGAGATCGATCCTGACACGGGGGTCTTCTACAACAGCGCGGTGCTGATCGGGCCCGAGGGTCCGGTGGGGCTCTATCGCAAGACCCACGCCTTCATCTCCGAGCCGAAATGGGCCAAGGATGGCGACCTCGGCCTGCCCGTTTTCGAGACGCCGCTTGGCCGCATCGCCATGACGATCTGCATGGACGCCTGCTATCCGGAGACGGCGCGGGTGCCGGCGCTGGCCGGCGCGGACATCATCTGCTTCCCCACGAACTGGCTCTCCGAAAAGAGCCCCTCCCCCACCTGGATGGCGCGCGCGGCCGAAAATGGCGTCTATTTCATCGCCGCCAACCGTGACGGCCTGGAGCGCGGCGTGCAGTTCTCCGGCGGCTCGGCGGTCATCGCTCCGGACGGCAGCCTGCAAGGCGTCGTCGACAGCGGCGAAGGCATCGCCTGGGGCTGGGTCGATGTCGCGCGGGCGCGGAACAAGCGCCCCATCCCCGGCTCGCCGGAGGATCTCCTGGCCGACCGCCGCCCCGACGCCTACGGCGCGATGACGCTGAACAGCCACCTCTGGCCGCCAGACGACTTCCACGGGCTCTATGACCTGCGCCCTCTGCCGCCAGGGCGGCGCTCACGGGTCGCGGTGGTGCAGTTCGCTCCCGAACCGGAGGAGCTCGCCGCCAATCTCGACCGCATCGCGGGCGAAGCGACGGCGCTGCCCGGCACGGACCTGATCGTCTTCCCGGAGCTCTCGCTAAGCGGCCCGATTGGCGATCGCGAGCAGGCAGAGCGTCTGGCGGAACCGATTCCCGGCCCCAGCACCGAGCGTTTGACGGAACTCGCCAAGGCCACCGGCGCCTGGCTCGTGGCTGGTCTGGTCGAACGAGATGGCATAAGTGGGCAGCTCTTCAACTGCGCGGTGCTGATCGGACCCGAAGGGGTCGTCGGGCTCTATCGCAAACTCCATCTCGCGGCCGGCGATCGCTCCTGGGCGACGCCTGGCAACCGCGGCCTGCCGACCTTCGACATCCCGCTGGGCCGGGTGGGCCTGCTGATCGGCTACGACGCGCTCTTCCCGGAAGCGGCGCGGTCATTGGCCATCGACGGCGCCGACATCATCGCCTGCCCCTCGCTCCTCTCCTGGCCGCCGATCCTGCCGTACGGCGAGACGACCGTGCCCATGCCTGAGCACGTGGAGGCCGGCCCCACCGCCGATCATTTTCACCTCTGGCGAGAACGCGAGCGCGAAAACCACGCCCACGTCCTCTTTGCCAATGGCGGCGCGCCCTGGATGGGCGGGAGCGGCATCTTCGCCGCCGTGCTCGAGGACGATCCGCGTCTGGAAATACTCGTGCATGATGACGCGGGCGCGGCCACCCTGGAGATCGACACGACTGGCGTTTCCCGCTCCAAGGAGTTGATCGGCATGCGCATGCCGATCTGGTACGACGCCCTGCAAGCGCCAGCCCCGATTGCGGCTCGCATCGCGCGGGAGCGGGGAGCACGGCCGGAGGCGTGGCTGGCGCCGGCGCGCGAAACCGTTCCCAGCGGGGCGGGCTGATCCCACGAGCTCTTCCGGGATGTCCGCTACGCTGACCGGAACGCGGCGATCCCGGATCGCTCCGACCATCTTGAGATGCCCGAAGCGGCGCGCGACGGAGCACGTCGCCAATTCGCCAAGCGAGAGGATCACTGAGTGGCACGTGTAACGCTGGTTCAGGTGGGGATGGGAACGGTTGGCGGCGGGACCATCGAGCAGGTCATCGCCCAGCGCGGCCGCTGGCGGCAGCAGCAGGGGCTCGATGTCCGCATCGGCGCGGTGATCGGCCTCGGCGGAGCGCTGTTGGCGTCGGAGCCAGACGGTCTCCTCGACGATGTGCTGCACGGCCTGGTGCAATCGCGCCGCGCCGGACAGGCGCTGCGCGAGGCCGCGGCTTGCCGGGAGTTGGTCGAGCCGGCGGAAGCGATCGCCCTGTTGATCAATCAGGGCCCGGTGATTGTCATGGACGCCGCCGCGGGCGATCAGACCGCCCCACTCCATGCCCGCGCGCTCGCCTCCGGCGCGGGCGTCGTCCTGTCGAACAAGGCCCCGCTAGCATTGCCCATGCAGAACCCGCTGGCGGCGCAGCTCTGGACTGCCGCCGGTCCGCGCGGGCTCCTCCGCTACGAGGCGACGTGCGGCGCGGGTCTGCCAGTCATCTCCACCCTGCGCACCCTGCTCGATACCGGCGACGAGCCGATTGAGATCGTCGGCGCGCTCTCCGGGACGCTGGGGGCGATCTTCACCGATCTCGGGCATGGGGCCAGCTTCTCGGCGGCGGTGAGGTCGGCGAAAGCGCAGGGCTTCACAGAGCCCGATCCGCGGGACGACCTGAGCGGGCTCGATGTGGCCCGCAAGGCGCTCATTCTGGCCCGCACGTTAGGCCGGCGCGTGGATCTGGACGAAATCGAGGTTGAGAACCTCGTCCCAGACCCATTGCGCGAGACGAGCGTGCCGGAGTTCCTCAATCGCCTGGAAGAGCTCGACGCCACCTGGGTGCGCCGCTCGGAGGCGGCGCGGGAGGCTGGCGCGCGGCTCAAGTATGTGGCCACGGTCCCCGCCGAGGGGCCAATCAGCGTGGGCGTGCGCGATGTCCCGGCGAACAGCCTGCTCGGCGCGCTGCAAGGGCCGGAGAACGTCGTCGTGATGCGCACGGCGCGTTACAGCGCCAACCCCCTCACGGTCGTCGGCCCCGGCGCCGGAGCGGCGGTCACGGCCGCGGGCATGACGGGCGACATGCTCGCCCTGGGAGCGCTCCTGACCCGGCGGGCATAAGGCGACTGACCTTCCCGGGCAACATCGGCAGGATAAACGCGGGGGGGCGCCCGGCTCCTGCCACGTCCATACCGCTCCCGCTGCAGGAACGCGTCGATCGGCTTCCGCACGGCAACCCTATCGCGGTCACCACGCCTGTGGCGGTGTCCTTCTGGTGCTGGGCCGATCACGAGCCCTGTTCAACCATGCCAGGCGTAGGCAAGCGGCGAACGGGATCTCGCGGGCGATTCAAACTCCAAAAGGAACCTTAACCATGATTCATGAGATAATAAAGATCGTTCATTCTGGCTTTGATCCATGTTACGGCGCCTGAAGGGAACCCGATGGTAGGATCGAACGAGGAGCTTCCAGGCTCACCCTCCTCGGAGAGCGCGGCAACCGAGGCTTGGCTGGCAGCGATCTTCGCACCGGCTCCGCCCGCGTTGCTCGCCGTCGCGAGCGACGGCGCCGTTATTGCCGCGAATGTTCAGGCTGAGCGGCTCTTCGATTGCGACCAGGACGAACTGACTGGTCAACCGTTCGCCAGCCTGTTCCCCGCGCGCTTTCATGGAACATACCGTTCCCGACGCCACGATGGCGCGGTTGGCCTGCGGCAGTTCCTGGAAGAACGCGGCCCTGATCTGACGGTCCAACGCAAGGACGGGCCGGAGATTCCCGTCGAGATCACTCTCGGCCCATTGTCAACGTCCTCCGGCATCCAGATCATCTCGGTCCATGGCGATGGCCCGTCGCGCCGAGGAAGAGAGCAGGATCGGCCGCTGTTGGACGCGATCATCGAGGCGAGCAGCGACGCGATCATCAGCACGACGCCGGATGGCATCATTTCTAGTTGGAACCCGGCCGCCGCCCAACTATATGGCTACTCCGCGGCCGAGGCCATTGGCCGCCCAATCACTTTCACGTTGCCGCCAGACCGGTCCAGCGAATCTGAAGAGCTTCTCGCCCGCATCCGCCAGGGGGAGGCAACTGAAAACCTGGAGACGATTCGCATATCGCGCGATGGTCGCCTGATCGAGGTCGATCTCACGATCTCACCCTTGCGCACCCCCGACGGCGAGGTTATCGGCTCCGCCGGGATCCTGCGCGACATTTCCGCCAGGAAGCGCGCGGAAGCATCACTGCGCGAAAGCGAACGGCGATTTCGCGGGGCCTTTGACGCGGCCTCCATCGGCATGGCGCTCGTCAGCCTCGACGGGCATTTCGTCGAGGTCAACCGCTCACTCTGCGAGATGCTGGGCTACACCGAGCCAGAGCTGCTCAATTGCACGTTCCAGGATCTCACCCATCCTGACGACCTGGCGGCAGACCTGAACCTGGTGGATGAGCTCGTCGCGGGCACGCGCCCCAACTACACCATGGAAAAGCGCTACTTCCATCATGATGGGAGCGTCGTCTGGATTCTGCTCAGCGTTTCGCTGGTCCGTGACGACAGCGAGGCGCCACTCTACTTTGTGTCCCAGATCCAGGACATCACGCGAGCCCGCGAGGCCGAGCGGCTCAAGGACGAATTCGTTTCCACGGTCTCCCATGAGTTGCGCACGCCGCTGACGTCCATCACTGGTTACGTCGATCTGCTGCTGGATGGGGCCGATGGCGAGCTCTCGCAGACTACCGGGCACTTTCTGACGATCGTGCAGCAGAACAGCCGTCGCTTGATGGCCCTCGTCAACGATCTGCTCGACATGTCGCAGATCGACGCGGGTCAGATTGATCTGCAGCGGGAGGAAGTCGACCTGGCCGACCAGCTGCACGGGGTGGCCGCCGCCATTGCGCCGATGACTGCCGCCAAGGGGCAAACGCTCCGGCTCGAACTCCCGGAGCAGTTGCCCCCTATTCTGGCCGACGTGCAGCGGAGCGCCCAGATCTTTACCAACCTTGTTTCCAACGCCCATATGTACACCCCGGAAGGCGGCTCGATCATCGTCGCCGTCACGGTCGAGTTGGATGCGGTACGTGTCGATGTCATCGATTCCGGGATCGGCCTGTCCGAGGAGGACCAGGAGCGCCTGTTCACCAGGTTCTTCCGCGCTGGTCACCGGACTGTCCGCTCTGTGCAGGGAACGGGCCTAGGCCTCTCCATCACGCGCGCCCTCGTCGAGCTCCACGGGGGGACAATTGCCGTGCGCAGCGCGCCGGACCGGGGCTCGATTTTCAGCGTGACCTTGCCCACGCGGGAGAGCCGTTCCCTGGCGAGAACGACGTCCACCTCCGCGGCAGGCGCACTCCTTGCCGATCACGACCCTCCATCCGAACCGGCGGCGGCTCGGATCCTCATCATCGAGGATGATCCCGACATCGGTGATCTCTTGCGCGAATTCCTGCAACAGGAAGGCTATGAGGTGACCTTGGTGACGACCGCGGACCAGGCTGTCGCCAGCGTGCGCGCCATGCCGCCAGATCTCATCACCCTCGATCTACGGCTGCCGGATGCCGACGGCTGGAGTGTTCTGGAGCGGCTAGGCCAGGCTGGCGCCTCGATACCACCAGTTGTCGTCCTTTCCATCCTGCCCGAAAGCCGCTATGGCCGGCCGCTCGGCGTTGTCGACTATCTGTCCAAGCCGGTCCGTGGCCCGATCCTGCGGGAGCGTGTCGCCCGGGCGCTGGCCCAATCCCGCAATGGAGACCGCACGCCATGAGTATGCGCATTCTGGTGGCCGAGGATGAACCGCACATCCGCCAGCTTATTGCCATCAGCTTGCAGCGGGCTGGTCTTGAGGTGGACCAGGTCGAGGATGGCGAGTCGGCGGTGGCTCACGCCACGGCCGATCCACCGGCCCTGCTGATCGTGGATGTGATGATGCCCGGCATCAGCGGCCATGACGTCGCCAGGATTCTGGCCGACGATCCCCGCACCGCGGCAATCCCGATTTTGATGCTTTCGGCCATGGGACGACCGCGTGATGTCGATAACGGTCTGGCGAGTGGCGCCCATGCGTACGTGATCAAGCCATTTTCCCCGCTTGCCCTCGTCGCCCGGGTGAACGAGATGCTCGGCCAGGGCGGGCAACCCACCCCCGCGAACGCCCCATGATGGCGGTGCCGCGTGACCGAAACGAGATAGCAGCAAGGGTGCGTCCCGCTGCATCCACAGCCGCACCACGAACGATCTCCCCTTCCGTGTCGTGGTGTCGGAAGGGGAGATCGTTCACGAGGCATTCGGCGATGTGATCTTCCTACCCCGGGTCTAGATCTTCTTCACGATCAAGCACTGCCCGGGGCTCGCGGTATCGCTGCTGCAGGCAAAATCGGCGCAGCAGAAGGGAGCGAGGGCGTCGCCGTCTTCGTTCAGGCCGCCGCACGCGGCGCCAAGTCCACCGCAGCAGGTCGTGTCGCTATTGCCGGCGTTGCTGGCCACCTCGCAGATCCGCTTCGTCGTATCGGTGCAGCACTGCGCATCACTGGAGCAGGGGGCGCCGGCGGAGAAACAGCGATCCTTGCCCTTCCCCTTCCCCTTGCCCTTCTTCTTCCGGCGCCGTTTCGCCTCGCCTTCATCAGTGCCAAGCAGATTGAGGCCGCCAACCGCGAGCATCGCGGCGCCCAGCAGCTGCAGCGCACCGCGCCGCGTGCGTGTTTCCGCGAACGTGCTCGCGATGCGGTCGAAGCGTTGGCTATCCATGTCCATCTCCCTTTCGTCTCTTCCTGTGCGGGACGTTCCCGTGCGATGGATTGAGAATAGGAAATGGCGCGCGGCGTGGCTGTCTGCCCGGGAACACGAACGGTGTCAATTCGAGAACAGGTGAGGAAAGGGATTCGGCTCCTCGTCCTGGGATGCCCTCCCGGAAGGCCGGGGGCCACACGACCGCGAAGTGATTGCGATGACGAGCGCTGAAATCGAAAAACTCCGTACACCGAATTGCGTACTTTTACGGATGCCCCATGGAGACGCCTGGTTCATGCTGGAACCAGGCCAGGAAGAGCTTGGCGGGACGCGGTGGAGGCGTCTCGGTCATCCGCGAGGAGTCATCGTCATGTTCGCGAATCATCCGCTCACGATCATCCGCTATCGCGACATGCAGAACGATGCCCTGCGGCGTGAGGCCGCTGCCCATCAGAATGGGCGCCTTGCACTTCGCGGCCGCGCCCGGCGGGAGGCGGCTCAGCCAGCGTCTCCCGTCGTGGCGGCATCCCTGCCCGGAGCGGCGCCCCGCTTGCCGTGGCGCGACCGGGCGACTCCAGCTCTGGAGCCGTCTCATGGCGCCTGAGGCGAGGCTCCGGCCTGTCACCCCGCGACCTGAGCCATCCCCTCGTACTCCATGTCTCGCGCGGTGGCGCGGGCCACGGCATCCCCGTGCAACCGGCGCACGACATGGAGGGCCATGTCGATGCCGACGGAAACACCGGCGGAGGTAATGATGTCCCCCTCATCGACCACGCGCGCATTGGAGAGAATCTCGGCTCGCGGATGCTCTGTCCGCAGGCCATCGATCGTGCTCCAGTGCGTCGTGGCGCGGAGGCCATCGAGCAGTCCCGCCGCCCCCAGCAGAAAGGCCCCGGTGCAGACGCTGGTGGTCAGGGCTCCGCCCGCCCGCTGGCGCGAAATCCAATCGAGGACAACCGGGTTGTTCTGTTCCGTCCGCGTTCCGTAGCCACCGGGGATCACGATGATATCGAGCGGCGGATGATCGTTCAGCGTGTAATTCGGCTGCACCAGCAGCCCACCCCGGCAGGTGATGATATCCGGCCGCTCCGCGATCGTGTTGACCTGAAAGAGCCGGGTCTCGGGGTCGCCTTCGCCGCCTCCCGGCAGGCTGGCGCTGGCGAAGACTTCAAAGGGTCCACAAAAATCGAGGATCTCAACATCGGGAAAGATCAGAATGCCGACCGAACGCGCTGTGATCTCCGGGGTCATCGTCGCCCTTTCTCGTTACATCCGTCACTGCTGGCGTGCTCAGAGCGGAAGCGTAACCTGCCATGGGGTCGATGCGCCCTTTCCACTCGATCGAGTCACGGATTCGACCGTCCTGCCGCGGAGGAGCATCGCCAGAGGAGCTGGCCACCCGCATCGGACCATCGGTCCTCGGCGCGCTGGAGGTCCTCTGCATCTCCTTATCGAATCCGGGTGTCGCGGGCCTTGTGGCTTTCTTCGCCTTCCGCTCCATCATCGTGATGCCGCTGCCGTAGGAATGGCGCGGCGGCGCCCGCATCGCGCGCGACCGCCAGCCCGCGCACGGCGAGACAGGAGACGTTCATGGACGAGACGATGGTCAAATCATCGCCAAGAACCCTCACAGAAGCACTCGCCGCACTTCATGTCGCGGCGGCCTGGGCGACCAGCGACGGGTTGGCCGCGGGGGTGCGGGACGACGCGCTCCGGACGCCGTTTCTCGACCGGGCGCGGCGGCGGCTGCCCGGCGATCCGATCATCGTGAATCAGCCCGTGGGGCCGAAAGCAGGACGCCCGTTGACCAGACGCGAGATGCAGATCGCCGCGCTGCTCACCGAGGGGCTGACGAATCGGGAGCTCGCCGCGCGGCTCTTCCTCAGTGAATTGACCGTGGCCAGCCACATTCGCAACATCCTGGCGAAGCTCGATCTCTCGTCGCGCGCCCAGATCGCGGCCTGGGCGGTGCGACAGGGTCTCACGACAAACCCCTAGCGCTGCACTGGAGCTCCCTGCATAGGCCACGTTGGTTTCGGCGCCAAGGTTTCCCCTGGTGACGATACAAGGAAACGCTCATTTCCTGGTGAATATGTCGAAATAACTCGACAGCGCGTGGGGAGATGTGCAAATCTGATACGAGCGCGGTATGGTGCTCCTGTGGCACACGGCGGACTGCACCGGGTTCAATGTCGAGTGCCGCTCATGGGAACGACCACGATTGCGATAACGAAGAACCCAGGCGCCTAGATGGATTCTATGAAAGCTCTTTCCAGCCGCAACGGACGCAGTGGCTCCTCGCTCGATGGCCCGCTCCCCGCGCACGATCGCGACGAAATCATCGCGGCAATGACCATCCTCCAGGGCAGCATGGCGTGCACGCCGGCAAACGCGGAGGATCACATGGCGCTTCAAGACAGGAGTCAGATGTTGGAGCAGTTGACCGATGGCTTTCTCGCCCTCGATCCGACATGGCGATTCACCTACCTTAATCCGGCGGCGCAAGCGATGTTCCGCCGTTCCGAGCAGGAACTGATCGGCAAGTCGATCTGGCAGGAGCTTCCGGGGGTCGTCGAAACCCCTCTTTACCCGGAGTTGCAGCGAGCCATGGCGCTGGGTGAGGCGGTTGATATCGATATCTTCTACGCGCCCTTCAACCGGTGGTTCGACGTGCGTGCGTTCCCATCGCCGCGGGGGCTGTTGGTCTACCTGCACGATGTGAGCAAATGGAAACTGCTCGAACAGGAATTGCGCAACGCCCTGGCGGACGCGAACACCGCTCATCGCGCGACCAGCGAGTTTCTGGCCATGATGAGCCACGAACTACGGACCCCAATGCAGGCCGTGCTCGGCTATGCCGATCTTCTCATCGCCGGCGCGGAGAACACCCTCACCGCCGATCAGATCGAGGATGTTCGCTGCATTCAGCAGGGCGGCAAGCGCATGATCACGCTGATCGATCAGATGCTGGAGCTGTCGCGATTGCAGGCTGGTCGCCTGGATCTCACGATCGAAGCGGTTGATCTCAGGATGGTGATCGATCAGGTTCGCCAGGACATCGTACCGCTGGCCGCCGCCAAAGGACTCGATTTGTCGTTCGATGTGCCGCCCTCGCTGCCGCTCGTTCAGGGAGATAGCGCCCGGCTGCGCCAGATTCTGCTGAATCTGGTCGCGAACGCGGTCAAGTTCACCGCGGCCGGCTGGGTCCGGGTCGGCGCCCGGTTGACGCCAGAGCATATCGAGATCGCGGTGTCCGACACCGGCATCGGCATCTCAGAACAGGCGCTGGGCCACATCTTCGAGGAGTTTCGCCAGGCAGACAGCAGCACCACGCGCCGCTTTGGCGGCGCTGGACTTGGTCTCGCAATCGCGCGCAAGCTGGCCGAACAACAAGGGGGCCGCATCAGCGTCGTGAGCACGCCGAACGCCGGCTCGACATTCACCCTGCACCTTGCCGCGGAGGCGATATCACGATCTGCCAGAGGGGCGAAAACGGCCAGGGCGCCGCGGCAGCGCCGGGTGGCCAACCAGCAACGCTCCAACGCCCCAGCCGTCTAGGATCGCGCGGCTATTCTTGGGTGCGTCATGCCAGGACGCATCCAAGTCCGGATGGAGGCCGCGATGCCCGAGGGGTTGCGAATTGTTGCCTGCATTGTCCTCGCCGGGGCCTACGACATGGTCGCCGATTGGGCAGCGCGCCACGGGCACCAGATCATCCTGCTCGTGACGTCGCCAGCGGGTGGCCCCGATCGCTACGGAACCGGGCATGTAAGTCTGGTCGAGTCCGTTCCGCCCAGGCAGGACGTCTTGATTACGACCCGGATGCGCAAGATTGCCGTGCCGGTGCTCACCGCGCTGGCGCCCGATCTGCTCATATCGGCCACCTTTCCCCATCGCATCCCGCCGGAGCTGGCGGCGATTCCGCGCTATGGCGCGCTGAACATGCATCCCGCGCCGCTGCCACGCGGCCGGGGCCCGAATCCGCAACGGCTGATCTACGAGGGTGACGATACAATCGCCGGGGCGCTCCACCGAATCGTGCCGGAGTTCGATGCCGGTCCTCTGCTCAGTCTCCAGACGCGGCAGCTTCCCGATGATGTGACAAGCAGCAACATCCTGGCAGCCTGGGGAGAGCTGCTCCTGGCAGCGTTGGAGGAAGGCGTTCCGCGCGCGGTGGCTGGAGAGCCGGGTGCGGTGCAGGACGAATCGCGTGCCACCTATGCCGCCCGATTTACCGAGGAGGAACGCTGGATACGTTGGGATGAACCATCGCGACGGGTGCAACAGCGCGTGGTCGCCCTGAACCTCGCCCGGCCGACGGCCCTGGCCCTGCTCGATGGCGCGCCGGTCTCAATCGTCAGCGTTCGGCCGCACCCCGGCGCCATTTCGGAAAAGGCTCCCGGCACGCTCCTGCATCGCTCCGGCAACGTCATCCTGGTCAGCACAACCGACGGCGTCCTGGAGGTGACGACGGGGTGATAGGTGATGGGTGATAGGTGATGGGGTGATAGGAGGGGTCACGTTTCCTGACGACTCACGACTTCGTACTGGAGATCCCATGACCCAGTATCAAACGTTTGTCATGGCGGCCATCCAGGCCGCGCCGGTCTACTTCGATCGTGAGGCATCGACGGAAAAAGCGTGCCGGCTTATCGCGGAAGCCGGCGCCGCCGGGGCGACCATCGCCGCCTTCGGTGAATGCTGGCTACCCGGCTATCCCTTCTTCGCCTTCAACCGCCCGACGGAGCTCTGGTGGCAGGCAGCGGCTGAATACCTCGCCAACGGCGTCGAGATTCCCGGCCCGGAAACGGACCTGCTCTGTCAGGCGGCGCGTGACGCGGGGATCGACGTGGTGATCGGGGTTGCCGAACGCGACGCAATCTCCCTGGGCACGATCTACTGCACGCTGCTCTTCATCGGGCGCGAAGGCGTCATCCTCGGCCGGCATCGCAAGATCAAACCAACGCTGCATGAACGGGCGGTCTGGGGCGAAGGCGACGCCGTGGGGCTAGTCGTCCACCAACGTCCGTATGCGCGCATCTCCGGCCTGAACTGCTGGGAGCACAACTCGGTGCTTCCCGGCTACGTCTTGATGGCGGAGGGAACGCAGATCCACGTCGCCGCCTGGCCCGGCCGAGAACCGGAGGCGGCGCCGCCAGCCCCCATTTCGATCTGGCCGCGACAGATGCTCCTCTCCCGCGCGTTCGCCTCACAGAGCGGCAGCTACGTGATCGTGGCAGGTGGCCTCTGCCGCCGGGAAGACCTACCGGCGCGATACCAGGAACTGATTCGCCACGACTACACCGGCGACAGCGCCATCATCGACCCGCGCGGCGAGATCATCGCCGGCCCGGTTCAAGGCGAGGAGATGCTGCTGGCCACCGGATCGATGGAGGCGGTCTTCGCGGCGAAGGCGGGGTGCGACCCTGGCGGCCACTACTCCCGCCCCGATCTGATTCAGGTGCTGGTCAACCGCCGTCCATTGCAGCGACTCATCGAGTCGTGAGTCGGAGGTCGGAAGTCGGGGGTCGGAAGCCGGCGAGCGTTGAGTCGCGATGCGCGGAAGCCGACAAGGCAAACGGAGGTCAGGCCCTCTCCATACGCGTTATTGCCGACTTCCGACCCCCGACTTCCGACCCCCGACTCACGACTTCCAACCCCATCCGACACACCACCGTGTAGGCGGGGTTGTAGACGTTGCCGATGTCGTAGCCGACGGTCTGGCCCATGAGATGGGTGGCGGCGGTGAGGTCGTAGCCATAGTCGGTCTCCAACCAGTCGAGCATTTCGGTGGTGGCATGCTGCAGCGCCTGATCGAGTGGGCGCGCATTGCCGACGGTGAAGAGCTGCGAGCCATCGGCGGTGATGCCCCGCGGCCAGCGAATCGGCCAGTTCTTGCGCAGATCGAGGCGCAGCTCCATTTCCATGGAGATCTCGATCCCGGTGCCGCTGATCTCGCCATCGCCTTGCCGGGCGTGGCCGTCGCCGGCAAAGAGGAGCCCGCCCGGCACGCCCACCGGGAACCAGACCGTGGCGCCGGGGCGAAAGCCGCGCCAGTCCATGTTCCCGCCATGCGGTCCCGGGGTTGAGGTGGAAATGGCCTCGCCACCGGCGGGGGCCACCCCAAAACAGCCGATCATGGGATCGAGCGGCAAGACCAGCGAGGCCAGCGACGCGGGCGGATCGATGAGCCGCACCGTGCCCGCCGCGACATCGACCGCCCACTCCGCGGTGTCGCGTGGCGGCAGGAGCGTTGCGCGATCCGGATCAACGACGTTCGCCGCCAGGGGATAACGCGTCCAGCCGGTCTCACGCGACGGCGTCAGGCGCACGATCGTCACCTCCAGCGCGTCGCCCGGCTCGGCTCCCTCCACCCAGACCGGGCCGCTTTGCGGATTCGGCGTCTCGCCGCGCTGCACGCGCTCGCGGTCGTGCCCCCTGGCATCGAGCGTGTGCACGACGACGGTGTCGCCCGGCTGCACGCGGAGCGCGGGCGGATGCTGAGCGATGGTGGTGAAAAAGGCATCGGGATCGAGCGTGTGCGTGCTCATAAGCTCCTCCATGGCAGGTGGCTGAATTGGCGGCCCGATTGTCGCATCCCCTCCCACCGCAATGCTCAACCACCGTTATGCATGTATCGCGATATTGTGATATACTTCGTGCAGGTTGAAGTAGGCATCTCAAGGAGAACACGATGAATCGGCTTCGCAATTTTCTGAACCGCATGGGCGGTGGCTCCAGTGCTCGGTTTGAGCGCTATTACGGCGATGTGGCTCGCGCTGGCGTTGGCTACCCGACGGCCGATGAGGCCCGCAAGGACATGCTCCAGGTCGATCGCAACGTCAATCGGTACGGCTGGATCCGCTAGTGGCCGGCCGCACACCCCTCGATTGGGTGTCCCCGCCTCGATGCCTCTGGTTCTGATCGCACATCAGACCGGGGGCATCGGTTTTTGCCCCGCTTTCTCTGAATAGCGGTTCCCGCTACAATCGCCGTCATGGTCTCCCCCCTTCCCGCACCAGACCCGCCATCTCTTCCCGCTTCCGACACCAGCAATCCTCGCCTCGTGGCGGCCATCCGGGCCGAGATCGACGCGCAGGGCGGCCGCATCCCCTTCGCGCGCTTCATGGACCTGGCCCTCTACCACCCTGAATGGGGTTACTATCTGGCGCAGGCCCGCCGCCCCGGACGCCCTGGCGACTTCCTGACCGCGCCGGAAGCCCATCCCTTCTTCGGCATCACCTTGGCGAGACAGATCGCGGAGTGCTGGGATCGCCTCGGGCAACCCGGGCGCTTCGTCGTGCGTGAGTACGGCCCGGGCATCGGCGGCCTGGCCTGGGACATCATCGGTGGCCTGACGCGCGAATCGCCGGGCTGCCTGGCAGCGCTGGAGTATCGCCTCGTCGAGCGCAATCAACACCGTCTCAAGCAGGCGCTGGCGGTCTTCGCGGCCGAGGGCCTCGGCGATGTCGTGCGGGGCGAAGCGTCCGGCGGCCCGGACGACGTGGCTCCTGAACGGATCGAGGGCGTGGTTCTCGCCAATGAGGTCGCCGACGCCTTTGGCGTCCATCGCCTGATCTGGCGCGACGGCCAATTGCGTGAGCGATGGGTCGTCTGGAACAACGGAGCCTTCGCGGACGAGGATGGCGAGCTTTCGGCCGAGGCCAGCGCCGCCGATCCGGAACGGATGCTACGCGAGGCGGGGATCACGCTTGGAGAGGGCGACCGCATCGAGATCAGCCCTGCCGCCGAGTGCTGGTTCGCCTCCGCCGCACGAGGGCTGGGTCGTGGCTACACCCTGGTCATCGACTACGGCTATACCGTGCCCGAGCTCTACCGGGGGCATCGCCTGGAAGGAACCGTGCGCGCCTACCGCGCGCACACGGTCAGCGACGATCCCTTCAGCCATGTTGGGGAGCAGGACCTCACCGCGCATGTCGATTTCAGCATGCTGCGACGGGTGGGCGAGCGCGCGGGTCTGACCTTCGCCGGTCAGACGAAGCAGGGCGACTTCCTGGCCAGCCTGGGCATGGGTGATCTGCTGGTGGCACTGGGCCGGGATCCAGAGACCGACGTGCCGGAGTACATGGCGGCCCAGGCCGCGATCCTGCGCCTGATCGACCCGGGGGGACTTGGCCGCTTCGGCGTGCTGATGATGGCCCGCGATGCGCCCAAGGAGCCGCCCTTGCGGGGACTTGCGATGGCGCCGTTGACGTTCTAGGACCAGGCCCCCTGAGTTCGTACGTTCCCTATTGAACGCTCGATTCCGGATCGATGACCCGCGTATCGTCGTCGACGAAAACCTCTTCGCGGCGCACGGCGCCCGAAACGCGCTCGATGCGTTGCACCGTCTGCCTGGTGACGACAAGCTCTTCGTCCGCCCGGGATTCATTCAAGGCGTTGAACTCCTCCGGCCGCAGCGGAATCTCGATGACGATCTCCTCGAAGGGTGTCGTCACGGTCGGGTCAATGTTCCGGTCGACGAGGCGTCGTCTAACACGAATCTGCTCGTCAGCAATGGCGACGTTGGCAACCCGACGCTCGGTGACGACGGACCTCGATACTCTGACGTCTCCACCCTGGACCGGGCGCACCGTGGCGGTCAACTCCTCCTGTTGCAGGGGAAGGCGGATTTCGTCGGCATTTTCGATACGGGTCGTGATCGCCACGCGATCACTCGGGTCAACCTCCGCCTCCAGCCTGGAGGCAACAGAACCCGTGGTCAGCATCGCACCCATCGTGTCACCGATGCCTTCCATCTGCAGGTCGTCCGGCAGGCGATCCCAGCCACGCTGCAACGACTCATCCTTGGAGATCGCAAGGTGTATCTGGCCATCGCCAGAGTTCCGCACGGTGGAGAGCGGGATGTAGTAATCGGTCGGAAAGAAGAACCCCTTCTCGACCACGATGTACCCCGGATAAACTTGGGCGACCTTCCCCAACGTGGCCCCATCGGCTCCGATGATGTCATTCCCAATGGCGATCTGGTCGGTGCGGTGCTTCATGCCCACGATTCCTCCTCCGTTGCCCTCGCGGCTGGTCTCCAGATCATGGTGCGCGCCGCGTCATGCTGGCGGCTCCGGCCTCTCTCTGGTGCACAGGCTATGCCACGCGCCTCTTCTGCTCGCGAGCGCGCGAATCGTCGCGCCGGACATCGCATGTCGCGCGCTTGCGTGGAAGGAACGGATGCGCCAATCTGTGGCGTGCGGTGCAGTCTCCCACGAACGACGAGGAGGAAAGAGGCGTGTTGCTGTTCCTGAGTGGCGCCGACATGCAGCCAGAAGCGGTGTTGGCCACCTGGCCGGCCTCGCAATTTCTGGCCCGCGCCCGGCTGGCGGCGCGCCCCCTCGACGCCGTGCCCCCGCCGGCAAGCGCGCGCTACGAGCAATGGGGCATCCTGATCGAGGCGCCAGATGCCCATGAAACCGGCGAAGCACGCGTCGTGATCACCGATGATGGCCGGGAGCTGGAGGCGGTTGTGGTCCCGCCCGACGACGCTGACGCCGTGGCGGTGTTGGCCGCGGCGCGCTATTGGGAACTCCCCCCCGCCTACGTCAGCCACCTGGCCGAGCTCGCGGCAGTCCCCCCCGAGGACTACTTCTACTGATCTGTCACCGTTGCCTTGACGCTGTACCCAGTCCTGAGCAACCAGCACGCGGCAACCGTGTGAGTTGCGGGAGCCCGAAGGCGCCGGGAGTCCGAGGGAACTGACGCGCGAAAATGGACATTATGTCCGTTGTATGACGCGTTTCGTGAACTACCCCGCACCGTGAGGCACGCCTCTATACTCGGACGGCAACCCGACCTTGCAAAACGCGCAACGGCAATTGATGTTGACAGGGTAAGGACACCTCGACGATGGCAAACACGATTATCGAAATTCTTCTCTGGGCATTGCAATTGGTGACCTTTGCCCTGATCGGCCGCGCGATCCTCTCCTGGATCGACCCGGGTCAGCAGTGGAGCATCAGCCGCATTCTGGCCGAGGTGACCGATCCCCTCATCGCCCCGCTGCGGCGGGTGATTCCCCCGTTCGGCATGATCGATATTTCGTTCATTGTCGCCATTCTGCTGATCCAGGTTCTGGAACGCCTGCTCCGCCAGGCGTTGATGTAGAACCGCACCGCATACCGGAGGGTGCCGCCAGGCGATTGGCGGCGCCCTTCTATCGACCCTCGACTCCCGACCTCCGACTCCCGACTCACGACTCAAACGCGAACATCTGCTTCCAATCGTCCTTCATGCTGATGACTTCCCAGCCGCGGTCGTCGGCTTCGCGCATCAGCGCCTCGGTGAATGTGCCGACGTGCGTGTTCGGCAGCCCGCCGGCGGGGCCATAGGCGTACTCGCGCACGGGGTCGTCGTGGTAGACGAGCATCATCAGCATCGCCCGATCGCCCCCGTTGGCCCACTCCAGCATCTGCTGATCGCCGGTCGAGTTGCCGAACGCCGCGACGGGGCGGCGGCCGATCCAGAGGGCAATGTCCTCCGGCTTACCGCCGAAGTTGTCATCCGTCAACGGCGCCGCCTCGATGACGATCGAGGGGACGCCGGTGCTGCCTATCTCATAGTTCAGCTGGAAGGTGGAGCCGACGACCTGTTCCGGCGCCACGCCAAACGCTGAGTCGGCAAAGGCCCGCATGAACTCCTGCCCGCTGCCGGAGACGATGAAGGTGCGGAACGCTTTCTGGCGGAGGTAGGCCATCACCTCCAGCATCGGTTGGTAGACCAGATCGACGTAGAGCCGATCGAAGCGGGGATGCTTTGCCGAGGCGATCCACTCCGCGACGATGGAGAGGTACTCCTCGATGGTCAAGCCGACGTGAGACTCGGCCATGACCTCTTCCCACTGCTCCGTATTGAGCGAGAGGAGGGCATCCCCGTCGCTGGAGAGGATGGACGCGAATGGTTCGGTCGTCTTCCAGTCCGGGTTGTTCGCGGAGAGCGCCACAATGCGGTCGTAGTTGAAGGCGTTCTCGGTGTAGATCGGCATCTCCACCCAGAGCGTGCCATCCATATCGAAGGTGGCGATGCGGTCGGCGACGGGCACGAAATCGACCGTCGCCTCGTCGGTGGCGGCCGCCACAAAATCAAGGATCGCCTGCTTGCGCGGCCCCTCGTTCCAGGACGGGAGCGGATCGTCCGCCTGCCGGGCCAGGGGCGAGGCCGGGATGTCGATTTCATGCCAGACCGCGCGCCCAACCGCTGTAGTGCCACCGGGCGCGTGCAGCAGCACCCCCAGAAGCCCGGCTCCTGCCCCGCCGATGAGGGCGCGTCGACTCAGTGACCGGC
This sequence comes from Thermomicrobiales bacterium, assembly GCA_038246475.1. GTDB lineage: Bacteria > Chloroflexota > Chloroflexia > Thermomicrobiales > UBA6265 > JACCXM01. The sequence continues at coordinate 3,175 of JBBRVX010000031.1, read as the reverse complement.
CGCCTTCATCCACGTTGGAACGACGTTTGTCCATGAATGTTGAGCCCCTTCATGAGCGTGTCGCCGCGAGCATCCCAGAAACGTTGGCACGGTACATTGGACCCGATCGCGGACACTCAGTCAAGCATTGGCCCGCTGGTTGATCATTCCCGACATTGAAATGTTTTCTTTACCATTAAAGAATGGATGCTAAATATATCGTTAGATTCATGGCGTAGGTGTCGGCTCTACGATACGCAAGACATTGGAGGTAAAATGAGTCGTTGGTTAGACGATTTGGCGCGCGATCTCGGGCACGAGACCCATAGGGACCATGGCAGTGGGCGCCGTACACGAAGGAGCATCCTTCGAAATCTGCTCGGTTCAGTGGCAGCGGCATCGCCGTTGACTATCTTAGGGGCACTCCCTGTTGCTGCCGCTAAGTGCAAGAACAACAAGGAATGTGGCGCAAACAAGCGATGCCGCGACGGCAAGTGCGAGCCTGACCGGTGCAAGAACAACAATGACTGTGGCCCTAACAAGAGGTGCCGCAACGGGGATTGCGAGCAGATAGCTGAAACCGGAGGTGGCGACAACAACGAGAAGTGGGAGAACCCCGGAACGTTCTCGCGAGAGCAGGGTGTCAAGGAATGGAAGCTCGACCGTCAGGGGGGAGGCTACACGGTCGAGTTCCGCCACCAGAACGAACGATTTTCTGGGACGTTGGATATCAACTACGATGCTGGTGGGCGAACCGGCACAACTACGTTGAGACGAGGAGTTTCACGCTTTCAGATAGCCTTTTCTGGTGATCGCATTGCGGCGACGGACTTCGCTGGCCAGAGCATGGTAGCTAGATGGGATAGTGGCCAGGAGCGGTGGGAGACTGATGCGGAGTCCGAACGCCGGCTCGATGCCAACCGGATCGATCTGCGGCTCTGTTTCGCGATCGCTGGTGATTTAGCAGAGCAGCCGCGTGAGAATCGAGCCGTCGCGCTAAATTCCGAAGCTGAAATGGTTGCTGCACAACAAACTGACTGTAGAGAAAATGTCTACATCACGGGGCGAAGCTTTGCTTGGCAAAGACCGTTGGCATGTGCCTGGGCCAAACAGGACGCAAACAGACAGTGTGGCAATCATGTCGGCGGCCTTTGCGACGAGTGCTGTTATGTGTATGACTGCGCTTGCACGTGCGGCCCTATCCTGTCCGAATTTGGCTGCTTTTGCGACGTGATTGGGCACCCACATTGGCCCGGTCGGTGTTAACTCTCATGCAGACAGCATCGGACAGTGATCTGGTAGCTGACGCTCTGGCAATGTATGCGACTCGCGCATGAGTCTTGGGACACTGGCTGACCTTGCGAAAGCTAGGCAGTGCAATCTTGGTGGACGCGTCTGCTTGCGAGCTCACATTACCCGGTGGACCCTATATGGAGGATTAACGTGGCTCAGTTCTACGCTGCTCGTCTGGGATTCGTGGTTTTCACGGTCCTCGTAGTAAGTTTGATCGTACTGAAAGAACACGCGCTGGCGACTTCTGCAGTTGCCACCCCGGTGAAGCCTGATCCAGCGCTGTGCACCGTTGCGCCAAGGCCCGAGGCCGACTTTGCGATGGTACTGACGGTTACTCCTGAACCGTCAGTTAACGTTGTCGGCACTCCTATGGCCACACCGACGCCGCCGGCTGATGGCGTACCTGCCGACGAGGCGCTACAGGAGACGATCACGGAAACCGCAATCGCCTATGTCGCCTGCCTCAATGCAAGTGACTTGGCTCGGTTCTCCTCGTTCTTGACGGATGACTTATTCCGTCAATTTTTTGCCGGCACGACTGCCGAGCATCTGGCGGTGCTGGAAAACACGCCTCCGATCCCAGAGGACAAGCGCGCTACCATTGAAGCAGTCTCGGACATCCGGGTTCTTGCCGATGGCCGAGTTACCGCTCGTCTTTACAGTCAGGGAGCGTTCACGTTGATACTCTTCGAGAGGGTAGGAAATCGTTGGCTGATCGACTCCTTCTACAACGTCCGGGAGGATGGCACACCGATACCTTGAGGCCATTAGCGTGGCATAGGGCATTACGGCCAGGTGTTCACCAAGGGATTAACAACGGCCTCGTTGCGCGTTCCAAAAAACTTGTGGTTGCGACGCAGTTGGATGGGGCCGGTCGGCGCTTGAGCGAGGAGGCCGTCAAACTGATGCTGGCTCTGCGCGGTGCGCCCCGCTTCACACGATGGGGCATGGTCGTGACGGAGATCGAGACTAGCTGGCGATCTCGCATCCGCTACCACCGGTCGCAGCCCACCCTATTGCAGCCTGAGCCGCCTCAGATCAAGCCCTCTCGCGGCACGAGCGTCGTTCCCCGACGCCACCATTGCCCGCTTCCGCCGCACTCTGAACCGCACCCTTCGTCAATGCCGTCGCCTTAACAGATGCGCCTTGCCAGGCCAGCGGCCGGTTCGAGCCCACGGTTGACGGCACGTGCCGAAGGGCGTGACAATGGCATGGGCGATTGTGACCACGAGGTGACCACACATGGCGGCAATGAAACAAGTCGGCGTGCGCGAGTTCCGCGACCACGCGACGGCGTATCTTTCCGGAACGGAATCCGTTGCAGTGACCAGGCACGGTCAGACCATCGGAATCTACATTCCCATGAAGCGCGATGAAGAGAAAGTGCGCCAAGCGGTAGATCAGCTTGAAGCAACGGTCAACAGGATCCTTGAGGAAACGGGGATGACCGAAGATGAGCTGGTGGATATCTTTGATCTCAGCAAGCCATTGCCTGAATGACGATCGTTGCTGATGCCAGCGTGCTTGTGGCCGAGTTGCTGAGGGTTCGTGGCCGGAAGCTCATCGTCGACCCAGGGCTTCGCGTCGTCGTGACTGAAGAGCAATGGAGTGAAACGCGCCACGAGCTTGCTCGCCGTCTGCGCCACTTCATCGGGCGAGGTCACTTGACAGCCGACCAGATAGAGGAAATCCGACATGATGTACAGGCGGTCGTTGACAACGCGATCGAAGTCGTTCCGGGCCACAGCTACGAGCACATGGAAACCGTCGCCCGCCGCCGCGTACCGCGCGATCCCAACGATTGGCCAACCGTCGCGCTAGCCATTGCCCTGGACGCGGACATCTTGACGAACGACCACGATTTACTCGGCTGCGGCTGCCCGACCTGGACCTTTGAAACGCT
>JBBRVX010000030.1:0-33044 GCA_038246475.1 Thermomicrobiales bacterium | reverse complement strand
CGGCGATGTCGGCGGCGTGCGCATGCCTGGCTCCGGGTATGCCCTTCCTCCCGCCCCACCCCCGGAGCTGGCGCCCGACGAGTGGGCCATCTCAACCGATCGGCTAAGGCAGGCGGGGCCTCGCCGCCTTTTCCTGACCCACGGCGGTCCCTTCGACGATGTCTCCGATCACCTCGAACAGCTCATGCCGAATCTCGATGAGGTCGAAGCGATCTGCCGGGAGGCGATGGGCGCGGGGGCGGACGACGACGAGGTCACCGCCCTCGTGCAGGCGCATACCGAAGCACAGATTGGAGAGACGGCCCTGGCCGTTCCCGGCATGATCGAGCGCTATGGTTGGGCCTCGCCCAGCTTTCTTTCCGCGCTTGGGTTTCGCCGCCTGCTCACCCGCCGCGGCGTAGTCCCCCCGCCGCGACCGGGGAGCTAACGATTCGCACATCGACGCGGTGGAGCTAACGCGTGGCAGTCGGCCCGTCCAGAGGAGATGCGCGGGGATTTGGGACCGGTCTGCTCCCGCGTCGTGCCGTGCCAGCCTGGCCGCGGCGATTCGCGCGGGCCACCCGGAGAACTGGCCCGCTGCCAACGCTCCTCGCGCTCTACCTCCTCGCGGTCGTTGTCATCCTCTCCTCGGCGCCATTCGGATCGCATCCACCCTGGGCCTACAACTGGGAGGGGTATGCGGCCTGGCGCTGGGAGTCCTTCTGGAGCGCGCCGGATGGCCCATCCCTGCAAATCCTGGCTTCCACCGATGCTTTGATGACGGACAGCGGCCAGGGCCCACTCATCGGCCTCCCCATGGCGTTGGGCGTCGCGCTATTCGGCTTCGAACTCCGTGCCCTGCGCATTCCAACAGAGCTGCTGGCCGCGCTCTCCGTCCCGCTCCTCTGGCTCTTTGGGAGGAGAGTCGTCGGCACAGGTCCGGCTATGCTGGCCGCGTTGTTGCTGGCGGTCTCCCCCGCCTTTCTCTTCTATGGCAGGACCGCCACTCTGGTCGGGGCCTCGCTCGTGCCCTTGCTCCTCTCCGCGCTGGCGCTGGCGCGGGTGCTCGAACCAGGGCTCCCGGATCGTTGGCGCTGGCGTCGGGAAGGGGCCTTGGCCGCGGCGATGCTCCTTGGCATCTACGCCTACGCCCCGATACGCCTCTTTTGGCCGTTGGCGCTCGCTGCCTTGGCCTTGGCAGCCTGGCGAAACCAGGTGCGGCGGGGCATCCTCCTGCGCTGCCTCCTCCTCTCGCTGCTGATTGTGCCCGTGGCGGTGATGGCTCTGGAATGGCTGACGGCTCCAGAACCAGCCCCCGTCGCCGCGGTCAGTGGCTATTTCCACGTCCGAGGCGAGCAGCTCGTAGCGATGGGGGACACCCCCTCGGAAGCTGGGCAGTACGTGCGCGATGCCAGAGCCGCGAGCGCCTCTGGCTGGGAAGCGCCGCTGCGGCTGATCGCGCAGAACACCGCCGATCTGGCGCGCCTCCTCATCGACCGTGACACGCTTCCGGTTCCCACTGACTACTGGAATGAGCGGGGCCGCTTCTGGCCCTGGTTCCTCTTGCCATTCGCCGTGATTGGTCTGCTGATTGGCGTCGTGAAGGGCCTGCGCGGGGGAGAGGATGCGCTCGTGCTGGCCCTGCCGCTGCTGCTTGCCGCGGCGCTTGCGCTGCCCCTGCTCTTGACCTCCCGCGTCCACATCGGCCGCTTGCTGCCGGCGCTCCCCTTCGCGCTCCTGCTGGTTGGCACGGGAGTCTGGGCCTGCGCCAGCGGGCTGGCCGCGATTGCCTCCCGCGCCGGGTTCGACGAATGGGCATCGGCGCGGTGGGTTGCGCCGCTTCTCGCTGGAACGCTTCTGCTGCCGGCCGTCGCCGTCGCCCGCGCCGACATGGCGGTTCCCCTATCTCCGACGCGTGAGGCGCGCACGGTCGCGGTTCTGGCGGAGTGGCAGAGCGAGTCGCGGGAACGAGGCGGCGCCATCCTCGTTGAGGACCCGAATCTCGGCGACGACATCGAGCGGGTGCACGCCGCCACCTACCGCCTCGATCTGGACGACGCCTATCGCTTCGTCGACCTCCAGAGTGATCAGTCCGGCGCGCCCGGAGACCCCCGCCCGGCCCTTTTCTGGCGCGGCGCGCTACCCGCCCTGCAAGCCGGCGCCATCGCCTCGCCCTGCGACCGCCTCTGGTTCGTTGGTCCCGAGATCACTGACAAGTTCCTGGAAGCCTGGCGAGATGCTGGCTGCACAGGGGCGCCGGACAGCGTGGTATTACCATAGATGCCATCATCAGATAGCATCTATGGCGAAAATGCTTCCACCCCTCTTGAGATCGCTTCGTTATTGAACTAAGGCAAAGCATTTATTCGTGTTCAGCCCCATTCATGGGGCTTTCGTCTGTCCAGCCTGATGATTTATCCTCAGGCGCACGCCGGCAGGGCTCATGAAATCCCGCCCGTTGGTCTCCATCGTTCTGGCGTCGAGGCATTAACCATTGGCCCCGGCGCCGTGGTCAATTTCCTTTTGTCCAAGCCGCCGGCGCTCACAAGGCCCCTACACCGCCGACAAACTCGGTCTCTGGGCCGCCACGATCTTCTCCGCCAACTCCGTCAGCGTCCCCACCGTGGGAATGCTCGGATCGGCGTGCCGGTCGTAGCGGTCCAGCAGCACGGCGCCCATGCCCACGCCGCGCGCCCCGACCACGTCCGACTTCGGCTGATCGCCGACGTGCACCGTCCGCGCCGGGTCGACCTGCAAGCCGTCCAGCGCGGCGTAAAAGGTGCGTGGGTCGGGCTTTTCGTAGCCGACCAGCGCCGAGGTGACGAGCAGATCCATCAACGGCGCGAAGGCGAAGTGGAGGGCCACCACCGTGACATCGTCGTCGGCGTTCGAAATCAGCGCCGTCTTGAGCCCCGCCTTGCGCAGCGTCCACAGCGCCGGCATCACGTCGTCGAAGAGGCGGTAGTACTCGTGGTACGGCCGCTCATCGAACTCCGAAACGTAGCTCTGGCGCAGCGCCCGCACCGTCTCGGGGTCGTGCGGCAGCTCCGCCGCCTCCAGCCAGCGCCGCATCAGCTCCAGGCGAAAGGCCTCCCGCTCGTCCCGCGTGCGGTCGCGGATTGGGGTGGCGCCGTTCTCGATCGTGAAATAGTCCTCGGCGATGCGGTCGGCCTCCCGTAACGTCAGCGCATCGGTCTCGATGCCGTGCTGCCGGGCCACCACCGCGAGGCGCTCCCAGCGTGGCGGATTGAGCTCGATCAGCGTGTCATACAGATCGAATGTGACGAGATCAATTGGTCCATTGGCAGTAAATGTTCCCATGCTCAGAGGGTAGCATGAGGCGTGCCGTGCACCGCGGGGCCCGGCGGCGGGAGTCACTGCGCCGCGAAACCGGGAAACCCCGCCCGTGTGTCTGGAGTGACGGCCGCTCCCTGATTGTCGGCTCCAGAGCCTGCCAGGCGTTGGCGAGACGTCGTGTATTGTCCTGTTGGCACAGGTATTGCGATGACCACCTTGAGCGACTTGGAACTAAATGAAACGTCCTGTCGTTCATGTGATACGAGGAGCCCAGGTTTTCCCTTCCCTCCCCTGGATCCTCGTCCCCAATCGAGGTCCCGGCTGCCATCCCGGCCGGGACCTCTTCGTGTCGATGGACCGGCAGCCACAGCCGCGCATGCTTCCGCTTGCCATAATGCCCACCGTGCGCTAGGCTGAGGCGGCTGGCATTGTCGGCGTCACCGCGTACCGCGACATGGTCCATGTGTCATCTCGACGAAGGAGGGATCTCGGCCCATATGCGCGGACGGACGAGGAAAACGACGAAATTCCTCTGTACGTTGCCTCGGAAAGAGAACGTCGCTGTGTCGGAGCACTGGTCGAATCATGCCGTTTACCGGAAGGGAGCTTTCCTTGAGCGATCCGGCCATTGATGTCATATCGCGCCGCACGGCGGACGCGCTCTCCCGGCGTGGGTCACTGATCGCGCTGGGCGGCCTGGCCCTGGCGTCGGCCATCCCCGCTTCCCCCGCGAAGGCGGCCAAAGGCAAGAATCGCAAGAAGCGGAAGCAAATCTGCCAGCGACAGATTGCTCCCTGTCAAGCCTTTTTTGCCGCGCTCTGCTTTGGTGACCCCGCTTGCGAAGCGGAGTTCTTCCCCTGCTGTGCGCCGCTGGCGGACTGCGATTCCGTTGGTTTGCTGGAATGCCTCTTCTTCTGTGGCTGCGACGAGCTCAACGATCTAGTCACAAACGCCCAGCAGCCGTAATGGCATGGCGGCGGGGCTGTTTGCGGACCCGTCGCTATCCTCCTGTGTTGAGCGATGGCAACCTCCCGCTCACTCCTTCGTCATCACCCCGATGGCGCGCCGATTCTGCTACGGTGGCGGATCGCTGCCGAACCTGTCTCCATGAAATGAGGCGAGCCTTGCCTGTCTGGTACCTCACATTTCATGGCGGAGACGCTGACCGCGCGTGGAACAACATCCACGTCTACGATCTGGACGGAAAGCCACTTGGCAAGGCGCTTGATGCCAACTCCTTGCCGAAGGAGCTGGAGCTGCGCGAGCTGCGGGGATTCACCTTCGGACCCGGAGGCGATCTCTACGTCGCCAATGCCTACAAGGGCGCCTCGCAGGTTCTCCGCTTTGCCGGCCAGGCGGGCCCTGACGGAAAGCATGCCTTTCGCGACGTCTTCGTCGAGCGTCACGCCGCTAACCCAGGTCTCGATCACCCGTTTGACGTCGCCTTCGGCCCGGACCGCGATCTCTATGTTCCCAGTCAGGACACCAATGTGGTCGGTCGCTATTACGGACCGGAAGCCGTGGATGGTCGCCCCGGTGAGCCGATGCCGCATCCCGAGGCGCTGCGTGAGACGGAGGCCAACCCCCCGCCTCCCGGCACCTTCGTTCCTTCCCTGGCGCATGCCCCCAGTGGCGTTCGCACCGTGCGGCGGGCGATTTTCGGCTCCGACGGCGATCTCTACGTCGCCGATCGCGATGCTGATAGCGTGAAGCGCTACCTCGGTCAGAGCGGGGCGCTGCATCGCGAGTACCGCCATCACCACCTCAAGACGCCGGTGCATCTGGCCTTCCGCGAGCCGGACGGCGCGTTGCTGGTCGGGAGCCGCGATCGGGATGCCATTTTTGCCATCGACACTGAGACGGGCAAGATGACAACGCTGGTCGCGTCAGGCGCTGGCGGCCTGAGCGCGCCGGCCGGCATGGCCTTCGGTCCCGACGGCAAGCTCTATGTCAGCAGTCGCGAATCAAAGCAAATTCTGCGTTTCGACGCGACGACTGGTCGGCCGGACGCGGCGCCCTTCATCGATGGGCTGGAAGATTATCCCGAGTTCATCGCACTGGTTGAGGGTGACAGGTGATGGGTGACGGGTGATAGGGTGATGGACGAAAGATCCGCCCGCGTCGTCCGTCGTTCTCCCCGTGAGCTCGTGACCCCATTACCCGTCACCCATCACCCTATCATACGGAATCCGGATGATCAGTTCCGGCGCCGCGGCGAGCCCTCACCCCCTAACCCCCTCTCCTCCCCTAGCCCCGTCGGGCCGGGAGCGGGGGAATCAGGCTCCAGCAGACCGGGATTCCGACAGTGATCAACCGAAATCCGTATCACTCTCTAAAGTCCGCCCAGAATCTCCAACACCGTATCCTCGTGGCCGGCATCGTCGTCAGTGCGCAGCGGATTGACCATCAGCACGTCGAAGCCGAGATCGAGGCGGTGGCGCAGTTGCGTGGCGATCTCCTCCGGCGAGCCGCTGACGACGAGATCGTCGATCAGCTCCGGGCTGACTGAGCCGTCCGCATTGATCGGATAGCCGGCATCGGCGAACATCCGCGCATAAAAGGGCGCGGCGGCATAGCCGCGAAGCTGCTCCCCGGCCCGCCGGTGAACCAATGCCCGGTCAGTCGTGACCAGTACCGGCACGTGCGCCAGGAGGCGTGGCCGCGCTCGGCCGGCAGCGTCGGCTCCGGCCTGGAGCGCGGGCATGGCGACCTGCTGCAGATAGGCCGTTGGGCAGTTCCAGCTCATCCCGCCATCGGCCAACCGTCCCGCGAGGGGGAACGCCGGCGCTCGCAACGCCGCGATCGGCACCGATGTGCCAAGCGACTCCGAGAACGTGGCGTCGACCTGGTAAAACTCGCCCTCGAAATGCACCACGCCCGTCTTGAGCGCCGCTTGCACGATTTCCAGGTATTCGGCCAGCCGCTGCAGGGGATGATCGAAGTCAATATGATAGACATCGACCATCGTGCGCGCGTGGGCGCTGCCGATGCCCAGATCGAAGCGGCCCGGCGCCAATCCTTCCAGCGCCAGCGCTTGCGTGACGAAGGTGATCGGGTGCCGGGTAAAGGCCGGCACGATCGTCGTGCCGAGGGTGATGCGCTCGGTCTTCATCACCGCGGCGCCGATGAGCGTGAGCGTATCGATGTTTGTCGCGGGCATGACCATCCACACCGCCTCGACATTGGCCCGCTCGGCCCGCACGCACAGATCAACCGCTGTCTCAGAGCTTCGCGGGAAGAACGCAATGCCGACCCGTTCACGGTACCCGTTGTCTGTCACAGTCGTCTCTTTCTACGTACGAGGGGGATAGGGGGGAAGGAGGAGACGGAGGGGAAAAAGGGGATGTGCCTATCGACAAGGGTTTGGAGAGGCGCCGGAGCGCGAAGCCGCCTTCGTCGGGTCTTCTATCCCCCTATCCCACCAATCCCCCTTCCCCCCCTCGCTTCAGTCAGCCGCGCCCCTCAGTTCCAGTCCATGCTCCCGTCGCGCTTCGTTCCCCTCGAACTGGAACGACGTCTTGAACGGCTCGTGCTGGCCATCCCAGGCATGATGGTAGACCGCGTCAACCGCCGCGCCCTGCTCCTCTGCCGTCATCGGCACGAAATCGCGGGCGATAGCGAGATCCTGCTCCAGGATTTCCATGCTGTCGACGCCGACGCAGAGGGAGGCGATCGGCTGTGAGAGCGCGTAGCGCCGCGCCCCTTCGGGGGTGATGGTGCGGTCGGGAATCTCGAAGAAGTGCCCCGCCGCCAGACTCTTCATCCCGATCACCCCGATGCCCTGTGCGGCGGCGATCGGCAGGATCTCACGCGCGAAGGAGTTGAAGTTGGCGTCGAGTACGCTCACCGGCATCTGGAGCGTGTCCCAGGGGAAGCCGGCGGCGAGCATCTTGCGGAAAATCGTCGGGCTCTTGTGGCCGGTGAAGCCGATGAAGCGGACCTTCCCTTCCTCTTTCGCCTTCAGCATCGCCTCGCCTGCGCCGCCTGGGGCGAAGATTCGCTCGGGATCATCCGACCAGGTCACCTCGTGGATCTGCCAGAGGTCGAGATAGTCGGTCTGCAAACGGCGCAGGCTCTCCTCCAGCTTGACCATCGAATTGACGGCCGTCCGATCGTGGGCGCAATTCTTGCTCATCAGGAACGCTTTGGCGCGATAGCCACCCTGCGCCAGGGCCACGCCCATGCGCCGCTCCGACTCGCCGTCGTTGTACTCCCAGGCGTTGTCCATGAAGGTCAGCCCGCTGTCGATGGCGGTGTGAATGATGCGGTACGCCTCCTCTTCCGGGGGCACGCCGATGTGAAAGCCGCCCAGGGCCAGGATCGAAACATCGATCCCGGTCTTGCCAAGGGGCCGGGTGGGGATGCCGCTGTTGCCGTTGGTTGCCATCTGCGCGTTCCTCCCGCGTATTTCGCGTTATCGATCCGGGACCGATCGCGGCCCATTCCCCGGATCATGCCATGGCGGTACGATACCGGGGCAACGACAGGAGGGCAACAGCACGGTTGCCATGAATCACCAGGAGGAGGCGCGGATGTCTGCCGGACGGCAGTTGGTCAGCTCGGGCGGCCCCTTCGAGGCCATGTACGGCTACAGTCGCGCGGTGCGCGTCGGTGATCGCGTCTTCGTCGCCGGCACGGCAGCCTACAAGGATGGCGCGCCCTTCGCGCCCGGCGACGCCGCCGCCCAAACGCGGCACATCCTGGAGGTGATCGAGCAGGCGCTCGCCGAGGCCGGCGCGGCGATCACCGACGTCACCCGCTATCGCGTCTACGTCACCGACATGAGCCGCTATCGGGAAGTCGGCGCCGAGTTGGGCCGCGTCTTCGGCGCCATCCGCCCGGCCGGCACCATGGTCGGCACGAGCGCCCTGATCGATCCCGCGCTCATGGTGGAGATCGAAGTGGACGCCATCATCGGCAGCGCGTAGAGCGCGACCGGGCGGAGCGCGATGGCGTCAGGCCGTCGCCGCACGTTGTCTCCATTGCCGGGAGAGGTGAAGCGCAACAGTAAAGACCCAGGCCAGGAATGGCATGATGGCGCTTCGCTGCATCAGCCCAACCCATGGCGTGAAGACGTTCGGGGTGGGAAGGGTCTTGGTGGCGACAGATTGTAGGATCGAAGCGGCGGCAACGACGATCCCCACCGTAAGTGTCCACCATTGCAGCGATCGCCAGTTCGGGACCTCGCGAAAGCGGCGCCAGAAAACAAAGCAGCTCACCGGCATCAGCGAAAAGACGACCGCGCCGAAGATGCCGTGCAGGATGCCGTGCCAACTCATCTCGGCCCGTGGGGTGTCCGCCGGATCCATCACGAAGGGACCAGAAAGGAGATAACCGAGTGCAACGATCGTGAGGAGAATGGGTCCGGCACGTGATGCTGTTCCATTCCGAAATTCGGCGCCCATGCCCCGCGCGAATACGAGGAGGAGCAGACCAAAAAGGACGAAGTTGACGATCTGAATCCAGCCGCGCGGTCCAAGAGACAGCTCACTGACGTACATCCCGCGAGGGTCGTATCCAAGACGAAGCCAGCCCTCAATCGTGAATACCGTCCCGAAGAGGAGCGGCCCGATCATCCCCGCCCAGGCGGCACGTTGGCGACTGTCCGGGGTCGTACTCATGGTTCCGGAGTCCGGGACGCGAAATCGGGGGCAAGTACGCTATCGGCCGGACGAAGATAGCCCGCCGCGATGCTAAAGCCGCGGATCGACGGGCTCGCTCTCCAGCGCCAGCACCCCGAAGACGCACTCATGCACCCGGCGTAACGGCTCGCGGCGCACAAATCGCTCAAGCCCTTCGACGCCGAGCGCGAACTCCCGCCGGGCAAGCGCGCGCTTGTGCGAAAGATTGCGCTGCCGCAGGCGCTCCAACTGCTCCGGCTCGTCATAATCGGGGCCGTAGACCAGGCGCAGGTACTCCTGCCCGCGGCATTTCAGCGCGGGTTGGACGAGACGATTGCCGGAGCGTGGAACGCATGCCCGCGGCTTGACCACGAACCCTTCGCCGCCAGATGCCGTCAGATCCTGCCACCAGTCGATTCCCGACGCGACCTGATGCTCGTCCGTCACGTCGATCAGGCGCCAGCGGGTCGGCGCGAATAGGGTGTCGCATTTCGCAAACCGCTCCAGTGTCTCCATCTGCCAGACATGGTCGCGGTCCAGGAAGGTGCGCCCCTCGGCCGCCAGCAGGTGAAACGGCGCGATGCGCATCTCGTCAACCGTGGCCACGTCCCAGCAATAGCGCTCAAACGTGGCGCGGAAGCGCGCCGCCGCATCGCGCCGCCGCTCGACCAGCGCCGGCCGTTCTGCGAACGGCAGTCCTCGCGCGATCCCGGCGCGCAGGGCCGCTCCTGTTTCGGCCAGATCCGCCTCCGCCGCCGCGCCGACCGCCGCATACTGGTTCCTGATCAGTGATTGCGCTTTGAAACTCCAGGGCATGATCTCGCAATCGAGCACCACCCAACCCGCGTCCAGCTCGTCCCAAATCCCCGCCCGCGCAAATGATGCACTGAGCCGCTCCAGCAGCGCTTTCGACATTTCCCCTGGCAGGAATGGGCGACCGGTTCGCGTGTAGCAGGCGCCGAGCGCGCGCCGCCCGAACGATCGGAGGCCCGCGTCCTCGTCGCGGCAGAGGACCAGCACGGCACGCGAGCCCATGTGCTTCTCTTCGATCACGACCTCGGATATCCCCTGCTGCCGGAAGTAGGCGAACGCGTCCTCAGGATGCTCCAGGTAGCCGTCGCGCCGCGATGTCTCGCTGGGCGACATCGTCGGCGGCAGGTAGAGTAGCCAGCGCGGATCGACGACGAAGCGCGACATCACTTCCAGCGCCGCCGCGGCATGCTCGGCGCGAATGGTGATGCTCCGTTCCAGCGACGTCGAAATGAAGTGCTTGCCGATGAAGTCCTCGATGTCGAGCAGGTCGTCGTGCTGCCACTGCAGGGAAGAGACCTCCGGCGTCGCCTCGGCTGTCGGGAACGGGCGCGCCGGCTCGTACCAGACCTGCCGTGCAATCACGCTGACGATCTCGTTCTCCGGGTAGCGCAGCGCCGTGAGCTTGCCGCCGAACACGACTCCCTGGTCGATGTTGATGGTCCGGTTCAGCCACTCCGCCGCGGGCGTCGGCGTATGGCCATAGACGATCGTGGCCTGACCCTTGTATTGAGCCGCCCAGTTCCCGCGCACCGGCAAACCGTATTCATCGGTCTCGCCGGTGGTCTCGCCGAAGAGCGCGAACTCGCGGATCGTGCCGGAGGCGCGCCCGATGTACTCCTCCTTCATCCCGGCGTGGGCCACCACCAGCTTCCCATCGTCGAAGACGAGGTGCGAAACCAGCCCGTCGACGAAGGTGGAGAAGCGCTTGTTGAACGCGACGCGCTCCGCATCGTCCAGCGCCTCAATCTGCTGGATGCTCGCCTCGAGTCCATGAGTGACGAGCACCTTCTTCCCTTGCAGGTAGCGCATCAGCTTCACGTCATGGTTGCCGGGTACGCAAAACGCGTTGCCCGCCTCGACCATGTCGATGGCGATGTGGACGGCGTCGACGATGCGCGGGCCGCGATCGCAGAGGTCGCCGACGAAGACGGCTTTTCTCCCCGCCGGGTGCTGGTAGGGTCCGCCCGCCTCACGCACGTAGCCCAGGCGAGCAAAGAGCTCCTCCAGCTCGTCGGCGCAGCCATGCACGTCGCCGATGATGTCGAACGGCCCGTGCTCCGCCCGTTTGTCCGTCCAGAGCGGAGTCCGCCTGACGACGACCGCGTCGATCTCGCGCACCCCGTCGAGGCGATAGACGTGATTGAAGCCCTCGCGCTTGAGCCCTCCGAGACCGCGCTTGAGCTCGTGGATCTGGCGGTCCACCACGTGTGAGCCGAACTGCCGGTCGGGCCGCTCGCGATTTCGCTCCTGGCAGACGCGGGCTGGTACGTCGAGCACGATCGCCACCGGCAGCACGTGAAACTTGCGGGCAAGCTGGACGAGCGGTTGACGATCTTCCCGCCGCACGCTGGTGGCGTCGACCACCGTCAGCCGGCCAAGGCGCAACCGCTGCTGCACGCCATCGTAGAGCAGCTCGAACGCCGGCTTCGTCGCGCTCTGATCGTTCTCGTCGTCGCTCACCATTCCGCGGCAGGCGTCGGAACTGACGATCTCGGTTGGCTTGAAGTGCTTCCGCGCGAACGACGACTTCCCGCTGCCACTCGCCCCGATGAGCACGACGAGCGAAAGCTCGGGCAGGGTGATGATCTGCGCCTGACTGTCGCTCACGGCCGATCGGACCGTTCGAAAATGGCCATCTGCGTCGGCGCCCCGACCTCGGGGTCGCTCGGCCCGATATCGACAAAGCGCACCGCGTACCCGTGCGTTGCCGCGCCCTCGCACCACTCCTGGAACCGCGCGCGCGTCCATTCGAAACGATGGTCCGCATGGCGCGTGTCGTGAGCAGGGAGCGCCGCGAAGCGGACGTTGTACTCGACGTTCGGCGTGGTGATCACGACCCGCCGCGGCTTCAGCCGAGTGAAGAGCACCGTCCGCACCGCGTCGAGACGCTCCTCGTCGATGTGCTCGATGACCTCGACCAGGGTCACCGCGTCGTACCCTTCCAGCCGGCGATCTCGATAGAGGATCGACCCCTGCAACAGCCTGACCCGATCGCGAGCCGCCGCCGGCAGCCGCGCCCGATCGAGCCGCTTCTCGGCCACCGCCAGCGCGTTCGTCGAGACATCCACCCCGACCAGCTCGGTGAAGGCCGCGTCTTTGACCAGCGCGTCGAGGAGCCTCCCTTCGCCGCAGCCCATGTCGACAATCCGGCGCAGCGGCGGGTCCGCTCCGCGCAGCGCAGCGACGACGGCCTCAATCCGCTGGTCGCTCAGACGGACTCGCGCCTCGAGGGCCTGCTCCACCGCCTCGGCCTCCGCGTCCTCGTCGGGTTGCTCGATCGTCAGCTGCGATAGCGCGTCGCGAACCAGGCTTTGCCGGTGCTTGAGATAGCGGTTGGTAATCAGCGCCTTCTCCGGATGCCCTGCCAGCCAACCGGTCCCATGCTCGAGCAACTTCGCCACCTCGTCGTCGCCGATGAAGTAGTGCTTCGCCGAGTCCAGGACCGGCAGCAGGAGATAGAGATGACTGAGCAGATCGTGGACCGTCTGCATCCCGCTGATCTCGAACGAGAAGAGGTTTTCATCGTCCCCGTTAGCTCTGCCCGATTTGAGCGCCAACGGGGTGACCGAAACCGCATAGCCGAGCGGCCCAAAGAGTTTGGTGACCATGGCTGCGCCGTCGCGGGCATGCACCGCCGGCACTTGCGCCCGGAGCGGCAGCGGCGTGTCGACCAAATCCGGCCGCTCCTTGCTTCGCCCGCCGAGCGCCGACGAGAACGCCGCCCGCAGTGCCACGCTGGTCAAGCTCGATGCCACATAGGGCCGGTCATTCACATACTGGTCGAGGGCGGCCGCCCGGTTACCGCCGCGCACGAGGCTGAGCGCATCGACGTCGAAGATCAGCGCCACCGTCGCCCGACCTGGCTCGTTCTCCGTGTAAAACAGGGTCAGCCGTCCGAACGCCAGATCGCGTTCGAAGACCGACGCCGGATTCTTGGCGATCAGGAACCCGAAGTCTGTGGCGTGGGGTCCCTCGCAGGTGATGGTCAACAGCATTGGCGGTCTCGTGGGCTACGATTCACCACGGGCGACCCGTGGGAATGATTCACGTTGTGAGCCGGCGTTGGCTACGCGAACGATCTTCTCAGAGAACTCCAGTCAAAATTGTGTGGGATGCACCAACCATTCTTCGGCAAGAGGTTCGCAAAGGCTTCTCTATTCCCGCGATGGCTGCATCCTGAAGACAGGTGATTGCAATGCAAAAGCATGATCTTCACAAGACAATGAGTGAACCACTCGACGACGAAGAACGCCAGCTGATGGACCCCGATACGTGGGACTGGGAGAACATCATGGAAGGGACGCCGAATCCCGACCCGCACATGATCTTTGAGGTACGGCTTTCGCTTGATGAACTGTCCCAGATCGAGCCGGCGGCGATCGCCAAGGGTATGACCGTGATTGCCTACCTGAAACAGGCGGCTCTCCGCTCCGCGCGGCTAAGCACCCCGAAATAGCCTCCGCACTCCACCGCCCCTTGCACGGCTACACGTCGCCAGCTAACCGTCGCGCCATCTCCTGTACATCGACCGTGGCGCCGCTCTCCGAGGCCCGGATCGCCGCGAAGAGCATCGCCGTCGATTGCAGGTTGTCCTTCAATGTCGTTTCTGGCTCAGGCACGCCGTCGAGCCAATCGAGGAACTGACTCGCCACGGCCTGGTGCCCCTCATAGGTGACATCGACATTCGGCGCGTCGCGCACCTGCCGCGTGCCCGCCGCGCTCCGTTCCTCGATGCGCACGACGTCGTCCCGGTCGAGGACGGCTGCGCCCCCTTCGCATTCGACGCGGAAGAACTCCTTGTGCCAGGAATTGGTCGCCCCTGCTTCGAGGTTGTTCCCTTCGTAGCTGGCGAAGCAGGCATTCGTCATCCGCATCACCAGCAACGCGCACGCTTCGGCGTCGAACGAACCGCTGGTTCGCCACAAAGACCTGTTCCCCCGTACCAGACCCGGGTTCCAGTCCCACCCGGCGATGCTCTGGCAGTCCGCGCCGGTGAGGTTGCGCAGTTGATCGAGGTGGTGAATGCCCCCTTCGATCAGGAGGCTGTGATCCATCTGATGCCGAAACAGCGCCCAAGCGCCGCGCTGCCGGTAATCTGAGGCATAGCGGACCACGACATAGTTGACCGCGCCCAACGTCGCCACCGCCTGTTTCAGCGTCAGGATGCGCCGCGTGTAGCGATAGTTCTGCGTCACCATCATCTTGACGCCCGATCGCCGCACGGCCTGCACGATCGCCCGGCACCCTTCTTCGCTGTCGGCGATCGGCTTCTCCGAAAGGATGTCCATCCCCCGCCCGCACGACAATTCAACGGCTTCCTGGTGGAAAGCCGGCGGCGTAACGATGCAGCAGAACTCGGCATCCACCTTGGCAAACGCCTCGCGCGCATCGGTGAATCGAGCGCTGACTGGAAGCCCGAGCCAGTCGCCAGACTCCTGCAATGCAACCGGATTGACATCGACCAGCGCGGCGAACTCCATCCGCTCTCGAAACGGCGACCAGAAATCGCGAATCCAGCGCCCGGCCATCCCGCCCGCGCCAATCATTACGCAGCGGTACATTGCGCCCCCGTACTTCTCACCGCGGATTCCGGCGATTCGCAGTGCAGTCCCGGCCTCACCCGCGATCGAACGTCTGAATCACTTCGGCGAATCGCTCCAGCGTCTGCATGGTGCAGGGGCTGGGGGTGGCCAGATAGTGGCGTAGCCCGAGTCCGGCGAAGGCGTGCATGGTGGCGACCATCTCATCGACACCCCCGGTGGCCGGCCGGAAGGTGAACGCGTGTTCGTCCATCACGAACTGGGTGCCCCCCGTGCGCACCAGCCCCGCCGGGTCGCGCCCGACCTCTTCACATGCCCGATCGAGCAGCTCCATGCGGTCGACCACGATCCGCGGATCGTTCTGCCAGTCGGCGTTCCAGGCGTCGGCGTAGAGCGCCGTCAACCGCATCATGCGCGGCTGCTGCGCGCCGAAGATGATCGGCGGCCCACCCTCCCGCCAGCGCGGGCCGCGCGGGAAGTTGACCGCGTTGCGCGCCTGGTAATACTTCCCCTCAAAGTCCGCCTTGCCGGTGCGCACGAGTGGCGAGATGATCTGCATCGCTTCCTCGAAGCGATCGACGCGGTGGTCGAAGGGCATCCCGTACATGTCGTACTCGTCCTCGTGCCAGCCGCAGCCAAGCCCCAGCACGAAGTTGCCCCGGCTGATGTCGTCGATGTTTTCCGCCATCTTGGCGATCGAGCCCGGATTGTGGAACCCCGTGCAGGCCACCATCGTCCCGATCGGCACGCCTGGCATCGCAGCGGCCACTCCTGCGGTCGTGGTCCAGCATTCCGCCACACCGCGGGCCTCGCCGCCATGATGCTCCAGCTTCAGGATAAAGTGGTCCGGCACCCAAACCATGTCGAAGCCGATCTCGACCGCCAGCTTGGCCATGGCCACGATGTCCCAGAAGCCGTCGGCCGGGGAATCGTTGGCGACGGCGTTCTGCTCGGCGATGGGGAGCATCAATCCCAGGCTCATTGGGCGCATGCTCTCTAGCCACCGGCCCTGTTGCACGGCCGGCTGCACGGTGGTGGCTTCGCTGACCATGGCTCCTGTCTCCCTTTCTCACGTGTTCCACACGGGGACCGCACGATGTCCCACAATAGGCCGCGCGCGCGGCGCCTGGATTGCTGCCAGGATCATCGCCCAGGTCGGGCCGCGGCACCAGGGGAGGCATCTGCGATACCGGCAACGCGGCGCTGGCCCGAAAATCGCGAGAACGGACACGGCATCGTGCGCGTCTCAATGATCAGAGTCCGACGCGAGCATAGCGAAGCGAGGAAACGAGGAACCATGACGAAATCACTTCTGATAGCGGGGTTGATCGCATGCAGCCTCTACCTCCCGTCCGCCGCGCCACACATCACACTGGCGCAGGATACAGTTGATCAGACATTCCCGGCGACGGCCGTCATCCGTGGAGAGAACATCCGCCTCCGCGTCGATCCCGCCCTGGAGACCGACGATCTCAGCATCATGGAACGGGGAGATGAGGTCACCATCACTGGCGAGGCGGTCGCCGCCGACGGCGATCTCTTCTACCCGGTCGATCTCAACGCGACCGGCGAGAGCGGGTGGGTTCGCGTCCTGTTCATCGATCCCAACAGCATTGCACCCCTGCTGGTGGTGGACGAACCCGTTGCCGCGAAAGACGCCAAACCGAAAAAGAACAAAAACGCGAACCAGGACCGGGCGCAGAACAAGCCCGCCGACGCCGCGGCCGAACCAACGCCTGACGCCGCGGCGGCCGATCGGGCGGCTCGGCGCGCGCAGAGAGAGGCTGATGCGGCAGCGGCGGCAGCGGCGCAGACAGCCGACGCCGCTGCTGCTGTGACCCCTCCCGCCGAAGTAGCGCCGGTCACGGTAGACGCCACACCCGCGCCAGCGGCGGAGGCCCCCGCGGCGCCGTCGGCCGCGGCGATCACCATCGCCGGCGAGGGCTCCGAAACCTCGGCGCCCTTCACGCTCGAAGCGGGCAGCTACCGGGTCGTCGGCTCGATGCAGGTTGCCGAAAGCAGCGACCTCGTCGCCAGGCTCCTCGACGCCGATGACGTTGCCCAACGCCTCTTCAGGGAGACGATTGAGCCGTCCGAAGCGTGGACCGCCGAAACCACCATCGAAATCGAAACCGCGGGCGAGTACACGGTGAAGGTCTCCGGCGTCACCGATGTCTGGACCATCGCCTTCGAGCCGGCTTAACTGACTGAACACGGCTTCCTGGAGGGTCGTCCGCGCCACCGCGGTCTGAAGGGGCGACACCTGCGTCCTTGCAGCCCGCGCACGCGAAACGGCGCCAATGCTCCAAGACCGAGCGGCCACCTACTCAGCGCCTTGATCGCGGATCGAGCGCGTCGCGCAACCCATCCCCCAGAAAATTGAAACTGGCCACCGTGAGCGTGATGAGGATGCCGGGAAACAGGGCGATCCAGGGGGCGCTGTTGAAGTAGCTCTGGGCGTTGTTGAGCATGTTGCCCCAGCTTGCCTCCGGCGGTTGGATGCCGTAGCCGAGATAGGAGATGTACGACTCGGCGAGCACGGCGTTGGCCACGTTCAGCGTCGCGGCCACCATAATCGGCCCGAGCGAGTTCGGCAGCAGATGCCGGCTGATCAGCCACGGGTTCGTCGCCCCCAGGGCCCTGCCCGCCTGCACAAACTCCTGCTCGCGTAGGGTGAGCGTCTGGTTGCGCAGGATACGCGCCAGCTCCATCCATGACGTCAGCCCGATGATCAGCGTGATCGACAGCAGCGACGCGCCGACGAACGCCGCCAGCACCAGGAGCAGGAAGACCGTCGGGAAGGAGAGCAGCGCGTCGGTGAAGCGCATCAGGAAGGCGTCGACGCGCCCGCCGTAGAAGCCCGACGTCAATCCCACGATCGTGCCGACGATCACCGTGACCGCCATCGCCGCGAAGCCGACGAGCAGCGAGACGCGCCCGGCGTAGAGGAGGCGGGAGAGAAGATCGCGTCCCACCTCGTCGGCGCCGAGCAGATAGCCTTTCGTCATTGGCGCCGCGAACTTGTCCAGAATTGAAATCCGCAAGGGATCGCCCGGCGCGATGAGCGGGGCAAAAAGGGCTGAGAGGATCAGCAGGATCGAGACGATAAGCCCGGCGGTGGCCAGGCGATGCCGCAGGAAGCGGCGCGAGGCAATGCGCCACGGGCTATCGACTTCACCTTGCCGCGTCGCCGGGATCGTCGCCGCGAGCTGCCCTGGAGGCGCGGTCGCTGAAGTCGCCATCGGCGCGCTCTATCGCATCCGGATGCGTGGGTCGACGAAGGCGACGAGGAGGTCGGCGATCAGGTTGCTGACGACGACCAGCACCGCGGTCACCACCAGCACCCCCATCAGCACCGGGTAGTCGCGGTAGCCGAGCGAATCGACGAAGAGCCGCCCCATGCCGGGCCAGGTGAAAACGCTCTCGGTGACCAGCGCGCCGCCGAAAAGGAAGGGAAGCTGGAGGCCGGCCAGCGTCAGGAGCGGTCCCAGCGAATTCCGGAACGCATGCCCCCAGATGACATGTCGCTCCGTCATCCCCTTGGCCCGCGCTGTCCGCACGTAGTCCTGCCCAATCGTCTCCAGCAGTGAGGCGCGCGTGTAACGGCTCCAGGTAGCGACCAGCACCAATCCCAACACGAGCGCCGGGGCAACCAGATGGTGCAACCGATCTCCTAGCGAATCATCTCCCCCCATGGTCGATCGCCCGCCCGACGGAATCCAACCGAGCCGTACCGCGAAGACGAATATGACCATCAGGCCAAACCAGAAGGTAGGGATCGAGAGCGCGAACATCGCCCCAATCGTGGCCACGTAGTCGGAGGCGGAATGCGGCCGCAATGCGCCCAGCACGCCGATAGCCACCCCGCAGACGATGGCGATCACGAGGGCAGTGATCGTGAGTTCGAGCGTGGCCGGTGCGCGATCGAGGATCACGTCGCGCACCGGCCGGCTGTCACGATAGGAGCGTCCCCAGTCGCCGCTGACCATGCCGGTCGCCCACTTGACATACTGAATGTGGATCGGTTGATCGAGCCCGAACGATGCCCGGATGCGCGCCAGATCTTCGGCGCGCATCGATGGGCTCAAGGCGTAGACCGCCTCCGGCCCGCCAGGCGCCAGCCGCATCAGCCCAAACGCAATCGCCGTCACCAGCACCAGCAAGACGAGGCTTTGACCGATGCGTCGAAGCAGAAACGGCGTCATGGGACGGAAGGGTGATGGGGTGACGGGGTCATAGAGTGATGGGTAGAAATCCTTCCGTTCCGCGAGCTGCCGTCGGCCACCCGCAAACGGATTGGAAGCGATCCTCGACCTCTATTACCCCATGACCCTATCACCCTACGACCCTCGTCACACCGACCAATACCACTCGTTGATGTTCCACTGGTTGCTGACCACGAAGGCGTTCTGCTTGTAGTTCTCCAGGCCTTCCTTCGTCCCTTCGATGGGGAAATACTGGAAGATGGGGAGGTACGCCAGGTCGTCGCGCATGATCTGCTGCGCCTCCTGGTAGATCGTCGCCCGCGCCTCCTGGTCGAGCTCTGCCACTCCCGCTTCCCAGAGCGCGTCGAGCTCGGGGTTCTTGTACTGCAAGGTGTTCTGGCCGCCGCCCCCCTGCGCCGGGATGTAGTCGGAGTGGAAACGGCTGGTGCCGTCCGGGTCTGGCGGATTGGTCCAGCCGACCATCACCGAGTCGTACTGCGACTGATTGAAATAGTCGCCCCAGATCACCGCCGCCGGCATGTTCTCGATCTGCATGTCGATGCCGGCCTCTTTCCAGGTCTGCTGCAGGTACTGCTGGGCCTGCTCCCGCACCGGGTTTCCGGCGGTTGTGGAATTCTGGAAGCTCAGCTTCACACCATCTTTCTCGCGGGTGCCGTCCGCGCCAGGCACCCAGCCCGCGTCGTCCAGGATCTTCTTCGCCGCCTCCACGTCGAAGACCTGGGGCGTCAGGTCCGGGTTGAATGCCCAGGACTCGGTCGACAGATATGATTCCGTAGGACCATGCACACCGTAGTAGACCGTGTTGATGATGTTCTCTTTATCCATCGCCGCGTAGAGCGCCTCGCGTACTGCCTTGTCCTGGAAGACCGGCTTGCCATGGTTCATGTAGATGAACTCGACAAAGCCGCTCGGCTCATGGTGGATGACCTTGCCTTCGAGCGTCTGGGCCTCCGCGAAGTTCTGGGCGGTGATGCCCTGAATGCCGGTGGCATCGACCTCGCCCGTCTTGAACTGGGTGAAGAGGACGGTCAGATCGGGCACATACTTGAAGATGACCGTGTCGAGGTACGGTCCGGGGCCATGGTAGGTCGGGTTGGCCTTTACGGTGATGTGATCGCCGGCCACCCGCTCCACAAACGTGAAGGGACCGGTGCCGACCGGCGCGGTCGAGTTGAACTCGGCTGTGTTGAGATCCTCTACATCCTTCAGCAGATGCTCCGGGACGAGATAGGTATCTCCCCAGACGATCAGGAACGGCGCGTACGGCTCTTTTAGCGTCATCGTCACTGTCGTCTCGTCGGGCGCCGAAATCTCGGTCACGTTGTCGTGCCCAACGCGGGTGCCGGCCACAAAATCGGGATTGAGGATCATGTTATGGCTGAAGACGACGTCGGCGGCGGTAAAGGGCTCGCCATCGTGCCATCTCGCGTCGTCGCGCAGTTTGAACGTATAGGTCAGCCCATCTTCGGAGATGCCACCGTTTTCCAGCGAGGGGATCTCCGTGGCCAGATTCGGGATCAGGGTCGCCTCCTGATCGATCCGCCAGAGGCTGTCGAAGAGGGCGAACTGCACCCCGCGATCGACCTCCAGCGTCGATTTTAGCGGATTGAAGATCGTCGGCTCCTGCGAGAACCCGACAATCACCTGGCCGCCCTTCTTCGGTTCATCCTGCCGCGCCATCACGCTGGCGGCCGTGGCCGAGCGGCCGTCGAGCAGCGTCTGCACCAGCGGCAGGCTGAATCCGGCCGCCGCGGCGGCAGCCAGCAGCGCGCGTCGGCTGAGCTTCCCCTCGCGCACCTCGCGAATCGACCGGTTGAGATCGTCATGATGCCGGATCATGCGCGTTCCTCCTGTCCCGCGGTTCGTAATTCCGGGTCAGACATTGACCCGGGCTGCAAGAACTAAACCTCGATTGAATGCCTGCCCGCGTATCGAACTGGGTTGACGTGTAGGGGCGATGCCTGCATCGCCTGGACTGATCCACCGCGAATATTCGAGGCGCGAGACGCATTCCAGGCACAAATCGCGTTGGGGCGAGACGCGGGCAATGCACTTGCAGGCATCGTCCCTAAAGCCATGCCAGCGCTCACCCCCAACTACCGAAAAACGTCGAGCAAGCCCTCCCCATATTCATGCTCGCCGGAAAAGAGCGCCCCTTCCGCGAAGCGCGAGGCCCGGAACGGCCGCAGATCGACGCTCGATGCCGCGCCTTCGGCAACCCACTCGGCCATACACTTGCCGATCGCCGGCGCCGTCTTGAAGTTGGTGCCGCTGTCGCCCAGGATGCCGAAGAGGCCCGTGTAGGGCGCCAGCTCGTCGATAATGGCGTGGCCGTCGGGACTCATGGTGATGACCCCCGCCCAACCGCCACGCATGAACGCGTTGGTCAGTGCCGGACGCCGATTGGCGCAGCGCACCCGCGAATCAGCGATGTAGTCGAAATCGACCCCTTCGTTGTAGTAGTCCGGATTGACGCCGAGCTGATCGCGCAGGATGCCGCAGAGTGTGCCGAATTCCCCTTCCGGCCGCAGCCAGGTATTGTTCGGGCCGTCGATGTAGACCGGATGCGAGGGACCGTCGTCGGCGGTGCGGCGCAGAATGGCGATCTGGACCCGGTTCGCCTGCAAGCCGTAATCGAGGCCCAGCGGCTTGAGCAGCCTGTTCGCCCACGCTCCGGTCGCCATCACGACGGCTGGCGCGGCAATCGAGCCGAGCGGTGTGGAGACGCCACTTACGGCATCGCCCTTGGTCTCGATGGCCGTGGCTTCGACCCCCTCGTGCACACTGGCGCCGAGGGCTCGCGCGGCGGCCACGAAGCCGTAAGCGGTCGCCGCCGGATCGGCGTAGCCCGACTCCGGCTCCCAGGCGGCAATGGTGACATCGCTGGCCTGCACCCCGGGATCGATCTCGCGCAGGTCGTCCGCCGAGATGACCTCGGTGTTCACCCCCACACCCCGCAGCATCTCCACGTTTGCCCGCAGGTGATCCTCGAAGCGGGGATCGACCAGACGCACCACGCCAACCTGCTTGAAGCCGGGATCGCCCTCGCCGACAAGATCCGCCCAGGACTGGAAGTAGGGGAAGCTCTGCTGGGCAAGGGCCGCGTCGTACGGATTGCTGTAATGCATGCGCACCAGCGCCCCCGACTTCCCGGTCGCTCCCGCCGCCAAGGACGACCGTTCGAGCAGGGTGACCTTCATCCCGCGCCGCGCGAGGTGGAACGCCGCGCTGGCGCCATTGACGCCGCCGCCGATCACGACGACATCCACCGTGAGACTCATCTGGTCCTCCATCCCACCGGCGCCAGGCCGGATCGGCCGCCGAAACGAGAGAAACCACCATATCTGAAAAATCGTGTGCGGCTATTCTACCTTCATTAGGACAGTGGTGAAGCTAGCGGTCTGCCGCCGGGGGGTGATCTCCTTATCGAACCAGACCATGTCCCGGTGAGCGAGGCCGTTTTCCCGCTCATCCGGGTCGTAGCCCTTCTCTGCGGTGAAATAATCGCGCTCGATGCGCCAGAGCCGAAACCCGGCCTTCTGATAGAAGGCGATTTGCCCGATCCCGGCGTTGCTGGCGCCAACGATCACTCGCCGCACACCGCGTGCCGCCAGGTCATTCAGGACCCCTCGCAGCATCGTCTGACCGAGGCCGCGGTTATGCTGATTCGCCGCAATGGCCACTGTTTTCAACTCGACCGTCTCTTCCTCATCGCAATGAGGAAGAGTCAGCGTGACGCCAACCGCGTCGCCATCATCCTCGCGCAGAATGTAGAGTTCGCCATCGTCGAGGTAGCTTCGCAGTGGCTCCGGCTCATCGGCCAGGAGCAGCAAGGGGAGATACGCGTCGCGTGATATCCCCGGCGCCAATCGTTCCACCGTGAGCGTATTGGCCATTGGTCCAGAGTTCTCCTTCGAGATGTCCCCGCGTTACGGTCCCCCTGCCGCCCCAATGGGAGCGTGCATTCGACGGAACCGTTCAGGGAGCGTAGCAATCCATGCCATACGCCAACGTCAACGATATCCGCATCTACTACGAGGAGCTCGGCGATCCGGAGGCGACCCCGCTCATCCTGCTGCACGGCGCCAGCGGCACGAACGACGCCCCCTCCTCGGGCTGGACCGATCATATGCCGGAATTCGCCCGCACGTATCGCGCTATTCATCTGGAGCACCGTGGCCACGGCCGAACCAATAATCCGGCCGGGATGCTGCGCTACGAGATGATCGCCGATGACGTGGTGCGCTTCATCGAGGCAATGGGCCTGGGACCGGCCCATATCGCCGGGGTCAGCGATGGCGGCATCGTGGCGCTGGTCGTCGGCATGACCCGGCCCGACGTGGCGCGGGCGCTGGTGGCGGTCGGCCCGAACTACTACAACGACGATCGGGTCGTCGTTGCCAACCAGTTCGCCGACCTGGAACTGATGGAACGGGAACGTCCCGAGGAGATGGCCGGTCGCGCCGCGCGGCACGACCGCAACAAGGAGCCGGGCTGGTGGCGGGAGCTCTACCAACAACTGGCGGAGAATCTCGCCCACTTCCCGGCCTACACGCGGGAAGACCTGGCCCGGATCCCGAACCCGACCCTGCTCATCGCCGGCGGCGACGACCTCTGGGGCAACCTCGATCAAATGGTTGATATGAAGAAAGCGATCCCGAATTCCGAGCTGCTCCTCGTCAATCGCGCCCCGCACGAAGTGCAATTCACGCATCCCTGGATCGTGGGGCCCCAGGTGCTCGATTTCCTGGCGCGAAACCCCGGGCCGTAGAGGCGCGTATCCTTCGTGCTATGGATACCGATCCAGGAACGGCTCACCAGGCCATGGCGCCCGCACCGAAGGCGCTGCCTCCTCACCCGAAACCACGCCAGAGCGTGCGGCGCTACCTCGTGTCGTTGCCCGAACGGTCGGCGCGTGCCGCCGTCGCGCTCGTCGGTGGGGCTGTCTACGAAAGCAGCAGCGTCGTCGTGCCGCGGTTCATGCGCGGCTCAAAGCTCTATCAGGTCACCATCGACCGCCTGCTTCGCATCATGATCGAATGGGTTGGCGATGTTCGCGACATCTACACGGATGAGGAGACCTCCGTCCAGGAGTTGGCCGCGCGCAAATTCACCGGCAACGTGCTGGAGTGGGCCAGCATCCTCGCCGTGGGCTGGTCTCCGCTTTGGGTGCTCGCGGCGGCCTCCGACGTCATGGGCGGCTCCAAGGCGTATCTGCGCGCGCTCGTGGGTGAGCTCCAGACATCGGGGCAACTGCCTGACGATGCTGACGTTGCTTCGTACGAGGATTTGTTGAGCCGTTTGGAGAAGGGCTCAGGAGTTCTGGCCGATACCATTGATGTCCCGCCGATGAACTTCAAGGACGCGCGCGCCTCCTTCGATTCGCTGCGGGCCCAGGCCAGCAATCTCCCCCCGGCCGAGAATCTGGCCATGATCTTTCGGGATCTCCAGACCACGGCGCAGCGGGAGGGGCGGTCGCTGTCGGAAATCTCGGCGGCGGTCGGCATGGCGGCCGGGCGCGCGGGAATGGAATTGGGCAACACCCACGTCTTCGACTTTTACACCGATTCGTTCAGCGCGATCTGGGACGAGGGCTTCCTCCGCTTCCTGCGCCGCGTTGCCACGCCATACGTAAAGCGTGCTGGACAGCACTTCGATCCGCGCGCCACAACGTACACCGATCGGTTGCTCCATCGGCTGGGTGAAAAGCGGCAAAAGCCCGCACACCAAAGCACGTCCTAATGGGCAAACTATGCGTAAATCCAGGCAGGATCGGGACGTTGACCCATGTTTGGGTCCATAGGAGGCTGGCGCGGGGACCAAATGGGTAATTCCGCGCCACTGTTGATAGCCGATGATTAACCGTTGCCCTCTCGGCCGACCGCGCACGGAGTGACGGATTTGCGGCGCCTCTCACTGCGAAATCGGCTGATCCTCTTCTCGGGAGCCTGCATGCTGCCTCTCCTGGCGGTCACGGCGGTGATTCTCTCCGAGACGGCCGATGCTGGACGAGAGCAGGTGCTCGATGCTCAGGCCGCCACTGCCGAAGTCGTTGCCAGCGTTCTCGCCACCACCCTGACGGATAACCAGAAGGTGCTGCAGGAGCTCGCCAGCATCGACAAAGTGCGCAAGATGGAGAGCGTTGCGGCGCTCGACACGCTCGATCAGTTCAGCCGTGCCCATCCCAATCTCTATGGGCTCTTTCTGTTGAATCAGCAGGGCGGCCTGGTGACGAACACCGGGCTCGATCCGGAGCAGTTCCGGGTTCGCGTCCCCTTCAGCGATGCCGTCGATCGCTCACTCAAGCTGGGCGAGCCCGGCATCTCGAACGCGTTGACCACACCCGACGCCCGCGTGATTGCGCTGACCATGCCCGTACGCGCCCGGGATCAGGCCGAAGGCGAGCCCATCGGCGTCATCGGCTCGCTCTTGTCGGTAGATCGGCTCGGCGCGGCCGTGCTCTCGCCGTTCGCGCGTGGCGACACCTTGATCGCCGTGATTGCCGATGGCCAGGTCGTCGCCGCGCAGGGCGCCGATCCCGCGGTCGATGCCTTGCTGGCGGCGTCGGCGCCCCCCCTGGCGATGGCCAAGCCTGGCAATCAATCGTATGTCGACGAGGCGGGCAAGGAGCGGTTCGCGGTCTACGCCCCGGTGCCGGGAGCCACATGGGGCGTGCTAGTGACAAACCCCTCTCCAGCCGCTTATGCGCCGAACCAGGAAATGGTTTCTCGCTCACTCATCGCCGTGGTCGCCGCCATGCTGGTGACCCTGGTTCTGGCCGTGCTGGTCAGCGAGCTGGTCACACGGCCCCTGCGTCAGCTCCGGAGTCGCGCCGAGGCGTTGGCCGCCGGCGACCTCACCGTCCGCGAGCCGGAGCAGGGCGGCGGTGAGGAGATCGCCGACATCGACGAGGCGTTAGGCGTCCTGGCAAGTCATTTTGGCGAGCAGATGAGCGATCTGGAGCGTTCGCGCGAATCGGGCACGGCCCAGGCCGCGCAGTTGCGTGAATTGAACCGGCGCACGGTTCGCTTGCAGGAAGACGAGCGACGGCGGATTGCCGGGGAGATTCACGATGCCGTCTCGCCTCTAATCACCGGCGCGCTCTACCAGACGCGCGCCCTCCGCCTGGGCGATCCTGACGTGCCGGGGCACTCGACCACCCGCCGCGACTCAACGCTCGACAGCGTTGGCGATCTGCTCTCCCGGGCCATGGAAGAGTTGCACGGCGTCGTCTTCGCGCTGCGACCTCCCGATCTCGACGACATTGGCGTCGTGGCCGCCATCGACCGCTACATCGCCCAGGTGCAGCGCTCGGGGCTGAATGCCCGGCTGGAAGCGGACGAGGATCCACCGGCGCTCACCCCGGAAGTGCGATTGGCCATCTATCGCATCGTGCAGGAAGCGTTGCACAACGCCCTCCGGCATGCGGCGGCTGATGAAGCCGTGGTCAGCCTGGAAACGGCGGACAATCTCCTGCGGGTGACGATTCGCGACAACGGCGCTGGCTTCAATCCGGAGATCGCCACCCGGCCCACCGCGCTTGGCTTGTTGAGCATGCGCGAGCGCGCCGCCGCGATTGGCGCCACACTGTCCGTGAAATCGCAACCTGGCGATGGTACGACGGTGATGATTGAGCGTCGCCTTGAAGCGGAATCGGCCGCGATGCCGCAGCCAGCCCCTCTCAGTGAGGTTCCAGAGTTGGTCGCGGGCACTCCGAAGAGGATTTCCGCGTGATCTCCGTTCTCCTTGTCGACGATCATCCCGTTGTTATCGAAGGACTCCGTAAAGTGCTGGCTACAGCGGGAGACCTGCTCGTCACCGGCGAAGCGCACGACGCCTCCGGCGCAATCGAGAAAACCCGTAGTCTGCATCCCGATGTCGTGTTGCTTGATTTGCGGATGCCTGGCGCTAGCGGCGTGCAGGCCGCGCGGCGATTGCGCGATCTGGATAGTGATGTCGCCATCATCATCCTCACGTCGTACGGCGACCAGGCCTATGTCCGGCAGGCCATCGAGGCGGGGGCCGATGGCTATCTGCTGAAGAGCACCCCTCCAGAGCAGTTGATCGCCTCCATCCGCTCCGCGGCGCGCGGCCGCCGCCAGCTCAGCCCGGAGCTATTGGACGGTGTCCTGCTCGAGTTCAGTGGGTTGGCCCGCGAGCAGACCCAGCGCACCACCGATCTTTCCGCCGATGATCTGGAAATCGTCCGCCGTGCCAGCAAGGGCGCCACCAACCGGGAGATCGGCATGGCCACCGGGCGTACCGAGGTCGCCGTCAAGAAGCGCCTGCAGGTGATTTTTCAGAAGCTGGGCGCGGTGGACAGGGCGCATGCCGTGGCCGAGGCGATCCGGCGCGGCCTCATCTGAAGCACCTTCGCTGGTGCGGGAATCTCGGCTCCGTGGCGCGAACGTGCGAAAAACGGTATCCGTTCGTGGCCCGGCGCCCCATTCTTTGCTGCCTAGAATGGAAAGAAGGAACGGCATTGATCCGGCGCCGCTCCGGGGATGACGGACAGTCGTCACCCTCCAGGCGGTGAACCGCCCGCTTCGGATCGCGGCCTCGCGGCGCCAGCCACGTCGTGAGGTGCTCCTTCCCTCCAGAGGCAACGGTCGCGCGGTTCCATCCAATCCGCGCGACCCGACCTCATCCTCCCAGCACCCGAATTGCTCGAAGCCTGACGGCGCTTTGATCGGTATCAGCGTGTGCCTTCCCCAAGGAGCTCGGCGTATGCCCAACCTCGGGCGCCGCCATAATCGACGGTCACGTACCCGTTCTCGTACCCTTCGCGCGTCAGAACGACCGTCGACCCTTCTGGCATGCCGACGATCGGCTCTCCCACGAGATCGGGTTCGCTCCGCAGCATCAGCGGCGTGAGCGTCACCCGAATGTCGCTCTGGTAGAGGTCCAGCGACGATTCCGGTGCGGCTCCTCCTTCGAGCGCCAATGCCAGATCTTCAGGCGTCGCCACCAGGCCGAGATCGATGGCCCAGCCGTTGATGCCGTTGTAGCTGACGGGGACATAGTCGTTCGTTGTCTCGTCTGAGGACCGAATGAGCTCTGCTCCCGTGGGGATCACGGCGAAAATCGCGTCACTGCTTCCGGGACCCTTGCGGAGGTTCAGCTCCGTGACGGCATACGCGGTCGATTCGGGACTTTGCGCCAGCATCGCCATTGGCAGCGCCAGCGAGGCCAGCGCCGCGGCGATAGCCGCGAGCGCCCGCCGCGGTCGAGTTGGAATTCGAGTCAAAGCCAGATTTCGCATCCAGCGCCTCCTCTTCGTTCATCACCATAGCGACTTGCACAGAACTTTCATTTATTACAACGCGCCTCATTGACCGCCTGGTTTCCCCGAAGGCAACGTGCGTTCATCCCTTGACGATTACTCATGGCGCCGTGGGAAGCTTGCTCGGGAGCGGCTTCGCTGGAACAGAGTTCGGTGCTGACTTTGTGGTGTTGGCAAGGGGCGGGAGCGTGACCGTGGTAGGGTTGCCAATCGCGCTACGCCCGCACGGGCATCGCTGGCGCTCCGCGAGAATGGATTCAAAGGCGCGTTCGTCACACGGGTGGATAGTACAGATTTGGACTCACGGGTTCTTCCGCGACGTGTGCGCTGCATCCGCTACGTCACGCCCCTCCGGGAAGGCGGCTCGCTGCCGGCCATTGTCGAGGCGGATGATGACGGCATGTACGTCGTCAAGTTTCATGGCGCGGGCCAGGGGCCGAAGGCCCTGGTTGCCGAGCTGATCTCCGCCGGCATCGGCCAGGCGATTGGTCTGCCGGTGCCAGAAACGGTCCTCGTCGAGCTCGATCCGGCCTTGGGCATGGCTGAGCCGGATCCAGAGATCCAGGAGCTGTTGGAGCGGAGCGTCGGGCTGAACGTCGGCCTCGACTACCTGCCCGGCTCCCTGCCGCTCGGCTCCCCGGAAGGATCGGGCGTCTCGCCGGAGTTGGCGGCGGACGTGGTCTGGTTTGATGCCTATCTCTCCAACGTCGACCGCACCCCACGCAATCCGAATCTGCTTCTCTGGCATCGCCAGCTCTGGCTGATCGATCATGGCGCGGCCCTCTACACCCAGCATGGCTGGAGCGACGATCTCGACGCCATCGCGGCAAGCGCCGGAGTCCGCTTTCCGATCATCCGCGATCACGTCCTCTTGCCTATTGCCGGTTCGATCTTCGCCGCGGATGAGCGCCTGACGCCCCGCCTTACGGAGGATCGTATCCGCGAAATCGTCTCCAGCGTGCCGGACGAGCTGCTGGCAGGGGTCGGACCATTTGCCACGCCAGCGGGACACCGCGAAGCCTATGCCACTCACCTTGGCCGTCGCCTGGCGGCGCCCCGCCGCTGGGTCGAAGAGGCGGAGGAGGCGCGTCTTGCCGCGAGCTGACGACGCCGAGTCCGAACGCGCGCCCTTCGCCTACACGGTCATCCGGGTCGTGCCGCGTGTCGAGCGCGAGGAGTTCGTGAACGCGGGGGTCGTTCTCTTCTCCCGGCCCCGCCGCTACCTCGGCGCGCGTGCCGGCATCGACGCGGCGCGGCTGCACGCCCTCTGGCCGGAGCTCGGTCTCGACGCCGTGCAGCGACAACTCGACATCATCTGCGCCGTTGCGGCTGGCGATCCAGCCGGTGGCGCCATCGCCCGCCTCTCACTCACGGAGCGGTTCGGTTGGCTCTCCGCCCCAGCCAGCACGGTCGTCCAACCAGGCCCGGTGCACGGCGGCCTCACACACGACCCCGAAGCGACGCTCAACGAGCTTTTTTCCATCCTGGCCGGTTCACCCATGTAGAGGATAGAGCGGCTTGTATCCCCAGGCGCACGCGTGTGTCATGCGAAAGATGTCGTTCCAATTCCGGGAGGGGACTTCGGAAATCTCCTCGATCATCCCCGCTAGTACTCCAGGATGCCTCGCTCCTGGACTGGAAAGAACCATGATGCGACCCCTCGGTCGCCTGCTCCTTCGTGTTCAGCCCCGTTTAGGGGGCTTCCGTCGGTCCAGCGGGATGGCTTTCAGCCTCCCGCGGAAGGTCCAGCGACGTTCCCCTCGGCGAATAACACCAATGGTTTTGCCCGCTCGTCACGACGCCTGATCCGCGAACCGCCTACCGCATCTTGAACGGCAGCCCACGCGGCATTTTCCCCTTCTTGGCCATGCGGCCGAACTGCGACATCATCTTCTTCATCTCTTCAAACTGTTTCAACAGCGCCTTGACCTCTTGAATCGTCGTCCCGCTCCCCTTCGAGATGCGGGCGGTGCGCCGCTTGCCGATCACCTCCGGATTGCGCCGCTCATCCGGGGTCATCGAGTAGATGATCGCCTCAACTCGCTTGTAGTCGTCATCGGAGATCTCGGCCTTCGCCTGCCGCATCTGCGCCCCGAGGCCCGGAATCATCTCCAGCAGTTGGCTGAGCGGCCCCATCTGCTTCACCTTCTGCAACTGCTCAAGGAAATCCTCCAGATTGAACTGCCCCTTCAGCATCCGCTCTTGCAGCTCGACCGCGTCTTCTTCGGTCGTCGTCTCCTGCGCCCGCTCGATCAGCGAGAGGATGTCGCCCATGCCCAGGATGCGCCCGGCCAGGCGGCTGGGGTGGAACGCTTCCAGCGCGTCGAGCTTCTCGCCGGTGCCGATGAACTTGATCGGCACCCCGGTCACCGCGCGAATCGAGAGCGCCGCGCCGCCGCGGGCGTCGCCATCCATCTTGGTCAGGATCAGCCCGCTGGCTCCTACCCGTTCGTGGAAGGTCTGCGCCACGCCCACCGCTTCCTGACCGGTCATGGCGTCGGCGACGAGCAGGATTTCGGTGGGGTGCACCCGCTCCCGGATGTCAACTAGCTCTTGCATTAGCCGGTCGTCGATCTGCAGGCGCCCGGCAGTGTCGATGATGACCGGGTTGTAGCCCCGTTCATTGGCGTAGCGCAGCGCGTTGCCGGCGATATCAACCGGGTTCTTCCCCGTCCCCTCTTCATAGACGGTAATGCCGACCTGTTTGCCCAGCGCCTGAAGCTGATTGATGGCGGCTGGACGGTAAATGTCAGCAGCGACGAGCAGGGGATTGCGCCCCTGCTTGCGCAGATGAACCGCCAGCTTGGCGGCGTGAGTCGTCTTGCCGCTCCCCTGCAAGCCAACCAGCATCAGAATCTGCGGCGGCCGGTCGGGCGGAATCAGTCCCTGGCCTTCTTCGCCGAGGACCCGGATCAGCTCCTCGTTGGCAATGCCGATCACCGTCTGCGCCGGGGTCAGCGACCGTAGCACGTCCTGCCCCACGGACCGCTCGCGCACGGCGGCGACAAAATCCTTGGCCACCTTGAAATTGACGTCGGCCTCCAGCAGCGCCCGCCGCACCTCACGCATCGCGTCATCGACGTCCTGCTCGGTAAGACGGCCTTTTCTGCCTAGGC
The DNA here is from genome assembly GCA_038246475.1 of Thermomicrobiales bacterium. Taxonomy (GTDB): domain Bacteria; phylum Chloroflexota; class Chloroflexia; order Thermomicrobiales; family UBA6265; genus JACCXM01. Next base: position 1,949 of record JBBRVX010000030.1, on the reverse strand, counting down.
GCGCAAACGTTTCATTGAGTCGATCGGAAAGGGTTTCAAACATGAGATCCTCATTGGCGAATTACGTCTACGTCGATGCTCAGAGATTCCTGTGCGGCCGTAGGGGCGACGCCTGCGTCGCCTTCGGCACGGCAAATGCCGCCGATACTCCAGAACCGAGTGGCCTCCTACCGCAGGGTCGTAGGGTAGCTGGTCGCATGGTCGCAGTTTAGGCGAGCGTGTGAGAAATCACGAAATATCCCGCTGCGCCTTTCGCTATGATGCTCTTGCTGGACTGACTCTGAATGGGCTCTCCCGTCTTTGTCGCGCCGCACGGATCGGAGGTCGGGATGGAGGAGAAAGCGGCCGAGACCGCTCCGGAGACCAGGAAACGCTGGCGGCGCAAGCAGGGTGACCAACAGTCCCACGCTTCGTTCTGGTTATCGGCCGTCGGGCCGCTGGCGATCTCCTTGATCTCGTTGATCCTCTCTGTGTACACCTTCGTCGAATCGCGGCGCGAGCCCGTCGTCTGGCTCAGCGCTCCGGATGTGGTGCGAGTCGCCACGGGCGAAGACGCCTGGTTCTATGTCCAGCCCCGGCTCGTCAGCGCCGCGCAAAACGACCGCGTTGCTGTTATTCGTGGTTTGCGGCTCGAAGTGCTGCCGCCAGACGGCGGAGCCCCGGTGACGTTCGCCTGGGGGGAGCAGGGCACATGGCAGTACGACTCGCAAAGCCGAAACCTGACCTGGATCTACCAGGCCGATCCCGCTCCATTGGTAGTCGGCCCCAGCAGCCCGCAGCTTCCCATCTGTCTCTTCGAGGGACCGTCTGGCTGGCAATGGCAGGCGGGTTCCTATCAGGTGACGATCGTCGCGGCGCGGGAGCAAGACGCGGACGCGCTCCAGTCGACCTTCACGATGTCGCTCCCCGCGGAAACCGTCGACCTCATTACGGAGCAGCCACGAACCTGGGTTGGCATCCGGGCGGAAACAGATCCTTCCTCCCGCTCGCCCGGGGTGGCTGATCGAGACGATCGCCACGCACAAAACGAGCACGAGCAATGCGCCCACGTCATGCGGAATCCGGCCGTTCCCCCCTCTCCAGCGCACTCTGACAGGGGGAGGGATGCACGCATTGCAGCATGCTACGCGACAATAAGCCTTACTCCCGGCCCGCCGGGCCGGGCGCCCGCTGACGGGTTGCGGTTGGGGTGAGGGTTTTTCACCGCGATCAGTCCGCCGCGAAGCGCGATGTCCTCATCGCCTTGCTTGCGACAACCTCCTGGAAGAACGCCAGCAAGCCATCAGCGTGCGCGTCGAACGTAAACTGCTCCCGTTGGCTCCAGGCCTCGGCACGCATCCGCGTCATCGCCTCCCGGTCGCGCAGCCGATCGCCAACCTCCGCGATGTCGCGCGCAAATATGCCCATCCCCCGCGCTTGCGTCAGGTTCTGGGTGGCCACCAGCGCATCGCCATTGTCGCGCTGCAGGAGCGGCGTCCCCGCGACCGCCAGTGTCGCCATCCGGGCTGGGTAGTTGAGATCATCCCACGAAGCGCGGTGCAGGTCGCCGCCGTTGTCGCTGCGCAGGAAGTGGAGCCAGCCAGCGTCGTATTGGGAGAACTCCTCCACCCACCGGGACTGGTCGACATGAGAGTGCAGGTGGAGGTGGTGAGGAGCAACGCGCCGCGCTTCTTCTATCCAGGGCTGCCAACCGCGGTGGTTGATGTCGCCGTAGAAGTGCAGGTGGACGTCCGCCCGCGCCAATGTCTTCAGGTCCTCGGGACCCAGGCCAATGGGGCGGCCAGGAACCACCGTGTGCAGCGCCCCGTCGCTCGCCGAGAGCAGGGGCGAGCGCGGGGCAAAGAGCCAATCGCGCTTGGGAAGGTCGCCATCGAGGACGTGCGTCCTGCCATTGCTGACGCTGCCAGGGAGGATCGTTTCAAACCAGTCGCGCAGCTCCGGGCTGGAAT
>JBBRVX010000029.1:0-33628 GCA_038246475.1 Thermomicrobiales bacterium | reverse complement strand
TGGCCAACGACGACGACGGCATCGCCACGCTGGTGGCGGAGCTCACGGCTCGGGCTCCCCAGCTCGTCGTGCTAGAGGCGACCGGCGGCTATGAGCGCGCCGTCGTCGCCGCGCTGGCGGCCGCCGCCCTCCCGGTCGCCGTGGTCAATCCCCGCCAGGTGCGCGACTTCGCCCGCGCCACCGGGCAACTGGCCAAGAGCGATGCGCTCGACGCCCGGATTTTGGCGCTGTTCGCGGCGCGCGTGCAACCGCCCGCGCGGCCGCTGCCCGACGCCGTGGCGCAGGATTTGGCCGCGCTCATGGTCCGCCGGCGCCAACTGCTGGAGATGCGGGTCGCCGAGCAGAACCGGCGGCCTCACCTCGCCCCGCGGCTGCGCGCGGCGCTGGATGAGCATCTGGTGTGGCTCAGCCAGCAGATTGCCGCCGTGGATCGCGAGCTGGACCAGACGTTGCGCACCAGCCCGGTCTGGCGCGAGCAGGAGGACCTGCTGCGCTCCATCCCCGGCATCGGTCCCGTGGTGGCGCGCACGCTGCTGGGCGAGCTGCCCGAGCTGGGCGCCTGCGATCGGTGGGAGGTGGCGGCCCTGGCCGGGGTGGCGCCGCTGAATCGGGATAGCGGCGCTCGCCAGGGCAAGCGCGGCACCTGGGGTGGCCGGGCGCCGGTGCGCGCGGCCCTGTACATGGCCGCCGTCGCGGCAACGCGCTGCAATCCCCCCATCCGCGCGCTGTACCGCCGCTTGCGGGATGCCGGCAAACCCGCCAAGGTGGCCTTGGTGGCCTGCATGCGCAAACTGCTCACCATGGCCAACGCCATCCTCCGGGACGGCGTCCCCTGGTCCTCCGAAGCGACGCCGGCGGCTTGACATCCAATACGGTTGCTCTCCCTGCGCACAGGGAGAGGGGTTGGGGTGAGGGCACGCGTTGCACTGGGCCGCGCCCCCCTTACGCTCACCTAGCTACACGCCGCCTGGAGCTTCGCCACATTCGCCTCGTACGCGGCGATTGCCGCCTTGGCGCCCGCCACCGCCTCGCCCGCCGCCTGCTGGTCCAGATTGCCGTCGGCCAGGCCGCCGGCCAGCCGGGAGACCAGTCCCATGGCCCGCCCGGCGAGCTGGAGCGATTCGTGATTGACCGTGCCGACATCGCTGGCGCGCAGGGCTTTGCCCAGCTTCGCCATCGCATCGTAGTCCTGCCGCATCTTCGCCTTGTCGATCGGCTCGCCAGCGGCGGCCTCTTCGCCCTCGGCGACGACGTCCGGCCAGAGGGCGGCCTTCTCCAGCGCGGCCTTCACCTCAGGATCGTCTCGCCAGGCCACATACGCCTCGCAATCGCCCTTCTTGATCGCGGCGGGCTCCCCATCTGAAGGGGTCGCCATCGCCGCGCCATTAACGGGCGTCGCCCGTCCAGCAGGCGTACCGCCACCAGCGGCGCCATCGGCTGGCGTGCCCATCGCCGCGCCGCCAGTGGCCAGGCCATCCTGCTCGTTCCCTCCCCTTCCGATGGCGGTCGCCGGCAGGCTGGCCGCGGTCGTTGGCGCCTCGCTGGTCACGGCCGGCAGCGACGTTGCCGGCGTGCTGGCCTGCTCTCCCCCACACGCGGACAGCTCACCCGCGACGATTGCGAACATACCAATCCAGATTCCCACCTGGCGAACCTGCATCACCCGTTTTCCTCCCCAATGAACGATTCATCACGCATGCACGCGCCGGCACTCATCCGGCGCGTCCTGTTGGGCGGCCGCTCGTGATGGGCCTCATTCATTGCCCACATTTTCCGCGGTTGCATCCCGTTCGCTCGTGGCTCGCGCCGCCGCCTGACGCGACGGCCACCGCCGCTCGCGGGCAGACAACGCCAGATCAGCGGGGGGATGATAGCGGGTTTGTCGAAATCATGCTTCAGGCGGATTCATGGAAATTGGAATCTGTTCCATGCCCAACTGTTCGTTTACTTTGTTAGGCACGCGGAGAGATAGACTTGGCATCAATGCCATAACCCTTGTTCGAGAGCCACGAGCCCCAACGCGGCGATGAGGCCAGAAAGCCGCGTGGCGTCACCCAGGTCAGCAATGTGCGGGCTTGCGCATTTCAGCGTCACGCCGGTCCTTCGCCAGAATCCCCTGAACCACCAGCACCCGGTTGCACGCGTGCTTCGCCTGCTCGCTCCTCGCGCGCCAGCTCCTCCATGACTCCCTCGTCGTAGGCAAGCTGATCTTCCCGGCCGCGTGCCGCCACATAGGCGCCGATCGTGATCAGGATCAGCGGCCCGAGGGTAATACAGAAGAAAACGCCCAGCAGCCCGGCATCCTGCGGGCGCGCCCGGAACAGAATCACCACGCCGAAGAGCGCGGTGACCACCATCAAGGCCAGCGCCCAGAGCGCCGCGCTGGAGGTCACACAGCCGCGGGCGTTGGTATTGATGTCGGGAGGGCGACTGGCAAACGGCAGCGCCGGCGCGGATGCCGCTACCGCGGCATCCGCGGCCCGCACATAGCCGAGCCGCCCGTACGCCAAGCGAATGCGCACCCAATCGGCAGACCCCTCAAGATCCTCGACCACATCGAGCTGCCCCCCCGCAGGGAGAATCTCGATCAGCCGCGCCGCCGGATCGGGCCGCTCGAAGACGCGCAATCCTTCCGTGGCATGAAAGGCATCGACCAATGTCGTGCCGCAGGCCGCGCAGAAATGGCTCGACGCCGGATTGAGTGCCCCGCACAGCCCGCAATAGATGAGACTCGAGCCGCCGGCCGCCGTACCCTCATCCCACGGATCGTGGCCCGTGCCCTCTCGTTTGGCCCTGGAATCGTCCACCAAGCCGTTTTGCCTCGCGCGCAACCCTTCCCGCCGCGATACGAGCATCGCGGCCCCGTCGTTGGCATAGGAATACCATGCCCTCGCCTATCTTGACGCCTGGACCCATAGTCGAGGATGCTCCGGCAGCCTACACCAGGGCATCGCCGGGGAAAATCGGGCAAGGAGCAACGAGTGAGCGACCAGGGATGGGAAATGCAGTCTACCGGCAATGCCTCGGTGGTCTGCGGCGTGTGTGGCACGCCCAATGTGGCCAACGATCGCTTCTGCGCCGAGTGCGGCGCAGTGCTGCCCGCTCCCGTGGCAGAGCGAGGGACGATTGTTCAGACGGTCGCCAGCCCCGAGTCAGCGGTTTCGCCGCCCGCTACAGGCGACAGACCCCAGGAGCCCGCGCTCTGGCTCTTTGCCGCCACGCCGGCCGCGGTGCTCAGGGGAGGGCTGCTGCTCCTGCTGCTGGCCGTTGCGCTGCTCGTCATCGGTCAACTCGACCACACCGGCACGATCGTCATCATTTCGTTCTTCATCGCCCCCATCGCCCTGCTCATCCTCGCCATCGGCATCGTGCGCGCCGTACTGGGACGAGGGGGTGAAGGGGGATAGGGGGATAGGGGGATAGGGGGATAGGGGGATAGGGGGATAGGAAGACGATACCCTTCGCCTCGGCCTGTCGCCACACCAAGTTGCGAAGCGTCACCTTGGAGATCACGCTATGACTCCGTCACCGATCACCTCAACGCCAGCAGAAGACGGCATCGACGGCAAAGTGGCAAACCACATGATGAACCGGCGCACCATCTTCCTGCTCGGAGGCGTTCTCGCGCTCGCCGTGCGTGACACTGACAACACGCGAGCCCGATCGCGCCAGAGCAGGAGGCGCCGCGGATCGAGACGCTACGCCACCATCTCGCCCCAACTGATCGCCTGCGATGCCTCCTCTCCGAGCGGCATCGCGGGCCTGGTCACGATCGGACCGATGTGCCCCGTGGCAACCCCTGACGATCCCTGCCCCGACCGGCCATATGCCGCCAAGCTCGTCGTGCAGGACAGCGCTGGACGCGAGGTCTGCGCGGCCGCCAGCGGAGAGGATGGCCGGTTCCGGATTGGTCTGGCCCCGGGGGAGTACCAGCTCGTGCCCGTCAACGGCGTCGGCGGTCTGCCCTACGCGTCACCGCAAACAGTAACGGTCGCCCCCAATGCGTACACCGACGTCAGCGTCAGCTTCGACAGCGGCATTCGCTAGCGCGGCACGCATCCCCGTGCACGCTGTCAGAACGGACGGGATTCCCCGATGCGGCTGGCGTAGCGGCGGGTTTGCGCGGTCCTCGGACCCCTCCTATCCTTCGCAATCTCTATAATCTTGGTCTGGATATCGAGATTCGGTCCGCGCGGCGCCTGGCAACGATGGATGACGAAAGGTGGAGGATGATACCAATGAAGGATCTCACGCACGCAAACCTCAGCCGGCGCTCGCTCCTGGCGGCCGGCGGCGCGTTGCTGGCGACGCCGTTGCTCACGTCCTCCGCGCCGCGCGCCCTGACGCAGGATGCCGGAGGCGGGCCGATCCGCTGGTCGCTCACCGGGGTCAGCGATCTGGTCTCCCTCGATCCGGCCAAGGCCTCCGATCAGCAGGGCTTCACCGTGATCGCCATGCTCTACGGCGGGTTGGTCAAGCTCGACGCGAAGCTGCTGGTCGTCCCCAGCCTGGCCGAGTCGTGGAGCGTCTCCGACGACGGCCTGACCTACACCTTTACCCTGCGCGACGGCATCACCTTCTCGGACGGGACGCCGATCACAGCTGACGACGTGGTCTGGACCTTCAACCATGCGCTCGATCCGAAGACGGGAGGCTGGACCGGCCCCTACTACTTCACCCTGATCGATGGCGCCGACGAGATGGCCGCCGGCACAGCGACCGAGGTGAGCGGGGTCAAGAAGATCGACGATGCCACCGTCGCAATCACCATCAAGCAGCCGTCCGCCTACTGTCTCAGCTCGCTCTCCGCCGGCCCCTCGAAGATTCTCTCAAAGGCGGCCGCGGCCGACCCCGCCAACGAAGGGAAGGTCACCAGCGGCCCCTTCATGCTGAAACGCTGGAATCGCGGGCAGGGCCTCGGCCTGGCGCCAAACCCGAATTTCTACGAACCGGTCACCGGCGTTAGCGAGCTCAACTTTATCTTCAACCAGGACAGCGAAACCGGCTACCAGCTCTACCGCACGGGGGAGGTCGACATCCTCGGCAGCTCCCAGGACCCGGTCCCGGCGTCGCGCGTGCCGGAGGTTCAGGACAGCCCGGACTTCCGCTCGACGCCCGCCTTCAATACCCGCTACGTGGCGTTCAACAATACGATCGCGCCCTTCGACGATGTCACCCTGCGCCAGGCGCTGGCGCACGCGGTCGACCGTGACACGCTGGCGAACGCCGTGCTCGGCGGCACGGTCAGCCCGACCGAGCGCATCCTGCCGGCGGGGTTCCCGGCCTCGGACCTGCCGATTACGGGACTGGCCTTCGACCCGGCGGCGGGCAAGGAGCTCCTGGCCAAAGCCGGGATCGACCCGGCCACCTTCACCTTCACCCTCTCCTATGGCGTGGAAGGGGACAACGAGCGGGTCGTAACCGTGCTGCAGTCGATGTGGCAGGAGAACCTGGGCATCGCGGTGAAGCTCGAGCCGCTCGAGCTGGCCACCTTCAGCTCGCGCCTGAACGACACCTATCAGGATCCCACCAACGGCTTGCAGGCCTACTACAGCATCTGGGGGGCAGACTACCCGGACCCGCAGAACTTCCTCTCCACCCAGTTGCAGACGGACGTCGGCAACAACAACGGCCATTGGTCGAATGCCGACTTCGACACGCTGACCAAGGAGGCCGACACGACGGTGGAAGACTTCGCCAAGCGCGCCGACCTCTACAACCAGGCGGAGCAGATCGCGGTCGACCAGGTCGGTTGGCTGCCGCTCTTCAACGCCAAGGTCAACGTGCTCGTCCGCGACTGCATCGAGGGGATCGAGGTAACGGGCATGGACTACCAGTTCCCGGAGTGGAGCGCCCTGGTCGGGTGCCCCTGACGAGGGTGATGGGGTGATGGGGTCATAGGGTGATAGGACGACGTGGAGACGATCGGTGGCCCCGTTCTTTTCCCTATCACCCCATCACCCTATCACCCGCCTCCCACCTGACATGCTCTCCGTCATCGTCCGCCGCCTCGTCAGCCTGCCGTTCGTGCTGGTGAGCGTCACCTTCCTCACGTTCATCATCGGCTTCCTGGCGCCCGGCGATCCCATCTTGACGATGATGGGGAACCAGCGCGATCCGGCGGTCTACGAGAACCTACGCCACCTCTACGGTCTCGACCTTCCCTGGTACGAGCAGTACTGGCGCTATCTGCAAGGCTTGCTGCATGGCGACCTGGGGATGTCGTACCGCTACGCCCAGCGCCCCGTCAGCGAGCTTCTTTCCGGCGGCGTCGCGGTGTCGCTCTCCCTCGGCGGCGTCGCGCTGGGATTGAGCCTGCTGCTAGGCATCCCCATCGGCATGTTCGCCGCCTTCCGGCACAACCGGTGGGGGGAGCGCCTGACCATGGCGCCGATGCTGGCGCTCTTCGCCATTCCCAGCTTCGTCCTGATCCCGATCCTGCAATGGATCAACTTCCACTTCTATGGGCGGGGCTGGCCCTCGTTGCCCGCGGCGGGGTGGGGCACGCCGCAGAACTGGGTGATGCCGGTGATCGTCCTCGCCGCCGGCAACCTCGGCTACCTCTCGCGGCTGACCCGGGCGAACGTGCTCGACGTGCTGGGGCAGGACTACGTGCGCACGGCGCGCGGCAAGGGGCTGCCAGAGTCGATCGTGCGCACCACCCATGTCCTGCGCAACGCCATGCTGCCGATCGTCACCGTGATCGGCCCGGCGGTCGCCTTTCTGGTCACCGGCGCCTTCGTCGTCGAATCCCTCTTCTCCATCCCCGGCGTCGGCTTCCTCTCGGTGCAGGCGGTGCAGCAGCGCGACTATCCCGTCATCCAGGGCACCGTCGTCGTGCTGACGGTGGCCGTGGTGCTGATGAACCTGGCAACCGATCTGGCGTATAGCCTGCTCGATCCCCGCGTTAGGCTCGACCGATGACAGAGCGGCGAGCCCTGGTCGTGGAGGCCGTCGAGCCGGTCCCGCACGAGCCCCTGCCGGGAGCCCTCGGGGTCAGGAAAGCGGAGTCGCTCGCCACGCTTTTCTGGCGCCGGTTCGGCCGCAACGCGCTGGCCGTGACCGGGCTGGTGGTCATGGCCGGCGTCATCCTCATCGCCCTCTTCGGGCCGAGTCTGATGATGGCGGACCCGAACACGATCGATTACACGGCGATCAATTCCCTGCCGAACGGCAAGCACCCCCTCGGCACGGACAACCTCGGTCGCGACACCCTGGCGCGGCTGATCTCCGGCCTGCGGGTATCGTTACTGGTGGCCGGTTACGTCGAGTTGCTCGACATCGCCCTCGGGGTCACCCTCGGCCTGGCGGCAGGGTACCTTGGCGGCAAGGTCGATTTCGTCATCACCCGCATCGCCGACGTGCTCTTCGCCTTTCCCGGGCTGCTGCTGGCGATCCTGGTCGCGGCCATCTTCGGCGAGGCCGCGACCGACCGCTTCGGGGGAATCGGCCGCCTGGCGCTCGTGGCCGGTGCGCTCAGCCTCGTCTCCTGGCCCTTGATGACCCGCCTCGTCCGCTCGCAGACGCTCTCCATTCGGGAGCGGGAGTACGTCCTGGCGGCCGAATCGCTGGGGGCCAACCGCAGGCGCATCCTCTGGCGGCACGTCGCGCCGCAGTTGCTGGGCCTGGTCGTCACCACCGTGACGCTCAACGTCTCGGGGGTCATCATCAACGAGGCCGTCCTCAGCCTGCTCGGCCTCGGCATCCAACCGCCCGATTCGAGCCTGGGCAAAATGATCTCCTACGCCATCCCGTACCTCGAATCGAACACGCTGCAAGTGGCCGTTCCCAGCGCCATGCTGATGACGATCGTGCTGGCGGTGTCGTTCCTGGGCGACGGCCTGCGCGATGCGTTTGCCGAGTGAATCGAGGAGTCGAGACGGAGGACGGAGGACGGAGGACGAACGTGACGATAGAGCCTCCGGATGCATGCGTGTTCTGCCAGATCGTCGCTGGCATGGCGCCGGCGAGCATCGTTTTCGACGATCCTGAGTTGTTGGCGTTTCTGGACATTCACCCGGTCAACCCCGGCCATCTGTTGATCATCCCGAAAGTCCACGCGCCGTATCTGGCCAACTTCGACGAGGCGACCGGGGCGCGGATGTTCACCGTGGGACAGCGCCTGGCCGCGGCGCTGCGCGCGGCGCCGGAGATTCGTTGCGAAGGGGTCAATCTCTTCCTGGCAGATGGCGAGGCGGCCTTCCAGGAGGTCTTCCACACCCATCTGCACGTCTTCCCCCGATTCACCGGCGACACCTTCGGCATCACCGCCGACTGGTCACAGACGCCCCCACGGTCCGCGCTCGACGCCATCGCCGCACGGCTGCGCGAGGCGCTGGGGAATCGAAAAACAGCAGGCGAGATCCGTCAGGAGTGATCCGTTCTGCCGGGGTCGACGATTCTTTTCCCTCCGTCCTCCGTCTTCCGTCCTCGGTCGCCCCATCACTCTCGTCACCCCCTTGCCCGTCGCGCACAACAGGAGTAGAGTGGAACCAAGCCGGATGCATCGTGACATCGACCCCGGCGCTCCCCTTCCGTCGTCCGGTTGCTCCACCGCCAAGGCACCAAGCATCCGGACATCCCTAGCCCTCCCGGATCCCCCGGGCCAGGAAAGGAGACCGACATGGGACGCATCATCGTCGCCAATCGCCGCGGCCATCAGGTCGTCGAGTGGGACACCACCGACACCGACGAGGCCCGCGCCACCATCACGGAGGCCGAACGCATCCTGCGCGAGGCCCGCGAGGCCGGTTGCGCCATCTCGAAGAAGGTCGACGGCGTCCACGTCCTCGACCGCGGCGAATTCGATCCCGCCGCCGAGGAATACCAGATCGTGGCCCCCATCGCCGGGGGCTGACGGGGTGATGGGTGATGGGTGATGGGGTCATAGGGTGATAGGTGGAACGTCGCGCCACGCTTCAGTGACCGATCGCTCTCCCTAATCACCCAATCACCCGATGACCCCATGACCCCTTTGACGATGAGCCTGGCCGAGGCCACGCGGCGTCTCCGCGGGTGGTTGCGCGGGGGCTGGGATGAGCCCTTCCCCGACGCCGCGCGCGACGGCTATGGCAATCTGCCCGATGCCGAAAGCGACGACCTGGAGTATCCCTGGCGCCACCGCTGGGATCACCTGCCGAAGCGCAGCGCCGGATTCGGCTTTTCCGATCGCGACTACCAGACGGCGCGAGCGCGGGCCGAAGAGATCGCCCGCCTCACCCTGGGCGACGATGAATGGGCGCGGGTCAGGCGCATCGGCTACGCCGATCTCCCCTCCGACCGCTATCCCGGCGTCACCTACCGCCTGCGGATCGGTCGCCGCATCGAGGTCCGCTGCGCGCCTGGCGTGCGGCCGCCGTGGCCACAACCCTTTCTCTGCATCAACCCGACCTACCCGCTCCCGGAGGCCGAGTTCTTCGCCCATCTCTATCTCTACGCGCGCGACAACGAGGACGAGCTGATCCGGGTGGCCGCGCCGCAACCGTGGGACCAGGCCCTCGGCCGCACCTTCTGAGCGGGACTGCTTACCCCGTTGGCGACAAAAGCCTGGCCTGAGCCTGCTGCTCCCTAAGCTGCGCCATCACTCGCGCGGTCGGCTGCAACGGGACCACGTAGACGGGGAGACCCTCTTCGACCTGAAGATCGACGAGCCGATCTCCAATAAGGTCGATAACCTCGTCCGTATCGTCGATATCGACTGTCGCCATGAGGTAAATTCCAGCAGGTTCATACCCCTTTTGGATGGTGAACGTCGCCTGCGGGAAGCGCGCAACGATGAGTGCCTGAAGCTCATCGAGGGCCGCCTGAGCCCGCGGCGTGATGGTGATCTGGATTTCTTCACTTTCACTCATTAGTTGGCGCCTTTCCTTTGCTGAATGGCAGCAACGAATGCCCGAGTTCGTCCAAGAGAGCAGCTTGCCTGCGTCCGAGAAACAAGCTTCGATTGATAGTCGGCTTGATCTCGCACGATTCGATTGTCGGAGAGGACTCGCCGCAATTCGCTGCCGTACCGCTTGCGCCGGTTGATCAGCAGTCCGACGAATTGGCCCTGTACAAAGTCGTGGCCCCAGTCACCGCGTGGACGGATGCCCTCCTCGATCAGCGCCGCGACCGCCGCCTGAAAGCAGGCGTAATAGCACCGATTCGCGCAGCTATTGTACCGGCTATTGATGAATTCGCTTTCGGCGGAAACGAGACTCTCCGCGGCTTTGGCCAGATAGATTGCGACATCGTCGTCCATGGCCCGCAGTGTAGCAATCCAGGGATGTGAGTGCTTCGGCGGTTCTCATTGCAAGATGGCGTTGATGATCCCGGCGGTGTAGGTCGGATGCTCAATTTCCGCCTTGCGAAGATCGTACGGAGTAACGCCATACACGACCAGTCCAAATGCTGCCGCTCGTTCGAAACCTCCACGCGATACATTGCAGGAGTGTCCGCTACTGCAGATCACCACCCGAGCGCGGTTGTCATCCACATCCGTGACATCAAACCGCGCCCGCCCGCTCACGGTTGTCAGCGTTTGGCCGGAAAGAGCCCGAACTCGCTGCCATAGGGCGTCCAAATCGACAGCGGGTATTTCTCGACTTGCGGCCTCAGGTGGCGAATTCCACGGATTTCCTGACCACGCCGAAGACAAAAGTCGATTCTCAGCACGATGTAAAGCCGACATCGTCCACGGGGCCCGTTCCACCATTCTGTGTGCGAACGCAAGGCACGCCTTGACGTCGTCCATGGTGAGCCGTGGATAGTCGGCGAAGAGCTCGTCAAGGTTCGGGTTGTCAGCCAGGTACTCGATGACAACCGCCACCGAAATCCGCGTTCCCCTAACCACGGGTTTTCCCGACAAGACAGCCGGGTCCTGCACAATGCGATCACCCATCACCTGTCACCCGTCACCTGTCACCCGTCACCCGTCACCCGCGCTGCACCGTCTCCCACTTCTCGCTCTTTGCCGACTTCAGCACCGCATCCGTCACATAGTCCGTGGCCAACGCCTCGCGGAAGGTGGGGGAGACGGGGGAGCCGGTGGCCAGGCCTTCCAGGAAATCGGCGGCCTGATGGATGAAGGAGTGCTCGTAGCCGATGGAGAGGCCGGGCACCCACCAGTGCGCCATGTACGGATGATCGCCGTCGGTGATGTGGATCGAGCGCCAGCCCCGCACCCGTCCTTCGTCGCCATGATCGAAGTACGATAGCCGGTGCAGATCGTGCAGATCCCACGCGATCGAGGCGTGCTCGCCGTTGATCTCCAGGGTGTAGAGCGCCTTGTGGCCGCGGGCGTAACGCGTCGCCTCGAAGGTGCCCAGGGAGCCGTTGGCGAAGCGGGCCAGGAAGGCGCTGGCGTCGTCGATGCCGACCGGCTCGGTCTTCCCGGTGAGGGTGTGGTGGCGCTCTTTAATGAACGTCTCGGTCATCGCCGAGACGCGGTCGATGTCGCCATTCAGCCAGAGCGCGGTGTCGATACAGTGCGCCAAGAGATCGCCGGTGACCCCACTGCCGGCCACTTTCACGTCGAGCCGCCAGAGCGCCGCGCCCCCCTGCGGCAGATCCTTCGAGATCGTCCAGTCCTGCAGGAACTTGGCGCGGTAGTGAAAGATCTGCCCCAGCTTCCCCTCATCAATGAGCTGCTTGGCCAAGGTCACGGCGGGGACGCGGCGGTAGTTGTACCAGACCATGTTCGGCACGCCGACCGCTTCCACGGCCTCAACCATCCGCTCCGATTCCGCCCCGCCCCGCGCCAGCGGCTTTTCAGTAGAGACCATCTTGCCCGCCGCCGCCGCGGCTATCGCGATCTCGGCGTGGGTGTCGTTCGGGCTGGCGATATCGATCAGGTCGATGTCGTCCCGCGCCACCAGCGCCCGCCAGTCGGTCTCGGTCGTCTCGTACCCCCACTGCTCGGCGAAGCCCTGAACCTCCTCTGGATTGCGGGCGCACACCGCCTTCAGCACCGGCCGATACTCCAGATCGAAGAACTGGTTGACCTTCCCCCAGGCATTGGAGTGCGTTCGCCCCATGAACCCGCACCCAACGAGGCCGATATTGAGGGGACGTTTCGCGCTCATCGGGAATGCTCCTTTCGTGGGTGGTAGGGTCATGGGGTGATAGGGTGATAGGGAGTACAACGAGAGGATTCCGTCCTCCGTCTCCCGTCCTCCGTCCTTCCTATCACCCTATGACCCTATGACCCCATCACCCCAACCGTGCGCATCCCGCACGTCGATCATCGCGCCGAGCACGTCGTTCCATGTCTGCTGATCGAGCATCGTGCTGTTGGGGAACATGCAGCCGTCCCAGCAGATGTGCTGGTAGGCGCGGGTTGGCTCGCCGCTGGCGTCGCGCATCCAGAATCCGGCGTGGTGGACGATGTCGAGCCGCCCGTTCGGATCGTGCACCGTGCAGTGGCGGCCGGTCTTGTCGTGCGAGCCGGAGCCGAAGACCGTGCCATCGTTCTGGGCCACGTGGAAATCGATCGTCCAGGGGCGCAGGGCGGCGGTGAGGGTGGTCAGCGCCTCATCGAGCGTGGCGCGGTCGTCCCAGGAGAAATCGGCGGGAAGGATGCGGGCTTCCGGGGCGTTCGCGCCGAGCGTATAGAGTAGGGTGTGGGCCATGTCGGCCTGAAAGCCGAGCGTTTGCGGGCGATCGACCGCTTCCAGCAGATCGAGCATCGCCCGCCACGAGTGCATCCCGCCCCAGCAGATCTCTCCCTCGGCCGCCAGCCGCTCGCCGTGGCTCTCGGCGGCGTCGCAGGCTTGGCGAAAGGTTTCGGCGATGATCTTCGTGTTCCCAGCCGGGTCTTCCGCCCAGGCATCCACCGACGCCGCCGAATCGATGCGCACCACGCCATAGGGGCGGATGCCCAGCTCGCGCAGGCGGCTGGCGATGCGGCTGGCCTTGTCGACCACCTCGACGAAGCGGGCGCGCTCCTCGGCGCTGCCCATGGCCGAGCCGCCACCCACCGGCGGCCAGACGGGCGCCACGACGGAGCCAACCACCAGGTTACGTGAAGTGATGGCCTCGGCCAGGCGCCGAATGTCGTCGTCATTTGCGTCGATGCTGGTGTGGGGGTCGGCCAGAAAGAGATCGACCCCGTCGAATTTGACGCCGTTCACCTCGGCGGCGGCGGTCAGGTCGAGCATCGTCTCCAGGGCAATCGGCGGGTTCCCCTCCTCGCCCTTGCCGACGATCCCCGGCCACATGGCGTTGTGCAGCTTCGGCCAAACGTTGCCTTCAGTCATGGTCATTGCGGCCCCCTCCTTGCGGACTGCGCGCGACTGCGTTTTCGGATGGGGCAATCGTATCGCACGATTCCGGAGTGAGGGGCAATGGGACCGAGACGATGCGTACCGCATCGACGGCGAAGAAGCGCGGGGATTTTGACATGATCGTCGTCGGTACCTGCGTGGCTGGCCTTGCCCCTGGGAACACCGCTGGACAACCGGCTCTATTTCGCCTGCACAGCGATCACCACGACGGCCCATAACTCGCTACAAGGGGTATACCTGATGGGCCAGAGCGCAGCAACGAGCATCGGTGATCAGCATGGCCAAATGCGTCAGGAAAACTTAATCGCCTGGGTTAGTCGAGGGGTGACGAGGATGAGCACATCATTTCTCCACCAACAATTGATTCGCCAGGGAGTTGATATGTCCTGGTCGACTGCTGAACTGGAGCGTTCCGTCCGCGATCACGATGGCTCGCCAGTTAGCACTGTGCTTGCGACGCGATTGAATGAGAGCGGTTAGGGGCTCCGCACCGCGCATCGTTCGGTCGCAATGATTGACTACAAAACGATGCAATGGCCTGGATCGATGTGCGCTACCCGGCATCGACGAAGCGTCAGAATCCGTTAGGGCACCATTCCTATTGCGCCGCTTCCTAGGATCGAGATAATACTCAACTATCCAATGTCCGCAGCGTGGCGGGCTCTTATAAAGTTTGAGTCTTGGAGGATTGCGGTGTCGGTCAACGAGGACAGAATTGAAGAGGCAAAATTGATTCTCAATAGTATTGGCCAAACAGTAAATGAAATAAAGCGCGTCAACAATGTCGGCGACCAAATAAGAACTAGGGAGGGAACTGTCTTTACGCTATATGATAAGGGCACCATTCAATTTCAAGGAAAAACCACCGCTGAAGCGAAGAGTGCCCTCGCGCACCTTGGATCCAATACATTTTCGAGTGCTCCTCCTCCACCGTCGCGAAATGTGTTTGTGGCCTATGGCCACGACATCCCAGCCCGCGAACAACTGGAAACCATTCTTCACCGGTGGGAGCTCAATCCGATCTTTCTCGATCAGCTAGCTTCAGGCGGACAAACCCTGATCGAAAAACTAGAAAAACATCAGAGCGAAGCGTCTTTTGCGGTGGTGCTTGCGACCCCGGACGATGAAGGCTATCCCCGAGGTCAGGAGGTCAATAAGAATTTCAGGGCACGTCAGAATGTTGTGCTTGAACTTGGAATGTTGTTGAACCAACTTGGGAGAGCAAACGTGGCGGTCCTCTATAAGGGGCCCATGGAACTGCCATCAGACATCGCTGGCCTCGTCTACATCGAATTCAAGGACCACATTAATGACGCCCGCGCGTTGCTGTTCAAGGAGTTCATGAACGCGGGGATAAGGATTGATCCAACGAAGTTCTGAATATAGCTGTATCGCGTCTCAACTCAGCGTGGTGACGGTGAATGGTTTAGGACTGTCAATGCACCAGCTGACAGTAATGCCGTTCAAATAGAAGCAGTTCGACTTCTCGTCAAACGGGCAGGAAAACAGCATGGTTGATGCAAGCAACTCAAGTGGCACAGCGCGCACGATCAGCGTATTTTTGGCTTACTCGCATCAAGACGAAGAGTTGCTCGATCAGCTCCATGAGCACCTCGCCCCGTTACGACGCCAGAATAAAATCTCCGTTTGGCATGATCGAAAAATCGAGGCTGGCGAGGAATGGGGGAGGGCAATCGACGAGCAACTCAAGACATGCGATGTCATCTTGATAATGGTCAGCTCGAGCTTCATTAACTCTGATTACTGCTACAACAAAGAACTTGCGGCTGCGATTGATCGGCACAATTCCGGTGAAGCAAGGGTTATCCCGGTCATTCTTCGCCATTGCGACTGGAAGGAGCTGCCCTTCGGGAATATCCAAGCGCTGCCCCGAGACGGCCGCCCTGTGACAATCTGGAACGATCGTGACGACGCATGGTTGAACGTCGCGCAGGGAATTCGCCGCGTTGTGGACTCGATTTCCCAGACCGGAGCCAGTCAAGCCATCGATCTAACACTCGATTTGGAAGGTTCTTCCGAAGAAGGACCGCAATCTGACTTAGCGAACCTCGCAACTGCCATAGGTGATCTCGCAAACCTATCGAAGGTTCGATGGGCACTAGAGCATGCCACTGATAAATACAGAATCGAAGATGCCCAGCAGATCCTGATGAGCGCCGATGATGGGCTTGAGGCTATACGACTTGCTGATTTTGTACGAGCGCGTCCACTTCTTCACAAGTCGATCGACAGTGTTCGGACTGACCTCAAGCGTCTGGCCCGAGAAAGGCCACTAATGAACGATTTTCGAATTAAAGAGTTTTGGTGGCACGGTGACGAGGCTCTTGAGCGTCTTGAAGCCACCCATCAGATGTTGGAGTCGATGGGCGAGGCCGGCATTGATCCGAAAGACGGACCAGCCGTAAGCACCCTCAGAAACGAAAAGGCCTGCATTCGTTTGTTCCAGGATTCAGAGCATCGAATTGAGACCGGATTTAGGAATACACATCTCTTGGTCAAGCTCCCCGTTCGAAACGAAGGCAAAGGACGCGCTCGTGACGTAAAGCTGCTATCGGTTGCATCCGAACTCGATGGGAATCCCGCGCATCCTGAGAATGGTCTATTGGATCTTGAAGCCGAGGCAAACGGTTGGCTGTCATTTATCTACCTTCCAACATATCTGGATGGAGCGGCTCAAGCGAACGAAAGCCGTTTTCGACTACGGATTGGATTTCGTGATGGGCTGGGAAATGATGAGGTCGGATATGTAATCGAAGTTCGGGATGTTGGGAACCGGACATTTAGGGGGGACTTGGCTCCCGAGAGAACTGTTGCCTCTCCCTTTTGTCCCAGACTCGCCTTCGACTTGAGGTCCAACGAAACTCCCATCTGATGGGGCGCAATATACGAACGCGGCGATCAGACGGCGCACTCTGATCACCTCGGCCAGCCGTCCAATCTACGCATTTCCAGCATCGGTTTTGGTGTGCGCATCGATGGAGAAGATTTCGACTGCGCCTCCCATAACCCGCAACCACAGCGCCTGGCACCAGGACCTCCTCCTGCTGGTCGCAGGAGTTCCCAAAGGCGGCGTCAAGGGGCCCCTGCTGTGCTCAGCACCGGCAGCGGGAAGATGCCGCCCGCCCCGCCCGATTTGCTGGACGCCGGCGTCAGTTGGCCGACACCCGCAGGCGCTTCGGGAAGAGCTCCGAAGGGAGGAGCCACGTCGACTTGGGTCCGCAGTCGACGGGAGCGATGAAAATGGCGAATCCGGCCAAGATCAGCGCAGCATTCTTGTTGCCCGCGCTGGTCAGCCAAGACACGACGATGACGATCCGGCATAACCGGTATTGAACCACGGGTGCCTACTGCGGCCGCGCTTCTGTCCCATATGACAATCCGCGCCCCCTGAACTGCTGCCCCGCGCACCAAGCCGAGGGGTTGATTGCCCACTACGCCCCGGTGGAGCAATGGATCGATGTGCGGCCGGCTGCTGGCGGAGGGTATCGCCCGCCGCCACGGCCGTGAAGAGAGAGGGTTGACCGTGAACGTGCAGCGCTATTCCTTGGTGATCGGTGCCAAAGAGAGCGACCTCAGCGCGCAGGAATATCAGATCATGCAGTATCTGATGCGCAACAAAAATACCGCGCTCAGCAGACGGCAACTCGCGGAGAATGCGCTGGGGATGGTCTACGACCCAACGTCCCGAACGGTCGATATGCTCGTCTTCGCGCTGCGCAAGAAGGTGGGCAAGGCAGCCATTCAGGATCGCCCCGGATTTGGCTACATGATGGCCAGTCAGGAGGCCGTCGCCTGAGCGAGTCTAGGCTGCACGCGCGACCTCTGCGGTGGGTCCGGCCTCAGCGCGTTGGTCGATCCTCAACAGCGCGTGGAAATCACGCTTGGCTGGCTCCTAGCGGTCGAAGCGCCAGCGCGTCGGGTGTTCGTACGTCTCCTCGGTGGTGCCGAGACCGAAAACGACCGATGGCGTCACTTTGTAGACGTTGTACGGCGCCGGGCCCGTCGTGGGAGCGCTGAACGGGGCGTCGAAGGCGCCCTCGCGCACCGTCGCCGGCCAGCCGTTGGCGTTGTACTTCTCGGCCAATCGCTCCAGCGTTGCCTCGTCCGTGACCCGCGCGGCAACCCCTTCCACCATCAGGTCGAAGCCACGATTCGCGAACGCGATGACACACAGCGGATTCTGCGCGAGGTTCTTCTCCTTACGGGTGCCCTGGCCCGTCGTGAAGTACATCGCGCCGTCGAGCCAGGCGGCTCCCACCGGCACGACATGCGGCCGTCCGTCCGGCCGCACGGTCGACAGCCAGTGGGTTACCTCTCCCTCGGGATGCTCCAGGCGCGCGAGTGCCTCCGCCCACGGCATTGGAGTCGCTTCAGCGTCGTTGAGCATTCGTTCGGTTGTTGGTTCCTTCTCCGACATGATTGCGCTCCTCCCTCGCGATCATCGGTCCGTCAAGAGGTAGTCGTTGGATCAAACCGAAAATCGACGGGAGACCATCATGGTACGGATGATCATGACGCGGTTGGCCGATCATGGTATGAGGATGAGCGTGTCTACAGGCGAAAACGGTATTCGTTCCATCCCAGTCGCCAAATGGTGTCATGATGTTCCGAACTTGGCACGAAGCTGGCGAGAAGGCTGGCAGTGCGAACCACCAAGCTGGCTGAAGCATCGGCAAACCGATGCAGATGTCCGCGCATTGTGCCGTCGATGGCAAGCCGTCAACGTTCGCGATTCAACGAAAGCACGTGTGGAGGATCCTCATGAGTAACCCATCAGACACTCCCACCGGCCAGGTCAACGTGACGCCCGAAGGCGGTCCCCTCGACGAAGGCGTGCCAGCCACGGCGCCGGGCGCCGGTCAGGTGTACGCCACGCCGGAAGCCGGCCCGCTTGACGAAGGAGAGGGCCTTGTTCCTCCCACTCTGCGCGATCACCTGAAAGAGCCCATCCTTGGGCTGGACGACGCGCCGACCAGCGGCAATCGGCCTGACCCAACCATGGCAACGACCTCGCCCCCCACGGCTGCCCCGGCCGCCGCGCGCGAAGAAGACGGCGGGTTTGGCGAAGACGCCAGCACCTTCTCGTCGCCTCCTCCCGTCACCAGAACGGCGGAGGACGACCGCGAGCTGAAGAAATGGCCGCCCTACAGCGGCAAACCAGTCAGTGACGTGCAACAGGCGCTGAAGTATGCCGCGCCCGTTGCGGCCCAGGCCGAGAAGCTGGCCATCGGCGCGCTCGATCTTTCCGCCCGCGGTCTGTCGCGGCTGGCGCGCTTCCTGGCGGAGCGGAGAGAGCAGCGCGACGCGGACGATCGAGGATCCGCCGGAGGCTCCCGCTAGGGTTTGGGCGCGGTTGGGCCAGTCACCTTGTGCATCCGGCCCAACGTGCAGCGAAGCGCAAACCGGGGCCTGAAAGTGCCGAAATCACGCGGGTTTCCTCCCCGCGATGTTTGCGTGCGGCAGTTTGACGCACCGTCGTCCGTGCTCGTATCATGCACTGGGATGGGGCAAGCGTGCGCAACCCGTGTTGCGTCTTTGGGTCTTTCGCACCACAAAGATGATCGTCTTGCCACGCCCACTGTCAATACCCGTACCCCGGCAACGGGGCTGGTGTTTCACCTGCCGCGCGCGCGTTGCAGCGTGCGCGTCACAACATAATGTAAACAGGGATGCCGATGAACACCCAGAATATCATCCTCGGCGTCCTCGAGGCCGTACTCGTCGTTATTGCTACCTTCTTCGCTACCCGCTGGTACCTGGAAGGCCGTGCCGACGCCCAGATCCGCAAGGTTCAGGCCGAGGCCGACCGTATCCTGGAGGAAGCCGAAACCCGACGACGTGACGCCGCCCTCGAGGCGAAAGACGAAGCGATCCGCCTGCGCGCGGAGATCGACCGGGAGGTCACGCAACGTCGCAAGGAAATCGACCGGATCGAACGCCGCGTCGAGCAAAAAGAAGCCACGATCGACCAGAAGACCACCGTTCTGGACCGTCGCGAGCAGGAGCTGCGCCGCCAGGATCTCGACCTTGAACGCGCTCGCGATGCCTGGGAAACCGAACGGACCCGCAAGCAGGCGGAGTTCGAATCCGAGCACGCCCGGCAACAGGCCGCCCTCGATGAAGCCCGCGGTCGTCACCTGCAAGAGCTGGAGCGCGTCGCTGGGCTGACCGCCGACCAGGCCAAGGACGAGCTGGTGCGCGAGGTCGAGGACGAGGCCCGCGCGCTGGCGGCCCGCCGTCTGCACGAGCTGGAGCTCGAATTGCGGGAAGAGGTTGACAAGCGCTCCCGCCGCGTGCTCGCCACCACCATCCAGCGCATCGCCACCGACTACGTCGCCGAATCAACGGTCTCCGTCATCCCTCTCCCGTCCGACGACATGAAGGGCCGCATCATTGGGCGCGAAGGCCGCAACATCCGCGCCCTGGAGCAGGCTACCGGCGTCGACCTGATCGTCGACGACACCCCCGAGGCGGTCACTATCTCCGCCTTCGATCCGGTCCGCCGCGAAGTCGCTCGCCGGGCTCTCAACAAGCTGTTGCAGGATGGCCGCATTCACCCCACCCGCATCGAGGAGATCGTCGCCAAGACGCGGCTCGAGCTGGATGGCGTCATGCGCGAGGAAGGGGAGAAGATCGCCTACGAGGCGAACGTCCCCGGCCTCCATCCCGACCTGATCAAGCTGCTGGGTCGCCTCAAGTTCCGCACCTCCTACGGCCAGAACGTCCTCGGTCACTCGCTGGAAACGTCGATGATCGCCGCCGCCCTCGCCGCCGAGATCGGCGCCGACGTCAACGTGGCCAAGACCGCCGGTCTGTTGCACGATATCGGCAAGGCCGTCGATCACGAGGTCGAGGGGCCGCACGCGCTGATCGGCGCCGACATCGCCAAGCGCCTGGGGCGCTCATCGAAAATCGTGCACGCCATCGCCGCCCATCACGGCGAGGAGGAGCCGCAGACGATCGAAGCCTTCATCGTGGCCACCGCCGACGCCATCTCTGGCGCGCGGCCTGGCGCCCGGCGCGAGATGGTGGAGACGTACATCAAGCGGCTGGAGGCCCTCGAAGGGGTCGCCAACTCCTTCGACGGGGTGGAAAAGAGCTTCGCCATCCAGGCTGGACGCGAGGTGCGCATCCTGGTGCAGCCCGAGTCGATCGACGATCTCGCCGCCGCGCGGTTGGCGCGTGATGTCTCCAAGAAGATCGAGGAGAGCCTCGAATATCCGGGGCAGATCAAGGTCACGGTCATTCGCGAGACGCGCGCGGTCGATTATGCGCGCTAGTCAGGCCCTGATTGCCGGATTGACGAAAAGTGCTTCACAATTCCACAACGGCGTTGCGCGCTCTGTACTAGACTGCGTGACGTTCACGAGATGATCGTGGGGCTTGGGCCGGCTCGTCGCCGGCCTCGTCTCTGCGATGCATCGTCAGGGTTCGCGTGGGCGGCCGGCGGGGCCAGCACCGGAAGTACGGTGATTCTGGCCGCGCTCTTCGGAAGCGCGCGGCAGCCGGTTTGCATTTAGGATAGGCGCGGTCCGCCAACAGTGCGGCGGCCGATAGATACAAGCGTTCAGGGGGTTCGGCAACGTGGATCGCTTCTTCTCCAAACTCGACTTGCGTGACATCAAGATCGATCCGTTCAAGACGAGTTACCCACCTGACGCCGAGGAAGTCGTCGAGGCGGATGCTGAGTTTCATGTCGAAACCGAGGTCGTGGGGCGCCAACTCAACGGCGTCCGCCAACCGCATACGCCATCCTGGGCTGCCACCGAGGTGGAAGCCGACAATGGCTACGCGCGGCCCGAGCCGGGCAACGGCTATGACGAAGATGATGACGACCAGCCAGCGTACGGCAATGCGGCGTATACCGCTCCGGAGGTCGTGGCGGTCGTCGAACAGCGCAACAGCGACGTGCTCAAAGTCTCGGCTCGGTCCCGGCCGAGCGCCGTCGCCGGGGCCATCGCCGGCGTCGTGCGCGAAAATGGCCGGGCGGAAGTCCAGGCCATCGGCGCCGGCGCAACCAACCAGGCCGTCAAGGCCGTGGCCATCGCCCGCGATTACCTGCGCGAGACGGGCATCGAGGCGATCTGCCTGCCCGCCTTCATCGACGTGACCATCGAAAACGAGGACCGCACCGCCATCCGGCTCGTCGTCGAACCGCGATAACGAGTCGGGAGTCGGAGGTCGGAAGTCGGAAGTGAGAAACGGTCAAACGGATCCGCCTCCTACTCCCGACCTCCGACCCCCGACTTCAGACTCCCGACTCGTCGATCTCCACACCCACAGCACCTTTTCCGACGGCCTCCTTTCACCAACCGCGCTGGTGGAGGAGGCCGCTGCGCGCGGGGTCCGCTTCCTGGGACTGACCGATCATGACACCGTGGCCGGCATCCCCGAGGCGCGGATCGCGGGCCAGCGGCTGGGGGTGGAGATCATCTCTGGCGTCGAGCTGAGCACATCCCTGGCTGGCGGCGAGGGGGTGCATCTGCTCGGCTACTGTCTCGATATCGAGAGCCCCGCCCTGCTGGACGGACTCGCCGGCTTCGCGCGGGCGCGGGAAGAGCGCATGACGCGCATGATCGAGCGCCTGCTGCGCATCGGCGTCGCCATCGATGCTGATGAGGTTCGCGCACTCATCGGGCATGGCACCGCCGGGCGGCCACATCTGGCGCGGGTGTTGGTGACCGGCGGATACGCCAGCAGTGTGCTCGATGCCTTCGACCGGTACATCGGCCAGGGGCAACCGGCCTACGTGCCGCGGCCGCGCGTCGACCCGCGTGATGCCATTGCCCTGGTGCGGGAGGCGGGCGGCGTGCCGGTGCTGGCCCACCCCTTCTGGCCGGGGGGGGTGGAGAGCGTGCTCGATAGCCTCGTTCCGGCGGGACTGCTCGGGATGGAGGTCGATTACGGCGAATATACCCCGGAGGATCGCGAAACCCTGCGCGCCATCGCCGCCCGGCGCGGGCTGATCGCCACCGGCGGCAGCGATTTCCACGGCGTCGACCGGGGCAGTGGCGGCCGCGAGCTGGGAAGCGCGCCCGTGCCATTGCAGGCAGTTGCAGCGTTGCGCGCGGCGGCAGCTTCCCTTGCCTCAAGCTCCTCGCCTACGCAGGCCCTCACCCCCAACCCCTCTCCCAGTGCGCTGGGAGAGGGGAGTGTTGACGTCGGGCGTTGATGCCTGGGCAGAGCGTGTCCGCCATGCCGCCGCCCGAGCGCGTGGCGGCAGTGGTAGTGGCCGCTGGCCGCGGTGAGCGGTTGGGGGCGCCGGAGAAAGTGCTTCTCCCATTGGCCGGTCGGCCGATGCTGACCTGGCCGCTGGCGGCGCTGGACCAGACCCAAACGATTGGCTCCATCGTGGTGGTCGCGGGCCAGCACACGCTGCCCGCCGTTTCCCGGCTGGTGGCGGACGAGGACTTTTCGCGCGTGGTGGCCGTCGTCGCCGGGGGCGAGCGGCGGCAGGATTCCGTAGCGGCGGGGCTGGCCGCGCTGCCGGAGGGCATTGAAATCGTCCTCATTCACGACGGCGCCCGCCCGCTGGCTGACTCCGATCTCTTCGATCGCTGCGCGCGGACGGCGGCCGCAACCGGGGCGGCCATCGCCGCCATCCCGGTCGCCGACACGCTGAAACGGGTCGCGGCGGGCGCCATCGGCGCCACGGTCGACCGCACTGACCTCTGGGCAGCGCAGACCCCGCAAGCCTTTCGCCTGGAGACGCTGCGGCGCGCGTTAGCCGCGAGCGAGGGGGCGGATGTCACCGACGAGGCGCGCCTCTGCGAGGCGGCGGGCATCCCGGTCGCGGTCGTTCCCGCCTCCCTGGCCAATCTCAAGGTGACGCATCCGGAGGATATCGCCGTGGCCGATGCCCTGCTCCGCGCTCGCGATCGGATGCACACACCCGCGCCGCCCCGCGTGGGGATCGGCTACGACGCGCACCGCTTCGCCGCGGGGCGGCGCCTCATCCTGGGGGGCGTCCAGATCCCGCACGATCGCGGCCTGGATGGGCATTCCGACGCCGACGTGCTGCTGCACGCCATCGCCGACGCCATCCTTGGCGCGGCCGCGCTCGGCGATATCGGGCAGCACTTCCCCCCCTCCGACGAGCGCTGGCGCGATGCCGACAGCCAGGATCTGTTGCGCGAGGTCGTGCGGCTGACTCGCGCGGCCGGCTGGGCCCCCGCGAACGTCGATGCCACGATCCTGGCCGAAGCGCCGCGCATCAATCCGCATGTCTCCCAGATGCGAGAGCGCATCGCCGCCTGCCTCGGCATCGGCATGGACGCGGTCGGCGTGAAGGCGACGACAAACGAGGGGATGGGAGCCATCGGCCGCGGCGAGGGGATCGCCGCCATGGCCACGGCCGTCCTCATGCCCCTGATCCAGGCAGACTGAGCCGTGCGGGTGCTGGCGCAACGGGTGACCCGCGCCAAGGTGAGCGTCAGCGATGAGACGGTTGGGGAGATTGGGTCCGGCTTTCTGCTGCTGGTCGGGGTCACGACCGGGGACAGCTCCGCCGAGGCCGATCTACTGGCGCGCAAGATCGCGAATCTGCGCGTCTTCGACGATGCCGAAGGAAACCTCAACCGCTCGGCGCTCGATCTCCTTCAGAGAGGCGAGCCGGCAGCGATGCTGGTCGTCTCGCAGTTCACCCTCTACGCCGACTGCCGCAAGGGCCGCCGCCCCAGCTTCATCAACGCCGCGCCACCCGCTATCGCCGCGTCGCTCGTCCATCGCTTCACCGATGCATTACGCGATCTCGGCCTCTCCGTGGCCACCGGCCGCTTCGGGGCCGAGATGCAGATCGCGCTGGTCAACGACGGCCCGGTGACCATCTGGCTGGATACGGCGGAGTTGTGATGGGCGCCTATGCGGACTTGACGCGGTGTCCTTCACCAGGTGTGGTGGTTTGTTCCAGAACATCTGTACCGAGGGCGCGGCGGACAGCATCGGGATTGCTGGCGACGACCCGCAAGTAGGCTTTCGCCGTGCTGTCGGGCAGGCGGGAGCGTTGCTCCCAGTCGCGGAGCGTGCCCAGGGCGATCTGGAATTGACGCGCAAATTCCTCCTGCGTCAGCCTCATGCCGAGCCGGATGCGTCGCGGGTCAGGCACGCGGCGCATGCGGGCCAGCTCGGCGGTGGAGCGCGGTGGATTGTCGGGATCGTCGAGGGCATTCTGATAGGCTTCTTCATCGGTCATCGCGTCGAGATACGCCCAATCGGTCTTCCCCGCCAGTGGCCGCGCTGAATCATCTGGCAGGATCTGTTCCAACGTCCCGTCAGATGTTCGCCTCGCCCTGACAATTTGCTCGTCGCTCATCTAATCGTGCCTCCCGCGCCGAAATCACGCGTGTCGTGTTGCCTCGTTCGGTGTAGACCACGGATATGATGTTCCAGCCCAGCCGGCCAACGATCAGACAACGCTCTTCGTCATCCTCCGGATCACTGCAAATCCACTCAACCTGATGAGGATCATCAAAGACTGCAATGGCCTCCTCAAAGCTGAGGCGATGCTTTCTGAAATTTGAGGCGTTTTTGCGGTCGTCCCACTCGAACTCCATCAACGCCTCCTCGTCAATACTACTGATTATCAGTAGCGCGTCAAGGTCCTCGACTGTTCAACGCTCGGGACAGGGCAAGGTGGCTACGCAAACATCGTACGCATGCTCGTGGCCAGCGCGCGCCAGCAGCCCATCTCGGCGCCGAACCCGGTTGACATCGCGGCGAGAACCACGAAGATAGGGGCACGGTTTACGGGAAGGATCTATCGATGCTCGATCTCACGGGGCGCACCGCGCTCGTCACCGGCGCCAATCAGGGCATTGGCTGGGCCATCGCCACGCTGCTGGCGAAGCACGGAGCGAAGATTGCCGTCAATTACCCCGACGACCGGCGCGCCCCTAAGGATGTGCACGCCCTGGGACCAGGAGCCTTCGCGGTAAAGGCCGATGTGGGCAGCGTGCCCCAGATTCGCGCGCTCTTCGCCATGGTCGGCGATGCCTTTGGGGGCCTCGATATCCTCGTCAACAACGCGGGCGTCTTCCCCCGCGCCACGGCCCTCGAGCTCGATGAGGCAACCTGGGATCAGGTGATGGATGTCAACCTGAAGGGAACGTTCTTCTGTGCGCAGGAAGCGGCGCGCCTGATGATCCCCCGGGGCTCGGGCCGGATCGTGAATATCGCCTCGGAAGCGGCGATTGTGCCGGCGGAGCGGGGCAGCCATTACAACGCCAGCAAGGCGGGGGTGCTGAGCTTGACCAAATCGCTGGCGCTGGAGCTTGCCCCGCATCACATCGCCGTCAACGCCGTCGCCCCCGGCCTCACGGATACCGCGCAGCCGCGCTACGGGATGACGGAAGAGGAGATCGCCGCCAAAGGCGCGGCCACGCCCTGGGGTCGGCTGGCCCAGCCCGATGACATTGCGCGAGCGGTCCTCTACCTGGCCAGCGATCTCAGCGAGTACGTCACCGGGGAGACCGTCTTCGTCACTGGCGGGGTGCTCATGTCGCCTTGAGTGGAGTGTTTTCATGGGGCCGCGATCGCCCCTGACGCCGGAGGCAACGAGGCGATCCTGGCCACGATGCCGTTCAAAACCCCGTTCGCTCAACCAACTCCACCACGATGAGGCATTGCATCTGCCAGGTCATGCCGCACAATGGCGCGCGGGCTGTCGCCCGCATGGATCAGGAAAGCAAGGTGGCAAACAGATGAACCGGCTTCAGGACAAGACGGCGCTCGTCATCGGCGGCAATACGGGCATCGGCCGCGAGATCTGCCGGCTCTTCGCCGCGGAGGGCGCCGATGTCGCCGTTGGCGACCATGGGCGACAGGCGGAGGGCGAGACGCTGGCGGCGGAGTTGCGCGCGCTGGGGCGCTCCGTGCTGCCCATCGCCGTCGACGTACGCGAGGAGGACCAGGTCAAGGCGGCGATCGAGGCGGCCGTCTCCGCGTTCGGCCGGCTGGACATTCTGGTCAACAACGCCGGCATCAGTGGCCATCAGGGGCCGTTGCACACCGAATCGCTCGAGGAATGGGAAGCCGTCACCGCGGTCAACCTGGGGGGCGTCTTCCTCGGCATGAAGCACGCGCTGCCGCACATGGTGGCGCGGGAGTACGGGCGCATCATCAACACCGCTTCCCAACTGGCCCACAAGCCCGCGCCGCTCAAGGCCTCCTACTGTGCGTCCAAGGCGGGCGTGGTGGCCCTCACGGTCTCGGTCGCGCAGGAGGTTGCCCTGCACGGTGTTACCGTCAACGCGGTCTGCCCGGGGCCAACCGAAACGCCAATGTGGCACTCGGACCAGGACGAGGACTGGAAGCGGTGGAAGATCGAGTCGCTGCCGATGCGGCGCCTCGGCCAACCGGTCGAGATCGCCTGGGCCTATGTCTATCTGGCCTCCGACGAGGCCAGCTACTGCACGGGACAAAGCCTTTCGCCCAACGGCGGCGACGTCATGTGGTAAGCCCGCGCCCGAGGCCATGCGTTATGATGCCCTCCTTCGTGCGCAAGGCTGCATGGGCGCCAGGTGGAGGCGGCGATTTGCGCTGCCCACGGGAACGGGCCAGAACAGAGCCCCGAGCGCGTCACCAGCAGGGGATTCAGGAATTGACGTGAACAGGAGAATCAGCATGCAGTCCAGCGATTGCCGCACGGCCTCGGTTATTGACGATCTGCTCCGCCGCCCGCTCAACCGGCGGCTCGCCCTGCAAGGCGCGACCGCGGCCGGCCTCGCCACCGTGGCCTTCGGCCAGCTCTCGATTCGCGAGACGACAGCGGCGGACGCGAAAACGCTGGTGGTTGCGTCCGGGGCGGATGCCGTTACGCTCGACCCGCAGGTCTCCTTCGACGGGCAATCGCCGCTGCTCTGGCGGGCGGTCTACGAAACCCTGGTCAAGTACGAGGGAGATACCCTCGATATCGTGCCCCACCTGGCCGAGAGGTACGACATTTCGGACGATGGCCTGACCTACACCTTCGCCATCCGCCCGGGCATCAGCTTCTCGGACGGCGAGCCGCTGAACGCGGCCGCGGTGAAGCTCTCCATCGAGCGCCAGATCGGGGTGGCGCAAGGCATCGCCTTTGCCCTGGCCAATGTCACCGCTATCGAGACGCCCGATGACATGACCGTGACCCTGACGCTGAGCGCGCCATCCGACGGCGCCCTCTCGGCGTTTGCCGGCATGTATGCGCCCTACATCATCTCCCCGAAGGCGATCAACGAGCATCAGCAGGACGGCGATTGGGCCCAGAGTTGGCTACGCGAGAACATGGTCGGCACCGGGCCGTTCGTGCTCGATTCCTACAGCCAGTCACAGCAGGCCGTCTTCTCGCGCAATCCCAATTACTGGCAGGGCTGGGACGGCGATCATCCCGACCAGATCTTCGTCAAGTACGTGAAGGAGCCGGCCACGGAGCGGCTGCTGCTGGAGCAGGGCGAGGTCGACGTGGCGCTCTTCCTGCCCGACGATGCGGTCGAAGAGCTGGATGGCGCAGCGGGCATCGTCATTACGGACGTACCGTCGTACAACCTTTACTACCTCGTCCTGCCCACCCGGGAGGGCCCCACCGCAGACAAAAAGGTGCGTCAGGCGCTCTCCTACGGGTTCGATTACGAGACCTGGGTGAACGACATCATGCGCGGCAAGGCGCAGCAGGCGCATGGGCCGATCCCCAGCAACTTCGTCGGCTTCAACCCGGACACCCCGCAATACAGCTACGATCCCGACAAGGCGCGGGCGCTGCTGGCCGAGGCTGGCTATCCCGACGGTGGCTTCACCATTCCGTATACCTATGAAACGGGCTACTTCTGGAAGCGTCCCCTGGGCGAGTTGTTCCAGGCCAACATGGCCGATCTGGGCATCACCGTCGATATTCAGGAGCTGAGCCCCAGCGCCTGGGCTGATCTGCTCTCGAACCCGGAGACCGCCAATCACGCCTTTGGCCTGGTCTGGTGGCCCACGCTGAAGACCCCCTTCGACTTCATGTTCTCCCTCTTTGCCACCGACGCCCAGGGCACCGCCGGGTACAATTGGGGCTACTACTCGAATCCCGAGCTGGACACGCTGCTTGCTGATGCTTCCGCCGAGCCGGACGAGGCCAAGCGGATGGCCCTCTATGCCCAGGCGCAGGACCTCCTGGTGGAGGATGCCCCGGCGCTCTACGTCTATGAGAAGCGCTACCGGCTCCCGATGCGGGACACCGTCCAGGGATTTGTCTTCAACGGCGTCTACATCGAGGCGCTGAACTGGTACGGCCTGTTCAAGACGGCCTAGAGCGGCGTTCGGAAGCCGTGTCATCCCGAGGCACACCGTGTCGGAATGACATTGCTATCGCGATGCGCCGAAAGAGGATCGCGTCCCCATGGCGGACAACGTGACAGCCGGCTGCCACGGGCCTGTTGCAGCCGGCCGCGATGATTGGACGGAAGTTTCCAGATGGCCCATTTCATTGTGCGCCGCCTGCTGCTGATGGTGCTCGTGCTGCTCGGCATGAGCGTGATCACCTTCACGCTCAGCCGGCTGGCGCCCGGCAACCCGGCCCGGCTGCTGGCCGGCCCGCACGCCCGGCAAGAGCAGGTCGACGCGCTGGCGGAGCGCTATCACCTCAGCGGCCCGGTGCTCGAGCAGTACGTCGTCTACATGAGCGGGCTGCTGCGGGGCGATCTGGGACTCTCGGTGACGACGCGGCGTCCCGTGGCCGAGGACCTGGCGCAATATCTGCCGGCCACGATCGAGTTGACCGCCGCGGCCTTCGTCATCACCGCGCTCGTCGGCATCCCGCTGGGGGTCATTTCCGCCATGAAGCGGGGCAGCCCGGTCGATTACGCCTCCCGGCTCTTCTCGGTGGCCGGCGTCTCGCTGCCGATCTTCTGGCTGGGGTTGGTGCTGCAGGTGGTCTTCTACAAGCACCTCTCGCTCCTGCCCGTGGGCGGGCGCCTGGGCACGCTCGATATCGAGCCGCCACGGGTAACCGGGTCGTACCTCGTCGATGCGCTCCTGGCGGGCGACGTTTCACTGTTCGGATCGGCGCTGCTCCATCTCCTCTTGCCAGCCATGACCCTGGCCGCCGGCAGCCTGGCGGTCGTTACCCGGATGATGCGCGCCTCAACCCTGGAGACGATGGGGAGCGACTACGTGCGCACGGCCCGGGCGAAGGGCCTGCGGGAAGTATCCGTCCTGCGCCGGCATGTGGTGCGCAACGCCTTCATGCCGACCCTTACCGTGCTGGGCTTGCAAGTCGGCTACCTGCTGGCGGGGAACTTTCTGGTGGAATCGGTCTTTAATTGGCCGGGCATTGGGCTCTACGCCATCGACGCCATCTCCAACCTCGATTACGCGGCGATCATGGGGGTAACCTTTGTCATCTCGATCGTCTACGTCGCCGTGAATCTCATTGTCGATATCCTCTACGTCTTCCTCGATCCGAGGATCACCTACTCGTGAGTGAGGCGCGGGCCGCGGTGGTCGCCTCCCCGGCCGTCACCTCGGGATATGCGCGCCCGGCGGCACGCTCCTGGCGCGGCACGATCGGGCGCTCCCTGCGCGCCAATCCGGTCACCCTGTTCGGGGTGGCGTTGGTGCTGGCGCTCGTCTTCATCGCCCTCGCGGCGCCGGCCATCGCGCCGCACGACCCGATCGATCTGAATCCGAAAGATCGACTCTTGCCGCCATCCGCGGCCCATTGGTTTGGCGCCGACGAGGGGGGCCGCGACATCTTCAGCCGCGTCGTCTTCGGGGCCCGTAACTCGCTGCTGGCCGCCGTCGTGGTGCTGTCGCTGGCCGCCACGGTCGGCACGGCCATCGGGCTCATCGCCGGGTTTGCCGGCGGCAAGGTCGACGAAGCGCTGATGCGCCTGACCGACATGTTTCTGGCCTTCCCCGCCCTGGTGCTGGCCATGGGCATCGCCGCCGCCCTCGGCCCCAGCCTGCTCAATTCGATGATCGCCATTGCCGTGGTCTGGTGGCCCTGGTACGCGCGGCTGGTGCGCGGTCAGACGCTGCGCCTGCGCCAAGAGCAGTTCGTGGAGGCGGCCCGCGCCTCGGGCGCGAACGATGCTCGCATGGTGGTGCACCACATTCTGCCAAACTGCTGGACGCCGATCATCGTGCAGGTGACGCTAGACGTCGGCTACGCGATCCTGACCACGGCGAGCCTCTCGTTTATCGGATTGGGAGCGCAGCCACCAACGCCCGAATGGGGGGCCATGGTGGCCACCGGCAAGGACTACATCCTCGATCAGTGGTGGCTGGCCACCTTCCCCGGTCTGGCCATCTTTCTGACAGTGATGGCTTTCAACCTGCTGGGCGACGGCCTGCAGGAGGCCCTGTCGCCGGTGTTGCGGCAGCGATAGATGGATCGGAGGCAACCATGAAACGAACGCTGATCAGCGGCGGCCAGGTGGTCGTTCCCGGCGCCGTGATCGACGCCACGATCGTCGTCGACGGGGAGCGCATCGCCGGGCTGCTGCAACCGGGAATCGTGGTGACCGGCGACGCGACGATCGACGCCTCCGGGCTCATCATCCTGCCGGGGGCCATCGACGCCCACACCCACTTCATCCAGGACGACCCGGCGATTGCCGAGCCGAACCCGGAGGAGTTCGAAGGGTTCAGCAATGGCGGCCGCGCGGCCGCGGCCGGGGGCGTCACCACGGTGGTGGAGATGCCGCAGGCGAATCCGCCCACCATCGACGGCGCGACCTTTCGCCGCCGCCGGGAACTGGCCGGGGCAGAGGCAATCGTCGATTTCGCGCTCTGGGGCGGCGTCTGCGCTGGGCAGCAGGCAAGGGCCCTCGACGAGCAGATCGCCGAAGGAGCTACCGGCTTCAAGGCCTTCATGTGCGACTCTGACCCCATGTTCCCCGGCATCGATGACGCGCAACTGCTGGCCACGCTCGAGCACTTGAAGGAGACGCCCTACCTCTTCGGCCTGCACGCCGAGAGCAACGCCTTGCTGCAAGCGGGACTGGCAAACCTTGAGCAAAGCGGGCGGACCGATCCCCTGGCCCACCATGACTCGCGGCCCCCGATCGTGGAGGTCGAGGCGGTCAACCGCGCCATCTTCTTCGCCGAGGCGACCGGGGGCTGGGTGCATATCGTCCATTTGAGCACGCCCGCCGCCGCGGAGCTGGTCAAGCGGGCCAAGGCCCACGGCGTGCGGGTCACCGCCGAGACCTGCCCGCAGTATCTGGCGCTCGATCATGACGACCTCGTGCGCCTCGCCGGGTACGCCAAATGCGCACCGGCCATCCGCGACCGTGAGCAAGTCGAACGGCTCTGGCCCTACCTCGCCGATGGCACGCTCGATTGCATCACCTCCGACCACTGCGGCTTCACGATCGCATCGAAAGAGCGGGGCCGCGAGAACATCTGGCTGGCGCCCAACGGCCTCTCCGGCGTGCAAACGCTGCTGCCGGTGACCATCAGCGAGGCGCGGGCGCGGGGCTATGACTGGCCGCGGATCGCGGAATTGATGGCGACGGCGCCGGCCCGGCTCTGGCATCTGAGCCCGCGCAAGGGCGCCATCCAGGTTGGCGGCGATGCCGACTTCGCCTTCGTCGATCCCGAACAGCGCTGGACGGTGACGAACGACGATCTGCTGCATGCCCAGCGCTGGACGCCTTTCGTCGACCGACAACTGCAGGGCAGGGTGGTGCGGACCATGTTGCGTGGCACGACGATTTACGATGACAACCACCCCGAGCGCGTCCTGGTTGCGCCCGGATTCGGAGCATTCCTCCCGGCCGCGGTGGCCTGAGCGGCGGATCGACGTGCAATGGGAAAAGGGAGGTATCGTGGGCGCTGTCATCGCGGTCGATCCGGAGCTCGTCGATCGCTGCATCATGACCCTGGCCGAGCATGGCGCCTACGGCGAGACCGGCGTCTGGCGAACGACCTACTCGCCCGCGTGGCTCGCGGCGCAGGAGACTGTTGCGGCCTGGTGCCGCGACATCGGCATGGACGTACGGCGCGACGCAGTCGGCAACGTCTGGGGGCGTTTCGCGGGGCGGGAGGCGGGGAAGTCGATCGTCTGCGGCTCGCACATCGACTCGCAATGCCCCGGCGGGCGCTACGACGGCGCGCTCGGCGTTATCGCCGCCTACGTCGCCATGCGCACCCTGGCCGCACGATATGGCCCGCCCCGCCGCTCGCTGGAGCTGGTCTCCTTCTGCGAGGAGGAGGGAAGCCGCTATCCCGCCGCCGATTTCTGGGGCTCGCGGGCCATCATCGGGCGTATTGGGCCGGACGATCCCGAGCGCGTCACCGGGCTCGATGGCACGACCATTGCCGATGGCATGCGCGATGTCGGGCTCGATCCAGCGCGAGTCCAGGAGGCGCGGCGAGATGACCTTGAGTGCTACATCGAACTCCACATCGAGCAGGGTCCGCTGCTGGAGCAGGCTGGATTGCCGGTGGGAATCGTTACCGGGATCACCGGCCCGCGCGAGTACTGGGTCGAGCTGACCGGGCGCTCCGACCATGCCGGGGCGCGGCCGATGGACCTGCGCCGCGACCCGATGGCCGGCGCCGCGGAGATCATCAGCGGGGTGATCAACACCGCGCGGCGCATGGGCCGTCCCGCGGTAACGACGGTCGGCCGCATCGGGGCGGAGCCGAACCTCTCCCCAGCGGTGCCGGAGCAGGTGACCTTCACGATCGACGCTCGCCACCCCGACCCGGCGCAGCGCGCCCTGCTCTACGCCCGCCACGAAGCTCTCATTCGCGAGGTCGCCGCGCGCCACGATCTTGAGGTCTCCTGGAGCATCACCGGCGAGCATGCGCCCTGTCCCTGCGATCCCGATCTGGTCGCGCTGCTGGAGGAGGCCGCCCGCGCGCGGGAGATCCCGTTCATGCCGATACCGAGTGGGGCCGCCCACGACGCGCAGCAGATGGCGGAAGCAGCGCGGATCGCCATGATCTTCGTGCGCAGCAAGGACGGCCGCAGCCACACCCCGGCGGAGTTCACGAGCGTCGCCGACGCCACCGCCGGCATCGAGGTCCTCGCCGCCGCCTTGCATCGCCTGGCCTACTGATGGCCATCCTGCCCATCGGCCTGGAATTGGCCGGCGAGCCCTCGGTTCCCGAGATGATGATTCTGGCCCGCCGCGCCGAGGCGCTGGGCTACGAGTCGATCTGGCTCACCGAGACGCGCTTCACCCGTGACGCGGTCACCACCGCCACCGCCGTGGCCGCCGCGACGGAGCGGGTGCGGGTGGGTACGGCCGTCATCAATCCGATCACCCGCGGCGCTGTCCTGATCGCCGTCACCGCCGCCACCCTCGACGAGTTGGCGGGAGGCCGCTTCGTGCTCGGCATCGGTCCGGGCTCGCCCACCGTGCTGGCGCGGCAGGGAT
>JBBRVX010000028.1:0-33661 GCA_038246475.1 Thermomicrobiales bacterium | reverse complement strand
TGCCACGAAGGCTGGGCACTCTACTCGCGCCACCCAAGATGAGGACCGGGCTCGCGGCCAGGGAAAGCAATCGACGACGCGGGAAACGCCAGCGACCCGCGGCACGCCGCGGGTCGCGTGTATGACATGCATGGGTCCGGCCTGGTAGCGCATAGGGGATTCGAACCCCTGATCTCCGCCTTGAGAGGGCGGTGTCCTAGGCCGCTAGACGAATGCGCCGCAACCCGGAGAAGATAGCATTTTGGCCCCGGTGCGTCAAAGCAGCGCGTCGTCCGCCCCGGCCCCCGTCGCGATCTGATAGGCGCGCTCGGCAGCAGCTCGGCCCTTTGTTTCCAGCAGGTCGGCCTCCCGCAGAAAGCTTATCGCGGCTTCCTGATTGCGCAGCAAGGCGGCGTTGCCGCGCACATTGAGCAGCGCGCCACGCAGCGCGGTTTCGGCGAGCAGGGCCCCCAGCGCGGCATCTGAGCGGAGGTGTAGGTTGCCCAGCCGGGCGACGTCGATGAGAATCTCCGCCGTCTCTGTCGCCGCTTTCGCCACGGAAAGGGGCACATCGGTCGCCGTGCTGAGCGCCTCCTGTATGGCGGCGATGCGAAGCGACTTCGCCGCGTCGCCCTTCTTCGGCAACGCCGCCGCGGCGCGATAGGCGGCGTAGGCCTCCTCGTCGGCGTTGGCCGCGGCGGTGAATGCCGCCCGCAGCGCCGTCAGGCGATCGCACGCCTCCAGCAGCGCCATTTGGGGGCCACCATCGTTCTCCAACCCGCTGGTGAGGTTGATGACCATTTCGCCCAGCGCGGCGCCCAGAGCGCCAGCAATCGCGGCGACACTGCCGCCGCCGGGGGTGGGAGCGGCCGAGGCGACCTCGTCGAGATACCGGGCCACGGTTCGAGCCGCATCAGCCAAGGTGATCTCCCATGAGAGGACCCAAACGGAGCTCGCCGGAAAAGAGACACCCTGCCAATTGTTAGCGGCGCCTGCTGCTGGCGGCGTCTACAGCAACGAGTGCCTCAAGCTCCTGCACAAAGCGGGCTTCGTCTGCGAACTCCAGCCGATAGGCCGTTTCGTCGCCACTGGGCGACGATGGAAAGACGAAGCGCACCCACCCCT
Organism: Thermomicrobiales bacterium; assembly: GCA_038246475.1. GTDB lineage: Bacteria > Chloroflexota > Chloroflexia > Thermomicrobiales > UBA6265 > JACCXM01. The sequence continues at coordinate 32,557 of JBBRVX010000028.1, read as the reverse complement.
CCTCCGCGCCCCGTTCGAGCAGACGGGTCACCTGGCTTTCAAAGCGGTTGTAAGGCATGTCGGGGGCCAGCACGCGGTAGTACTGCTCCCCCATGCCATTGCGGGTCCAGATCAACCGGATCAACTGGCGGTGCTTGCTTTCCAGAGGAGAGATGGTCAGCTCGTTGGCCATGATGCCGCGGGCGATAGCGGCGACGCGGCCCATCTCGCGAGTCGGCCCCGCGCAGACAGGGCAGGCGCCATCGATCGCGTCGTCGTGCGCAAACGATCGCCGACAACTCGCGCACCAAAGATAGGTCCTGGCAGTGGAAGTTTTAGCCATCGGAGGAGCCAATCAGCAGGGGACGAGACGTGCGATTCAACAATCGCACCTGATCCTGGAATTCATGATGTTCTAGCCCCATTGATGGGGCCTTCGTCCTTCCAGCGGGAGGATTTATCCTCCCGAGGCAAGCCAGCGGCGTTCCTTCTCACCGAATGGCGCCTTGGTACACCCCGCCACACCAACAATCCTGCCCAACACCCTTCTTCTAACCGCGCAGCGAATTGGGCTCGTACTGCTGCGCCGCGCCGCTCAATCCCTGATTGTCGGCGGGGGGTGGCTCGCCGGCCTTGTCGGCCCACTGTTGAATGGCGTAGGTGAGGACGAGGCCGCCGATGATCAAGATCACGGCGATCAATACCTCGACGGTATCGGCGAGGGCCCCGAAGTTTTCGGCCAGATTGTTGAAAATCATGCTCTACTCCACAACCAGCGTGCCGACCATCCCGGCCTCTTTGTGCCCGGGGACGTTGCAGTAGTACTCGTACGATCCTGGTTTCGCGTTGATCACCGCCGTCTCTGTGGCGCCGGGTGGCAGATCGACGTTGATGCCCAACGCATCGATGGCGAAGTTGTGCGCGGTGACGCCATCGTTGGGCAGCGTGAAGGTCACATCGGTGTTGGCCGGGATAGTGATCTCCTTCGGCTCGAAGTAGATGTCGAACGAGGTCACCGTCTGCGCGCTGGCCGGAGCTGGCGCCTCGCCCGCGGCTTCCTGTGCCGCCTGGTTGGCATCGACAGCGGCATCTTCGTTTGCGGTGGCAGTCGCGGCGTCGGCCGCGTCCATCGTGCGCACCACGAGGGTGCCGACCATGCCCGCTTCCTTGTGTCCGGGAACGTTGCAGTAGTACTCGTAGGTCCCTTCTTTGGCGTTGATCGTGACGTCCTTGGTCTCGCCGGGAGCCATGTCGACGCTGATGTTCAAGGCGTCGATGCTGAAGTTGTGCGCCGAGGCGCCGAGATTAGGCAGCAGAATCTTGACATCCGTGTCGGCCGGTATCTCGATCTCTTTCGGCTGGAAGAAGATGTCGTGCGACTCGATAGTGAATTCATTCGAGGTGGCGGCATCGCCCGCGTTCTGGCCCGCGCCGGGAGAGGCCGGAACAGGCGTCTGGGCGGGAGCGGAGGATGCCGGGGGAGGCGGGAAGGTCGGGTAGCCGCCCACGGCCGCGACCTCGGCGTTGTAGACGGCGTCCCAATCGATGTTCTGGATCATCAAGGCGAGCTCGTGAATCTGTTCGTCGTTGAGGAGCGCGCCCCCTTCGGCGCCGCTGCCGAACGCGGGCATCAGCCCACGCCCATTGTTCAGCGTCTTGACGATGAGGTTATAGCGCTCCTGGCGCGTGGCCGGGTCTTCGCTCTGATTCAGCTTGGTAGCCGCCTGCCCGAGCTCGGTGTTGCCGCCCAGCGGCGCGCCGATGCGGCCGGTGCCCTCTGCCCCCGGCTCCGAGTAGCCCTCGCCTGCTGGTCCATGACAGACCACACAGTTGGCGAGAAAGGTCGCTTCTCCCCGCGCGATGGAGACTTCGTCCTTCTCGACGACTTCGGAACTCATCCGATTGGGTTCGTCCGCGAGGTAGACCACCAGAAGCGTCGTCAACGCCACCAGGCCGACGATCACCACTGTCGCGAGCTTCTGGACCGCTCCCACGCTATAAGCCCCTTCGCACTATATGCCCGCCGAACCCGCTTTCGAGTCCGAGGTTGGACCGACTAGAACGCGTACGGAACCGCCTGATTTGGGGCGTAGTCCGTCCGCTGCGTGATTTCCCCGGTGTCCACCGTTACGTTGCCGGTGGCCTCATCAACTTTGATGGCCATGAGGTCCATGGGCCGCGGCGCTGGCCCGCCGGTGCGCACCCCGTCGTAGTCGTACATCGAGCCGTGGCAGGGGCACTGGAACGCGTGTGGACTGTCGGGCGGGCCAACCCAGGGCACGGTGCAGCCGAGATGCGGGCACTTCGTATAGAGCGCCAGCAACCCGTCCGCATTGTGCATGAGATAGAACTTGCCCTGGATGTTGCGATAGGGCGCACCGTCGACCGGGGGCACATTCTCGGCTTTCACTGTCAACTCGCTGCCGAAAGCGCCGGTCTTGAGTGGCCACAGTAGCCCCAGAAATCCAGCGCCAAAGAGCGCGAGGACCGATCCGACCGCCCCCAACGCGGCGTTGCGCACGAACTGCCGGCGATCCGGCCGCACGGAGAGGCTGCCCTGGCTCTTGTGGCGCCCCAACAACCCGAAGACGGCAGAAACCACCCAGCCCACGACGAGTCCAAATAAGGTCCGCAGGATCATGAACATGCGCGTGTCCTTTGCCAGCCCGGCCTCTTGCCGGTGATTCCCATTAGTGATGCACCCGCGGCAGTTGCCACGGGAAGACCAGATTCTGTCCTTCGCCCCGGAACGACGTGCCGCTGATGGTCAAGACGATGTACGTCACCACAAACGCGGTAAAGAGGCCAATGATCAATTCGCGCCGGGTCGGCCGGAAAATGCCCTGGATCAGGCCGACCAAAACCCCGACCATGACGATAATGATGCCTGCCGGGAGAATCTGGTTGTAGACGAACTCCGGCGCATGGAACTGGTGCTGCAGGATCGCGCCGATGCCAAACTGCGTGCGGCCCGTTTGCTCATCGACAATGATCATCCCGATCAGCACCACCGCGGTGAAGACCGCCGTAAACCCCGCGATCTTGCGGCCTTTGGCCGACGTGCCGAGAATGCCGACCCCGAGCGGCGAGCGGTCGAAGTAGGGGATGGCGGCGATTGCCGCCAGCGCCACGGTGGGGATGATGACCCCCGCCAGACCGGGGTTCATATGCAGCAGCAGTTCCTGCAGGTTGAGGAAGTACCAGGGCGCCTTGGATGGGTTCGGCGTCTGGTTCAGATTGGCGTGGGCCGTCAACGGGGCATTGAACAGCACCGACGCCGCAATCAGCAGGAGCGTGAAGACCGTAGCGCAGACGGCCTCGACCACGACCAGCGATGGCCAGACCATCACCTCATCTTCCGCCAGATCGGTCGGCCGGGCCCGGGCCCGGCCCCCCACCAACTCAAGGAGCTTCCGCCGCTTCGCTTCGTCGATTGCCGCCGCCGGCGAGCCGCCCGGCGCTTGCTGGGCTATGTCAGCCATTGCAACCTCCCGCTGTTTGGCGTCTCATGACGAGCCCGATTGACGAAGCGGTCATGAATCGTCGTTGCATGTCGCTTTTCACCATCTGCCTAGAGGGGTCCTGAAATGCCGCCATCCTTGCGGATGCGCCAGAAATGGACGGCCATCAGGAACGCGGCCACCAACGGCAGGAAGAGGACATGGAGCGTGTAGAACCGAATCAGGGCGCTTTGCCCGATCTCGTAGTCACCCCGCAAGACGAGGTTGACCTGGGAGCCAATGATTGGCGCGGCGCCGCCGATCTCCGTGCCCACCGTGATCGCCCAGAGCGCGAGCTGATCCCAGGGGAGCAGGTAGCCGGTGAACGACAGCAGGAAGGTGATCACCAGCAGCAGCACCCCAACCACCCAGTTGAACTCTCGCGGCGGTTTGTACGAGCCGGTGTAGAAGACCCGGCACATATGCAGGAAGACGGCGATCACCATGCCCTGCGCCGACCAGCGATGCATGTTCCGCATCAACTGCCCGAAGGTCACGCTCGACTCGATGTCCTTCATGCTCTGGTAGGCCAGGTCAGCCGATGGGATGTAGTAGAACATCAGCAAAACACCGGTGCCGACCAGCACCAGAAACATGAAAAATGAGAGCCCGCCGAGACAGAAGGTGTAGGTCACCTTCGTCGCGTAGCGCTTGATCTTGACTGGGTGGATATGCAGGAAAACGTTGCTCGCAATGATCAACGCCTGATTTCGCTGCGTATCGGGGTAGCCGTGGCGCACCACCGACCGCCACACGGACGAGCCGGAGATTTTATCTGCCAGCGTCTGTTCCCGCGCCATTCCGTCCTCCGACCTGGTTCGTTCCACGACCGCCTGCTATGGCGGTGACACACCATTCCGACGGCGCCTCAGCTCGGGGACCGAGCCGATCGCAACATGCGCGGCGCAATTGTCCGCGCCGGGTCTGACCCGGTCAAGCCGCGCGTCTTGGGAAGCACGCTGGCCTGCACTTCAGCCGAGCCACATTGATTCACATGGTAGCCGAGAACGAGACGAAATGCTGTGGCGCGTAAACCTGCCCAACACGCAAACTACACGAGTAATGACCGTCGCGAACGACGGCCATTGGAGGTGGGCGCAACAGGACTTGAACCTGTGACCTCACGGATGTGAACCGTGCGCTCTAGCCAACTGAGCTATGCGCCCCAAGCACCGGGAAGTATAGCAGCGAGCCGAGGGTGATAGGGTCATGGGGTGATGGAGAGGACGGAGGACGGAGGACGGCAAGTCGAGAGGTCGAGGAGTCGAGGGTGACGGCCAGCCGACAGCCGATAGCTGATGGCCGATAGCCGTTCTCCCCATCACCCTATGACCCCATCACCCTATCACCCTCGTGACCCTCGTCTACACTCGCCGCCATGAACGACGCCATTCTCGCCATCGATGTCGGGGCCGGAACTCAGGACATTCTGCTCTACGACCCCGGCCGCGAGCCGGAAAACTGCCTCAAGCTGGTCTTGCCCTCCCAGACCCAGATCGTGGGCGGGCGGGTGCGCGCGGCGACGGCGGCTGGCCGCGCCATTCACCTGACCGGGGGGGTGATGGGCGGCGGCGCCTCCAGCGATGCGATGAAGGCGCATCTGGAGGCGGGGCTCGCCCTCTCCGCGACCGAAGCGGCCGCGCGCACGCTGCACAACGACCTCGACCGCGTGCGCGCCCTGGGCGTCGAGATTCGCTCGGAAGCTCCGCCCGGCGCGGAAATCATCGAGACCGGAGACATCGATCTGGAGGCCATCGCCACGGCGTTGCGGCCCTTTGGCGTCGAGCTGCCCGGGCGCGTTGCCGTGGCGGTGCAGGATCACGGCTTTCGGCCCGGCTCCGGCAACAACGACGTCCGTTTCGAGTATCTGCAAGGGCTGCTCACAGGCGGCGGCGACCTGGGCCGCATGGTCTATACCGTGCCACCAGAGGGGATGACCCGCATGCAGGCCGTAGCCGAGGCCCATCCAGGGGTGGTGCTGATGGATACGGGCGCGGCGGCCGTGCTGGGCGCGCTCCGGGACCCCACGGTGGCCGCCGCCGCCGAACGGCGCGGCGCAATTCTGGTCAATGTCGGCAACATGCACACGTTCGCCACGCTAGTGCGAGGCCGCCGCCTCTACGGGCTGTTCGAGCACCACACCGGCGGCATCACGCCGGGAACCATCGCCTCGCTCGTCGACGGCTTGCGCGATGCGACGCTCGACACCAATCGGTTTCGGGAGCAGTTTGACGGCCATGGGGCCGCGCTCGATCCCACCTACGAAGACGTTGGGCCGTTCAAATTCGTGGCGATCACCGGGCCGAACCGGCGCCTGGCGCGGGGCCTTGGCTATCACGAAGCCGCGCCCCATGGCGACATGATGCTGGCTGGCTCATGGGGTCTGGTCGAAGGCGTCACCCTTCTGCAGGACGGCTGAGCTCGGATCGGGTCACCCCGAGGCGCGGGCCCTTAGCATTTAGGGAAGCCGGCGGGACGCCTGTCGTCCGGAAGATTCGCGAAGGGATCGTTGCACTCGTTCTGGCCCCGATTACTTCCTGTTTGGGGCACGATCGGCACGACTGGCTGCCCATTTCCGGAGCCAGGCTTCGTGGGGCGCTGTTGGGTACGCTCCTTGATCCGATCACGCGCGCTCTTCCGTTTGTCGCCGCTGGTGATAATCGGCCGATTGTCCTTTTCATTCGCGTCAATAACCCGCCGTCCCGCATCGCCAACATTCGGATTCCGATTGGGATTGAGGGCCTGCGCAGTAATCTCGTCGATCATGGCATCGACATCCGGCACGACGACTTCAATTTGATCGTTCGGCCGCGCCGTAATCGCCGGTTCGTCCCTCGGGGCATTCGACCCTGGAACGATGCTGCTTGAATTGCCGCGGTCAGAGCTCGCGCCCGAATTGTCCCGCACCTGTTCCTGAATTGAACGCACGCGCTCCACGGGATCGTCGATGACCGGCACGATCCGCGAATCGTTCCCCTCGTCGAAAATGTTGAACGGATCATCATCAGCCGCCGCCGGGGTCAGCGCCGGATTATTGGCGGCAGGAGGCGCCGCGGCCACGGGTGTCGGCGCCGGCGCGGGCGCTGCCTCGACCGGCTGCAAAGCGACCACCGGGATTTCGGAAACGGGCACGGAGGGCGGCAGCGTCGGCACGGCAGGCAGGGGCGTCGGCGGCACGGCCGTCGGCTGCGCGATCACCCGCGGCGTCGGCGTGGGGCCGGCCTGCTCGACAGGGGCAGCTACAGTGGGCAGCCCAGCGACCGCGGGTGCTTCCCCAGTGAAGCCCAGTGCCGGCGATTCGGGCTCCAGCGCCGTCGTCGGCACGACGGTCGGCAGCGCTGGCGGCTCCGTGGGCGCGGGCAGCGCGGTGCCCACCGGTTCCAGGCGCTCGGCGGAGTCAACGGCCGACGACGGCGTTCTCAGGACAAGATAGGCGACGACGGCAACCGCGGCGACGACGACCAGCAGCGAGAGCACCGTCGTGATGACGGCCGACCCGCCAGTGCGTCGCGTCGCGTCTCGCTCAACGCGCGTCCTCGCTGGAGAGCTGTACAAACGGGTCCCCATTCCGCGGAGTCGGGCAGACAGACCAAAGCGCCACGATGGACGCTTTCACTCTGTAAACGTCAGCATACCCCTGCTGGTTTCCCGAGGGTGGGGTGTGACCCGCCCCGTATGGCACATTTTCAGAAAATGGCGCCGTTTCAGAGATTGGCCAGCACCGCGTCGCCAACGTCGCGGGTCGTGGCCGACCCTCCCAGATCGGGGGTAAGGACGCCGGACGCGGTGGTGGCCGCCAACGCCGCCATGATCCGCTCGGCCTCGGGCGTCAGGCCAAGATGCTCCAGCATCATCGCCGCCGACCAGATGGCCGCGATCGGATTGGCGATGCCTTGTCCCGCGATGTCGGGCGCGCTGCCGTGCACCGGCTCGAACATGCTGGGGTGCCGCCGCTCGGGGTCGATGTTGGCGCTGGCGGCGATGCCGAGGCTGCCGCCGATGGCGCTGCCGAGATCGGAGAGAATGTCGCCAAAGAGGTTGGAGCCGACCACGACCTCCAGGGTCTCGGGCCGCAGCACGAAACGGGCGGCCATGGCATCGACCAGCCATTGCTCGGTCTCTACGTCGGGATAATCCGCCCGCACCCGATCGAAACACTCATCCCACAGCACCATGCCGTACTGCTGGGCATTGCTTTTGGTGACGCTGGTGACCTTCTTCCGCGTGCGGGTGCGCGCCAGGTCGAAGGCGTAGCGAATGATCCGCTCGCACCCCTGCGCGGTGAAGAGCGCGGTCTGCAAGGCGACTTCGCGGTCGGGGCCCCGCGCGGCGAGATTTCGCCCGCCGATCCCCGCGTATTCACCCTCGCTGTTCTCGCGCACCACGACCCAGTCAATGCGCTCGGGCGTGGCATCGCGCAGGGGGCTGGGCACGCCAGGCAGGAGGCGTACGGGGCGAACGCAGGCGTACTGGTCGAACCCCTGGCAGATGGCAAGCCGCAATCCCCAGAGACTGATATGGTCGGGAACTCCGGGCCAACCGACCGCTCCGAAGAAGATGGCGTCCTTCCCCTGCAGCCGTTCGAGGCCGTCACCGTCCATCATGCGCCCGGTTTGCAGATAGTATTGGCAGCCCCAGGGGAACGATTCGTAGTCAAATGCGATGCGCCCGGCGCTCCGCGCGGCAAGCCGATCGAGCACGCGCAACGCCTCGGGGGTGACCTCGACGCCGATGCCGTCTCCAGGGATCACGGCGATCGTGTACTGGCGCTCTACCACGGCCCTTCTTTCCTCCCTGGCATTCTGGTCCGAATGGTCCTGATGGCAGGCCCGAACGTGTCAGCGCGGAGCATTCCATCGCACGATGGAAACATCCGCTCGTCCGCGTGCGTATACACCCATACAGGCATACCGGCTGCCCGCGCGGAGGCGATCTCGCCCGCGCGGACAACCATGCTAGGGTACAACGCGGTGAACGCGCGGCAGGCCGCCGCGAGAAACCGCGGGCCGTCGCCGGGTTGCGTACGCCCGGTTTTCCGTCGCTCCGCGGAGGGATCGCATGCGCGTGCCGGTCAGTCGCTCACGGAACCGCGGATTCGGCGCTGGATGGCGCGCCTCGCAGGCGTTCTTGATTCTTTCGCTCCTCATCAGCCTCGTGGCGCCCCTCTTCGCGGCGCTGCCGGCCGCCGCGCTGCAGGGCGCGCCCTTTCCTCCTCCCCTGCCGGAACCGTCCCGGGTGGCGCTGTCCGGCTCATTCCAGGCGGCCCTCGGCTGCCCCGCCGATTTCGACCCGACCTGCCCCCAAACCGCTCTCCAGGACAATCGCGACGGCTCCTGGTCGGCCGTCCTGCCAGTGCCGCCGGGCGACTACGCCTTCCGGGTCGTGGCTGCCAGCGATCAGGAGCGCTCGCTCGGCGAGCGTGGCGATCCGAACGGCGGCGATCTCTTCCTGAACGTGCCGGGGGATGCCGCCGGGGCTTACTTCCGCTACGACAGCCTCACCGGAGAGATTCTGGCCGAGCCCGTGGCCCGAGCCGCCACGCTGGTGACCGACCTCGGCGAGCAATTCGCCATGGCTCCCGCGCCGGGCGGCGGCTACGAGGTCGCCTGGGACGCCCAGGCGGGGAGTTACGGCTTCCAGATTCAGATCAATGGCCAGCCGGTCGCCCAGGACAGCGTCAGCCTCGACCGGGACGAGCGCGTCTTCGTGGCCATCGACGCTGCCGGCACGGTCACTGCCAAGAACACGGTGCCCGATACCACGCTCGCCGTCTCGGCCGCCGATAGTGCGGGCAACCTGCCGGACGCGGGCTGCTTCGCCATTATCGACCGCGAGAACCGGCTCCGCACGCAGGCCTGCGACGAGGATGACGGGCAAGCGGACGGCATCGTGCCCCTGCGCGTGCCAGACGGCCTCCCCGAGGATGCGTACACGCTGCGCCAAACCGCGGCTCCAGACGGCAGCACCCCCGCCGCGGATCAGGAGATTACGCTCGGCGGCGGCCAGTTCGAGGCCTTTGTGCAAAGCGCCGATGATGGCGCCGAGACCGCTGAGCCCGCCGCGACCGAGCCAGGCGTTGAGCAACCGAGCGGCGATCAGCCGGCCGGGGCGCCAGTCGTCGAGCCGGGCGAGCAGCCGGGGCGGCTGACCGTTGTGGCGGTCGATGAGGCGGGGCAACCGTTGCCCGGCGCCTGTTTCGCCGTGGTCGAATTTGGCTTCGAGCTGTGCGACGACGACCTTGACGGCGAGATCATCTTTGATTCGGTTCCCTCCGCGCCATTGACCCTGCGCGAAACCACGCCTCCGGCTGGGTTCGCCGCCGTTAGCGATCTGCCCATTACCATCGAGCCGACGGGCGCGCGTTTCCTGGTGCCCCACGTCGCCAGTGGCGAGGCCATTTCCCCGGTGGCGACGGAAACTCCAGCCGCAACACCAGACGAGACGCCTCAGGCTGAGCCTGCTGGTGCAAATGAGGTGCGCCTTTCGCTGCGTGATCGCGACGGCCAACCGGTGACCGGCGCGTGCTGGGCGCTGACGGACCGTGATGCTGGCGGCACGATCCAGGCTTGCGATGCCGACGATGGCAGCGAGGATGGCGAAATCCTCTTCGCCGCTGTTGCGGCGGGCCGCTACCGATTGGACGAAGTCACAACGCCGGCCGGGTTCCGGCCCGCGGACAACCAGGGCATCGACGTCGTCGATGGCGCTCCGGCGCAAGCGACGATCGAATACCGGGGGGTAGACGGACAGGATCAAAACCAGAATCAGGAGCAGCGTCAGGGCGGGCCAGGGCGGCTCGTGATCGACGTCGCCGACGAAGACGGCAATCCCCTGCCCGAGACCTGTTTCGACCTGACGGGCCCGGTTGACCTCGTCGATGTCTGCGACAACCAGAACGACGGCCGCCTCAACCTGCCCGATCTCCCGGCCGGTGAGTACACCGTACGTCAGACGCGCACCGCCGGCGGGTTTGTCCCGGCTGCCGAGACGACGGTGGTCGTGCCGGCCGACGACACCATCGAACTGCCGTTGGTCAACCGTTCCGAAACAGCGGAAAGCGAGCCGCAAACCCCGGTGGCGGACGAAGGCAGCGTTCTCGTCACGCTCCGGCAGACTGATGGTTCGCCACTGCAGGACGCCTGCGTGGAGCTGGCCAATCCGGCCTCCACCTTCTCCGTCTGCGATAACGCCGAGCGTGATGAAAGCGGTGAGCCGGGTCAGATCGAGATCGCGGCAGTGGCGCCAGGAGACTACACGCTCACGATAGTCCCGCCGTCGGGCTCAACCGCGCCCGAGCCGTCCACGATTCAGGTTGCCGCCGGGCAACCAACCGCGCTCGACGTCACCATCGACACGGCAGAAGAGCCTGTGGCGCCTGAAACGGGGAATCTCTCGATCGCCGCCGCGGACGACGCCGGGAATCCGCTGCCCGCGGCCTGCTACACCGTCGAGATTCCGCCCGGAGGCCAGAGCTTTGGGCCGTTCTGCGATGAAGATGGCAATGGCGTCGTCGAGATTCAGGGCGTCTCGCCCGGTCCGGTGGCGGTCATCGAAGCCACGCCGCCAACCAACACATCACCCGCGGACCCGGCAGTCCAGGAGATCGATATCCCCGCTGGCGAGGCATCCGATGTCGTCTTCCGGCACGGCCCCGCGGCCGCGGAACAGCCAGCGGACGGGATCGTGGCGGCGCGCATCGTCGATGCCGCCGGTCAGCCGGTCGCTGCCTGTCTTGACCTCGATGGCGACGCCGGGACACTCACGGCGTGCGACAACGAGGCGGGCGACGAAGACGATGGCGCTGGCCTGATCCAGATCGAGCGCGTCATCCCCGGCACGTACCAGGCATCACTCTCCGGCCTGCCGGATGGGGCGACGGCGCCGGCCGCGCAAGAGATCGAGGTTACTGCCGGTGAAACGACCAACATCGACTTCGTGGTCGCCTCCGGTCCGGGCACGTTGGTCCTCTTCGTCGAGGACGCCAGCGGCGAGCGCCTGGGCGGCTCCTGCTTCACCATCCAAGGCCGAGGCGAAACGGAAACCCTCTCTGATGTCTGCGACCAGGGTGATGATGGCCGCCTGAACCTCCCGGATCTGGCCGCCGGCGACTACACGATCATCCAGACCCGCGCGGGTGAAAATCGCCAGCTCGCCACCGAGCAGACCGTCACGGTTCCGGCCGGTCAGACCGTCGAGCTCACATTCCTCAATCCCCTCGTATCCGAGCCCGCGACGCCATCGCCCAGCCCGGCGCCCTCGCCTGACGCAACCGCAACCGTTGCGGCCACGGTAGAGCCCGAGGCAAGCCCGACGCCTCTACCGGAGGCAACTGCCGAGGCAATCGTCGAGCAACCAGCCGCCACCGGAACCCTCGCCATCGTCAACCTCGCGCCGGACAACACCCTCCTGGGAGATGCGTGCTTCAGCATCACTGATGCCGCGGGCGCCCAGATCGCCGAGCGTTGCGACAACGACGGCAGCGATTTCGACAACACCCCCGGGGTGATCGCCTTCGGCGCCCTCCCCGTTGGCGCCTACACCCTGACGCAGACCGGCGTAGCGGAAGGGTTCTCTCCTGCCCCGCCGGTCCAGATCGACCATGGCGCGGACGATCAGGCGATTGATGTCTTCAGCGAGTCCGCCACGGCGGAAACCGGCGTCGTCGAGCTTGCCGCCTTCGCCGATGACGGCAGCCCAATTTCCGGCCAGTGCTACACCCTGACCGGGGCTGCCGGGACGTTCGGCCCGTTCTGTGACGACGGCGAAGGCGATGCCTCGGGCGAGCCAGGGGTCCTGACCGTCGAGGGCCTGCCCACGGGCACGTACGAGGCCACGCTGGAGAGCGTCGACGCGGAACCAGACGCGGAACTGGCGCAGGGAGCCAAGCCGCGCCGTTCGGTCTCCGTGCGCAAAGGCGGGCGACCCACCCGCGCCAGTTTCAACGTCCGCGCCCAGCAGAATCGGCGGGGCGACCTGCTGATTCGGGTTCGCGATCAGGAGGGGCGGTACCTCGACGGGGCCTGCTTCGGATTGATTCCCGACGGCGAATCCGCGCCATCCCAGGAGGTCTGCGACAACCGCGGCGACGACCAGAACTCCTCCGCCGGGCGCATTCTGCTCACCGGCCTGAGGACCGGGCGCTACTCCCTGACGCAGACCACGGCGCCAAACGGCTATGCCGCCGCCGCCGACCAGTCGTTACGCATCGAAGCCGGCTCCGTGCGCGAGGTCTCGGTCACGAATGAGCGTCAGCGCGATCAACTCGCGACCCTCGATGTGCAGACGCTCGACCGGCAAGGCAACCGCCTCAATGGCGCCTGCTATGAAGTCGTGAAGGGGACCAGCACCACCGACGCTTGCGATGCCGACACTGGCGCCGACGGCGTCACCCGCTTTGCCGATATCGAAGCCGGCAGTTATGTCGTGCGCCAGACGCAGCCGCCCTCGGGAGGATTTGCCCTCGCCGGGGCGACAGCAACGCTCCTCAACGCCGGGCAAACCGCGACCGTCACCGTCGTCAACGAGCCGCGGGCGGGCAGCCTGTTGGTGCGCAAGACCGATGAGGCTGGCCAACTCCTGGCGGGATCGTGTTTTGCGCTGCTGCGCGACAATCGAAGTCTTTACACCCTCTGCGACAACGATGCCAACGACGGCAACCGCGCGGCAGGGATCATGCTCCTCGGCACGATCGCGCCAGGAACCTACACCTTGCGCGAGACGCAAGCGCCGGCGGGATATCTCGTCGCCAACGATCAGCAGGTCGAAATCACGGCGAATCAGCGCAACCAGGTAACCGTCATCAATCCCCTCGCCCCGCCGGCGGAGCGCACCGGCGATCTGCGCCTGTTCAAGATAGATACGCGCGGCCGCGCGCTGGCTGGCTCCTGCTTTGCCCTGATCGACGGCGCGGGCCAGCTCATGCGCCCGACCTGCGACGCCGACGATAGCGCCGATAACGGCGTCATCCTCATGGAGGGCGTCGGGATCGGCGACTACACCCTGCGCGAGACCAGACGACCCTCGGCGAACTACGAAACCGCGGCGGATCGCGCCGTCACCGTCATCGAGAACGAAACGGTCGATGTCGAAATCGAGAACCGGCTGCGCACCGGCAGCCTGCTCATTCGCAAGTTCAGCCCGAACGGCGCGCCGCTGGCGGGTGCCTGTTTCGACCTCACCGAGGATAGCGCGGGAGCGGCCTGCACGGACGGGAACGGCGAGCTGCTCTTCAGTGGCCTGGTTCCCGGTACGTACCAGGTCATCGAAACCGAGGCGCCCGCGGGCTATCTGATTACCTCGCAAATCTCGCCGGTCACGGTGCGGCCGGGCAGCACGGCCACGGTTGATGTGGTCGACCAGTTGGCGCCGCCGCCACCCGACAGCGGCTCGCTGCAAGTCGTCAAGTTCCTCTGCCCGGCGACCGCGGGGAATGGCGGCATCGCCTTCGTCGATTCGTCCGATCCCGATGGCGGCGGTCTGGCGCGCACCGCCGGGTGCGACCTGGGCAACGCGGCCTTCACGCTCGATGGCCCCGAGGGTCGTGTCGAGTTCCGCACAAGCGACAGCGGCCGCTACCAGACCACGCTGCCGACCGGTGACTACGTGCTGACCGAGGTCACGACCGGCGCTGCCGAGAACCTGGTGGTGTCAGTCAACACGTTGACGACAATCGTGGTGATCAATTACGTCGAGCCGGAGGTCGAAGAGCCCGCCGCTATCGATGTCATCAAATACACCTGCGACGCGGGCTTCCAGGGCCGGATCTGGCGCGATTTCGCCGATGGCTGCCTGAGCGAGGAGAACCTGACCAACAACGTCAGCTTCCGGCTCTCGGGCATGGTCTCGGCGCGCCGCGTCACGGGCGATGCCGGCATCGGCGGCGCCACCCGGTTCGACGGTCTTCCTGCTGGTGATTATCAACTCCGCGAGGAAACGCCGGCCGGAACGGTGGCGGTCTATGCCTTCTGCGGTCTCGATCCCGCCGCGCCAAATGGCCGGGCCGTGGGTGATGCGCTGGCCTTGCGCCTTTCATCGGGTCAGCTCGTCACCTGCTACTGGTTCAACGCACCTGAGGATCTGGCCGGAGATACCGGCGCGATCACGGTGTACAAGTACGCCTGTCCAGTGTCGACGCCGTCCGCCTCGTTCGACTGGTACGGGCGCTGCGATGCGCAAGGTCTGGGCGTTCGCTTCAGCCTCGCCTTCTGGGATGGCGCGGCGTTCGTGCCGGTGACCGTTGGCGCGACAGACAGCGACGGCATCCTGCGCCTGACGCGGCTGCAACCAGGGCTCTACGATCTGAAGGAAGTCGACGCCGCCTGGTGCCACGCCGAATCCGATAGCGTCGATGCCGATGGCCGTGTCGTTGTGGCAGCGGGCGAGCGCTCCAGCATCTGGATATTCAACTGCGTCGGCGCCAAGAATCCACCGAACACCGGCGCTGGGCCGATGTGGTCCGGCGGCCCCGCACTGCCCGCGGCGCTTTCTTCGCTTTCTTCAGGAGTGGTTGCGTTCAATTTGCTCTGGCCACTGGCTGGTCTCGCCGTCTTGCGGCGGCGAGGCCGTGCCGCTTGAATCAGTCGCGCTGAACATCCGGGGGTGCTTGCGCGGCGGGCTTATGTTCAACCGCGCGCTCGCTGGTTATGATTCGCGCTCGATGGGCAGCATGGCGCTGCCAGCGGAATCACTGGAGATTCGCCACCATGCGAGTTTTGAAGGCCGGTGCGCTGGCACGCGTCATCCTGATCTTCGTGATTCTGGTGGGAAACATAATCGGGAACGCGGCCCTCAATCCGCCATCGTCCGGGACGCCTTCTCCTGATGTCGCCGAAGCCAAAGGAAACGGCGCCACGCACGAGAAGGCACGGAATCCGCGCAAGCCGTCCGGCAAGGCGCGCGGCGCTGGCAAGCGGGATGCCGGTAAAGGGAAACAATCAGGGAAGAACAAAGGTAAGAAGAACGGGAAGAAAGCCCCAGCCGCTCTCGACAAAGAGAAGATCGAGGCCGAAAACGCCAGCGCGGTCGAAGCGTTTCAATGCGATGAACTCGACAAGCTGCGCGTCGGCGATCGCACGTACTGCAGCCATGGCAACGATCCGCAACTATTTGGTACGACCTCCGAGAGCGCGGCAGATGCCCCGCTCCAGGGGACAACCACGGGCGGATCACCGCAACGAGCCCTGTGCATCGATGATGGGCAGTCCGGGCCGCGCGTCGAGCTGGTTTACGTGCACCGCAACGACCGGCCCGATCGTCTGCCGCAGCTCCTGCCGACGTTCCGGCGGCTGGCGTCCGAAATGGACGTCATTGTCGATCAAAGCGCGCGCAAGACCGGCGCATCATTGCGGATCAGGTTCGCGACGAACAATCAGTGCCAGGTCGAGATCAGTTCGCTGGGCGTGCCCGCCAACGCGATTGACGGCTTTGGCTCGTCCGTCGGCAAGTTGGCGGAAGCTGGCTTCAACAAGATCGACCGCAAGTATCTGATGCTCGTCGATGCCAGCGTCTTCTGCGGTGTGGGCACGTTTGCCTACGACGATGTCCCGACAACCGACGCCCATAACTTCACTGGCTATGCCCGTATCGACGCCCCTTGCTGGGACCCGGGTTCGATGCTGCACGAGCTTAGCCACACCCTGGGCGCGGTCCAGTACTCAGCGCCGCATACCAGCCGGGGCGCTCACTGCATCGATGAGTGGGACGTCATGTGTTATCGCGATGAGCCGCACAAGCCCAAGATGAAGTTTCTCTGCACGGATGGCGCCCAGGACTTTCGCCTCGACTGCGGCAACGACGACTACTTCGCCGCGCAACCAACGCCTGGTTCGTACCTGACGCGGCGCTGGAACATGGCCAACAGCATCTATCTCGCGGCTGGCAACGGCGACGTCTGTCCCGATGCCGCTGAGGAGCCGGACGATGCCTATTGGTACGACTTCTGGAAGGTTCCGATGCGCGAGCTGCCCGTTGGCCAGAGCCAGGAACGCGCCTTCTGCTCCGAGCCAGGCGATACCGACTGGGTCCTCTTCACCGGGAAGCGCGGCACGTCGTATCAGGTCCAGACGCGCAATCTTGGCCCCGAAGTTGACACCCAACTTATCGCCTACCGGGGGTTCAAGGAGCAGAAGTGGGCGGGGATGGACAAGCTCGGCGTCAACGACGACCGAACGGAAGGCGACTCCTCGTCATCTATCATCTTCACGGCCCTCAGCGACGGGTCGTATCTGATCGGCGTTTCCGAAGCGGGGAATCGGGCTGGCCTGGATAAGACCTACACGCTTTCGATCGAGGAAGCCCCCACCACGCTGAGCGCCAGGGCCCTTGCTCTTTCGCGCGCGAAGGCGAAGCCGGGTGGCGCGTTTTCCGCGACGATCGGCGGCGTCACGCCCGGCGCGACGGTCACCTTCTGGTGGCGCCAGGGCGACGCGGCAACGGAGATCGGGGAATCGGACGCCGATGCTTCGGGTTCGGCCGCGGCGACGTGGGTTGTTCCCAAGGGAGCCAGAAAGGGCTCCTCACAGATCGAGGCCATTGGCAGTGACGGCACATACGCCACCGCCGTGTTCAAGGTCGACGAAAAGGGTGGCAAGGACAACAAAGGCGGGCCCAAAAAACGGAAAAACAGCGGACAACACAAGGGTAAAGATGGACACCGCAAGAAATAGGTCAGGAAGCAAATCCACCCCGAGGTTCAAGACTTGCGTATAACGTCGTGTCGATTAGTTTCCAAAGCAGGCTTGGGCGATTCGTCCCGCGGACGTGCGTCCGAATGATCAGTGAGGCATGTGTGTCTAACCGAATGACTATCCATAGCTGGCCATCGCGGCCGCTCCGCGCATTCCTTCTCATCGCAACCCTCGTCTTCATCGTCGGCGCGTTGCCGCCCGCTCTCCTGTTCGCCGGGGTAGCGGCGCAGGAAAGCGTGGGCGAGGATGTCATGCCGGCCGTTGGCAGCGAAGTCATCGTCGTGCTTGAAGATGGCGAAGATCCCGCCGCGGCCGCCGCGGCCATGGGGGTCGAGGTTCGCCATATCTACACGAGCGTCTTCACCGGCTTTTCGGGGGTTGTGCGCGCGCCGGAAGAAACGGTGACCGCGGCCCGCGCGCGCCGGAAGGCGAAAGAGATTTCGCTCGACGGCCCCGTCTTCGCCGAAGCCCAGTTCATCCCGACGGGCGTCTCCCGAACCGGCATCCCCCAACAATCAGGAGGACAGAATCTCGCCGTCCCCTCCCCCGTCGATGCCGACATCGCCGTCCTCGACAGCGGCATTGCCGACCTGCCCGATCTCGCGGTGCAGGGCGGCGTCTCCTGCATCGGCCCCAATCCCAATGCCTGGCAGGATGACAATGGCCACGGCACCCACGTCGCCGGCATCGCCGCCGCCGAGGACAACACCATCGGTGTGGTCGGCGTCGCCCCAGGAGCGCGACTCTGGGCCGTGAAAGTCCTCGATGACAGGGGTAGCGGCTCCTTCAGCAGCGTCATTTGCGGCCTCGATTGGGTCGCGAGCCGGGCGAGCACCATCGACGTGGTCAATCTCAGCCTGAGTGGCGAACAGAAGACGGGCAACTGCAGCAAGCCCGCGTTACATGCGGCGATTTGCGCCGTGGTGAACGCCGGGGTGACAGTGGTCGTCGCGGCGGGGAATCAGGCGACCCAAGCCTCATCTCGCGTTCCCGCCAGCTATACGGAAGTGATCACCGTTTCCGGCATCGCCGACTCCGACGGCAAACCGGGGCGGCTCGGCCCAAGGCCCTGCTTCGCCGACAAGGACGATATGTTCCTGAAGTTTTCGAACTTCGGCGGGGCGGTCGACATCGCCGCGCCGGGCGGCTGCATCGTCTCGTACGGCATTGCCGGGCAGTTGGTGACGGAGTCCGGCACCAGCGAGGCAGCGCCGCACGTGGCCGGGGCCGCGGCGACGTTCGTCGCCAACTCCCTGGCCGGGAACGCCGTGCGTCCCTCTCCCGACCAGGTGCGAACCTGGTTGCTGACGGAAGCCTCGCGTCCACAATCGGTCGATGGCGTCACCGGCGATCGCGATTCCAAGCAGTTCAAGAAAAAAGCCGCCAAGAAGGATATTCAGAAGGCCAAGAAGAAAAAAGGGGCAAAGGGCAAGAAGAAGGCCAGGTCAAAGCACAAGAAGATCAAGAACGGCCCGCTGGAGCCGGTGCTTTGGTTGGAGGTGCTCAGGACGCCGTAGCGCCGGCCATGTCCGGCGCTGGCGGGAACGGCGACATCGCGGGAAGTCTTTCCAACGACGCGTATACTGGCTCGAAAATCCGCAATGCTCCGCAAAGGAGTAGTTGACGATGATGCGTCACAGCAATCAATCGCCGATTCAAACGCTGCCAGGACATGCGGCATTTCTTCGTCTCGCAGATCGGCTGCTGACCGCAACCGCCATCGCGCTCATGCTGGCAGGCGCCTTTTACCCCATATTTGATGTTCTCCCTGGGCAGGGCGCACAAAGACTCGCGATGATCGCCATTGCTACCGCGATTGGTGGCGGCTTCTTGGTGCCGCGCGGCAGCAGGATTGGCTTGACCCTGCAATGAGCCGCGGCCGGCATGGCCGTCGCCGTAGGAACGATCGGAATTTTTTCCATTGGCTTTGTCTTCCTCATTTCGGGCGTGCTCTTGCTGCTTTCGATCTTCGCCACGCCAAATCGTTCGGCGATCGAACTCCGCTATGACTTGCGCTACATCGCCGGGTGCTTCGCGGGCTACATCGTGATCTTCTACTTCTACCTTTTCTGGCACTAGCCCGGATCATTCACGGAGGCGGTGGTAGGAGGCCAAGTGGTCCCACAGCGGCTGGCCTGGGTGGCTTGAAGCCAACCGCAGCCGGACGCGATCGGTGAGCTGGGAGACGCGGCCACCGATCTTGAGCACTCGCAAGCGCAGCGTGTCCAGCTGCATGTGGGGGACCTGTCGCTGGCGCAACCAGCGGCGCACGGTATCGAGCAGCCAATAGGCGGCGGCATGCAGCAGCAAGCGGAACTGATTGGCCCAAAAGCGGTGATCGCTGAGGCGGTCGGCGAAGCAGGCGTTCTTCAGGTCCTTGATGGCGTTTTCGCCATCACCGCGCTGGATGCACCAGTCATACAGGGCCTCGGGCTCCTCGCTGCGGGTGGTGACCACGAAGCGGGTGTTGGGGCCCTTGGGCAAGGCTTCGGCCTTGATGATGACGCGGCGGGGATGGTCCCAACTCGCCGGCCTGGTAGACGGTCTCGCCGAGCAGACGGACCTTCTCTGTGCCGCTCTCGGTGCGCTGGCGCTGCGCGTCGGCGGCCAGCGGCGCGGCCAGCGCCGTGAGGCGGGCGTTCGTGGGCAGGCCGATGGCGTAGGGGATGCCTGCCGCCTCGCACCAGGCATAGATGGCCGGCACCGCCCCGCCGCTGTCCAGGCGCACCGCGATGGTGACCTCCGGCCAGCGCGCCCGGATGGCCCGCACCACGCGCTTCAGCACCGATTTGACCCCCGCGCTGCCGTGGGTATTGCCGCGGCGCAAGACCGCGGTGATGAGCTGGTGGGTCTCCCCATCGAAGACCAGCAGGGGGTGGAGCATGTGCTGCCGGTAATAGCCGTGGTAGGCGCTCCCCTCCTGCTGGCCGTGGGTGGGGTCAGCGGTGCCATCGAGGTCGAGCACGATATGGCGGGGCACCCCGGCCCGCTCCCGCTCGCGCAGATACAGCTCGCCCAAGGCCACCGCCAGCCGGTAGCAGGCCCGACGATCGACGGCGTTCTCCAGCCGCGACAAGGTCGGCTGGCTGGCCAGGTCGCGCCCGGTCTCGGGGAGGTGGCCGCAGACCAGCTTCAGCAGCGGATCGGTGCGCAAGGTATTGGCGTCGTTCTGATCCGCGTAGCCGCAGGCGATCTGGAAGACGCGCTGCCGGACCAACGTCTCCCGGGGGTGGCGCACCGGACCGCGCCGCCACTCCGGGATCGCGGCGGCCAAGGCCGCGCACAGCCCCAGCGCCTCCTCCGCCCGCTCCAACCACGGCAAGCCGCCGTCGGAGGTCAGCCGACCGCCATCAAAGCGGGCCTCCAGCGGCAGCGGCGCGAGGCCGGAAAAGGGATAGACGGGTGTGGCAGACTGGTCCATGCGGGGCACCTCCTGATGGTAGAAGCTCAACACCTCTACCGATACCAGAATGGTGCCTCGCTGTCACTCATGAATAATCCGGGCTAGGGCCGCGCTACGCTTGCACGATCTTCTCCGGCGTAATTGGCAGGTCCCGGATCCGAACGCCGATTGCGTCGAAGACCGCATTGGCAACGGCGGCGGCGACGCCTGTCGGCGCCAGTTGTCCGATTCCCTTGGCGCCGAGCGGGCCGCTATTCGCGTCGAATTCGTCGACGAACCCGACATCGATCTCGGGTGGGATATCGGCGTTCACCGGAAGTGGAACATAGGCGAGGTCCTTCGCGAGCCAGCGGCCAAGCGACGGCTCGAAACGGCTCCCTTCCATCGCCGCCATGCCCCAGCCCCAGACGATGCCGCCGATCATCTGGGAGCGGGCGGTCCTCGGGTTGATAATGCGGCCGGCGCTATAGACCCCGGTCGCGCGACGCAGGCGCAACAGACCCAATTCCTGGTCAACCCCGACCTCGACGAAGATCACTCCGAACGTGCGCGCCGGGTAACCCGGCAACCCGTTGTCCGCGAATTCTCCGTCCGGTATTTCGAGCGCCCCGTCAGACGCAAGCTCCGACACGCCGGCTTCGCCAAGCACCTCCTGAATGGTGCGGGATTCATTGCCACGTGCAATCCGGCCGTCCTGCATCGTGATCTCATCAGCAGGCCAACCGGCGAGCCGGGCGAGCCTTTCGCGCACGCGCTGGGCCGCCTGGAGGACCGCCGTGCCGGTGCTGATCGTGGTCGCCGACCCGTACGTCGGTCCGGCATATGGCAACTCGGTATCGCCACCGACCGCCAGCACCCGTTTGGGGTCGATCCCGAGAATTTCGGCAGCGATCTGCGGGAAGATCGTTGCTGGGCCCGTGCCAACATCAGAGAGGCTCGATTCGATCTGAGCCGTTCCGTCGGCCCTCAGGCGAACCCGTGTCGTGGAACCGAAGCGGGTCGTGCCCACGCCGCAGTCGGCCATGCCGCAGCCGATCCGCCAATAGCCGTCGCGGGAGCCACCCGCCGGCCTGGAGCGCCAGCCGAAGCGGCGCGCTCCTTCTTCATAGGCTTCCCGCAGTCGCTTCGAGGACCACGGATTGCCGCTGACGGGATCGGTCTCGGCGTAGTTTGTCAGCCGGAGGTCGAGCGGATCGATGTCCAGCATCCGGGCGAGTTCGTCCATTGCCGACCCTAGTGCCCAGGACCCCGGCCCCTCCGCCGGCGAGCGCACATAGGTTGGCAGGGTCATGTTGCCCCGGCGGACCAACTGCCTGGTCTCGATATTGTCGCTGGCATAGAAGGAGCGGCTGGGGACCGTTGCGAATTCGACATAGTCTTCGGTAACACCCGTGACGCTGCTGACGACATGGCTGATGCCGGCGAGCCTACCGTCCGGATCCGCGCCGAGGCGTAGCTCCTGAGTCATATGCGCCTGCATCCCGACCATCCCGTACATGTGCTGGCGGCTGAGCACGAGCTTCACCGGGCGCCCCACGACCCTGGCAGCCATGGCTGCCAGCAGCTCGTGGGGCCACACGTATCCCTTGACCCCGAAACCGCCGCCGGTGTGGGGAGAGATGACGCGGACCTGCTCTTCCGGGATGCCAAAGGTGGCGGCCAGCACGCTCTGCACGGCCGCCAGGTGCTGGACCGAGTCATAAACCGTCAACTGGTCACCGTTCCACACCGCCAGGATCGCGGAGGGCTCCATCGGGTTAGCGTGACGCGATGGCTGGGTGTACTCCGCATCGATACTAACAGGCGCCTCGGCGATGGCGACTTCGGCATCGCCTTTGGTGAACTCGACTTCGTCCAGGTAGAAATATCCGCCCCTGTCCGGGCTAGGCGCCTCGGCCTGAGCGGTCTCCGGGTTCGAGAATTCGGAGGGCGTGTAGGCGACGCGGACTGCCTTGGCGCCGGCTTCTGCCGCCTCCAGGGTCTCCCCCAACACGATGGCCACCGGCTGCCCCTCGTGGACGATCTCGTCGGTCTGCATTGGCACAAACTTCGTGGCGAGCGGAGGGACGGTGACCTCGTCGAACGCGGCGTGGAGCCGCGGCATATGAGCCGCGGTAAGCACTCGCACGACCCCCGGCATAGCGAGCGCCGGCTGGGCGTCGATCGTAGTCACGCTCCCGGCCGGAATCGTGGCTGTGACAAAGACCGCATGCACTTGATGAGGCAGGTTCTGATCGGCGGCAAAACAAGCACCACCGGTCACTTTGATCGGACCGTCGGCTCGCGCGAGTGGTTCGCCAATGCTCATGTTTAGTTCCTCGCCGCGAGTTCGATGGCGCGCAGCGCGGCGTTGCGCGCAAGCTTGATCTTGTAGGCGTTGGCCGAGAGCGGCCGCGCGTCGGCAAAACCGGCGTCGACCGCGGCCTCGATCGCGGCCGACCCAAGCCGTTGCCCGACCAGACGCTTCTCCGTCTCGTCGAGGCGCCACGGGCGCATGGCGACGGAGCCCAGCGCGATGGCTGCTCGCCGGATTACATCGCCCTCGATATCCAACACGACTGCCGCCGAGACAGTTGCGTATTCATAGCTTTCGCGCTCGCGGATCTTGAGATAAGCGGATGTCGGCGCCGCTACTCCGATCTCGATGCCAGTGATGAGTTCTCCTGGGCGCAGGACACTGTGCGCTGTCGGATCTTCGCCTGGCAGCACGTGGAAGCTCCGCGCCGGGATGCGGCGGCCCCCGCTCTCGTCTTCGGTCACATAAACGGCGTCGAGCGCGGCAAGCGCGACCGGAGCATCGGCCGGATGCACCGCCACGCAATCCTCCGTCCAGCCGAAGATGGCCTGTTTCTCGTTGATGCCATGCAGCGCCGCACATCCCGAGCCTGGATCTCGCTTGTTGCACGGGGTCGGCTCCTCGGCCCGGAAGTACGGACAGCGGACACGCTGCAGCGGATTGCCGCCGACCGTCGCGAGGTTGCGAATCTGCGCCGAAGCGGATTTGAGGATCGCTTGGGAAAGGACCGGATACGCGTCGCGGATGAGCGGATGTTGCGCGGCATCGTTCAACGTTGTCAGCGCGCCGATGCGGACCCCGCCTTCGGACAGAGCTTCGACGCCTTCCATGCCCGGGATTCGGGTGATGTCTACGATGCGCGCCGGCTCGGCGATGCCAATCCGGGTCCAGTTGAGCAGCTCGGTGCCGCCAGCGAGCGCCATCGTGTCAGGGAGCTGTAAGAGGGCAACCGCGTCGCCGCGCGATGTCGCCTGGGCATAGCTGAAATCGCGCATTATGTGCTCTCCTTGGCGGCGGCTTCGACGGCAGCGGCAATCTGGGGATAGGCGGAGCACCGGCAGATGTTCCCGCTCATCCATTCGCGGATTTCCATGTTGGAGCCGGTGTGGCCCTCGGCAATGCAGCCTACGGCGGAGACGATTTGGCCGGAGGTGCAAAAGCCGCATTGAAACGCGTCATGCTCGATGAAGGCTTGCTGGACGGGATGAAGGCGCGATCCGTTCGCCAGGCCCTCGATCGTCGTAATCCTGCGGCCGTCGGTCGCGGCGGCGAGGACCAGGCAAGCGTTGACCCGCTGGCCATCCATCAGCACGGTGCAGGCGCCGCATTCGCCGCGATTGCACCCCTTCTTGGTCCCGGTGAGCTGCAACCGCTCCCGCAGCGCGTCGAGCAGAGTGACGCGGGGCTCGAGGGTGAGCACGTGATCAACGTCGTTGATCTCGACGCGCACCGTGACGGGTGCATGGAATCGTCCGGCCAAGGAATCGGCGCTGCCCGCCACGTCCGTCGGCGCATGCTCTGCCGCACCTGTCGACGCCGGCACTGCCGCACTTCCAGCAACGAGAGCGCTGCTGCACAGGAAGTCACGGCGCGATACTGTTGAGCGACGTTCAAACATACGCGTCTCCCTCAAGGCGGTGATCCCCGATGTGGTAGCCATGGGGCCACTCGCGCGTCCTACGTGGCGCGTGCCGGCGACGCTCTTGAGCGGTCGCCAGTCTCGAAGCTGTGTGGCCACGCGTGGACACGCGTGGCCGCCGAAAGCCATAGTACGTATCGGGATGAACGTGGTAAAGACGTGAGGTTATACTGGTATAGCGAATACCAGGACGGGAGACCACCTATGCCGACCATGAGCGACGACTCGGTCGGAACCTTCCTTAAGAACCGCCGCGCCAAGCTCGATCCGGCGGCCTTCGGCTTTCCGTTGGCACGGCGGCGAACACCGGGACTGCGGCGCGAGGAAGTGGCCCAGCGCGCCAACGTCAGCGCGACCTGGTACACGTGGCTCGAACAGGGCCGGGGCGGTTCTCCCTCGGCGGATGCGCTGGACCGGATCGCCCACGCCCTGCTCCTGACCGACGTCGAGCGCGAGTACCTCTTCCTGCTCGCCCTGGGCCGCCCGCCCGAGGTCCGACATCGCGCCGCCGAGGGCGTGACCCCACGGCTGCAACGCTTGCTCGACTCGCTGGAGCTCAGCCCCGCCTACGTGAAGACCTCCACGTGGGACGTCGTCGCGTGGAACCGCGCCTCCTCGGCGGTGCTGACCGACTACGGGGCGCTCGCGCCCGAGCAACGCAACATCCTCCGACTCATCTTCACCGATCCGCACGTCCGCGCAAAGCAGACCGATTGGGAAGGCGTCGCGCGGTTTGTGGTCGCGGCGTTCCGCGCGGAGGCGGCACGGGCTGGGGCCGCGAGCAGCGCTCAAGCCTTGGTGGACGACCTTTGCCGGCTAAGCCCCGAATTTGCCGAGATGTGGCACGAGAACGACGTCCGCGGCACGTACGGCGAGGTCGCCAAGCACGTGCGGCACCCGCGTGTCGGGCTGATCGCGCTGGAATACTCGTCCTTTGCCGTCGATGGTCGGCCCGATCTCAGCCTGGTGATCTACACCCCCGCGACGCCGGCGGACGCGGACCTGATTCGCTCGCTGATCGGATCCCAGGCCGAGGCGTCTCGGTGATCGGCGCAGGTGCGCCGCCCTAGCGAGGAAGCCACTGTCTCGCTTACGGAACCAGCGCGATGCACTCCACTTCCACCAATGACCCGAGCGGCAGTTTCGCCACCTGCACCGTCGATCGTGGCGGTGGATTCGCGCCGAAGTAGCGGCCGTAAACCGCGTTGAAGGCAGCAAAGTCGTTCAGGTCGGCCAGAAAGCAGGTCGTCTTGACGATCCGCTCGAACCCCGACCCCGCCTCTCGCAAGACCGCGCCCAGGTTCTCCAGCACCCGCTCGCTCTGCACGCTGATGTCGCCATCGACCAACTGCATCGTCTCCGGATCGAGCGGAATCTGGCCCGCGGTGAAGACAAACCCGTTCGCCACGATCGCCTGCGAATAGGGACCAATCGCCGCCGGTGCCCCGTCGGTGGCCACGATCCTTCGTTCTGCCTGATCCGACATCCTCTTCTCCTTCCATCTGATTTCATGCGTTGCGCAGCACTCCCCCGCAAACGAGACGCGCGAGTCTATCCCGGTGCGGCGGCTCGGGCAAGCCGGTCAAAACACCGAGAAAACCGTTGACTCTGGGACCAACAGGATGAGGCCGCTCTGGTGAACGGTCTTTCCCCTCCCTATACTCCCCTTCTGAGGTAGGCGCTTGACCCAATCCAACCCGCGGGAGACTCGATGAACCTCACCAGCAGGCTGGGCCGCTCCGCGACCGGCGCGCGGACCACCGGTCTGGCGTTGCCGGCTCCCTCACGCGGGGTGGCGCGCATTGCTGCCATGCTCTTTCTGGCCACGGCGCTCTTTGTCATCGCCGGTGTTGCTGGTCTGGCCCTGTACGCCTCGTCGCACGCCGGCCGCGTCTACCAGGGTGTGCACGTCTCCGGCGTCGATATTGGCGGCCTCTCGCCGAACGAGGCCGAGGCCACGCTCGCCACGCACTTCGCGACGTACGCGGCGCAGCCGCTGACGCTCGCGGCAGGCGATCAGCGGTTTGCGCTGACCCCGGCCGAGGCGGGAGCCCGCCTCGACAGCGCGGCGACGGTCACAGCCGCCATGGCGTGGGGCCGCGAGGGGTCTCTCATTGATCGTTCGCGGGCCTGGGCCCGCGCTCTCCTGCTCGGCACTGAAGTGCCACCGATGATCGAGTTCGATCCAGTGGTCACCCGCCGCGGCATCGCGGCGTTTGCCCCTGACATCGTCAAGCCAGCCATCAACGCCAGCATTGCCTACGACGCCGCGGGGCAGCCGGAAATCGTCCCCGACGTGACCGGCGTGCGTCTCGACTACGCCGCCACGGCATCCAGCCTCGAAGAGCGCATTGCCGGATTTGGCAGCGATCCGGTGACCCTGGTCACCCAGGCGGAGCTGCCGGCAGTGACGACCTCAACCTTGTCGCCGGCGCTCCCCGACCTCTCCGCGGCCGTCGACGCCCCGCTGACCCTTTCCGCCGGCGATCTCGTCTGGCATGTGCCGGCCACCGAGCTGCAACCGCTTCTGGGCTACGATGCGCGTGCCTCCCACCTCAGCATTGACAGCCGTCCGCTGAAAACGCTCGTGACGGCGTTGGCCGCCGAGGTGGACCATGAGGCCGTCGATGCCGGCATCACCGTCGATGAGAATGGGCGTCTGGCGGTGGTTCCGGCCATCACCTCCGCGACGGTTGACATCGATGCCTCGGTGGCGGCCATCGCTGATGGTCTGCTGCGTGGCGATGACGAGATCGTCCTGGTCGTCGCTGAGACCTCGCCCAGAATCCTCGATGATATGGCGGCGGCGGCGGTTAAACGCGGCGAATCGTTGATGGATCCCGGCATCGCGCTGACCTGGAAGGGGGGCGAAGGGGAGCTCGATCGCGGCGATCTCCAGCGCGCGCTCACGATCCACTCTCGACCTGGCGCCGAGGAACCGTTCGTCTTTGGCCTCGATCCCGATCTCATTCAGGAAGAGTTGAGCTCTTATGCGGCCGCATTCGACATCCCCGTGCAGGACGCTCGCTGGCGACTCAGCGATGGCACGATTCAGCTCGCCGTACCGGACAGCAAGGGGCGCGAGCTCGATATCGACCAGGGCGTCGCCAGTGTGCTGGCCGCATTCATCGCGGACAAACCCAACGTCGAGCTGAGCGTGCGCACGCTGACACCGGAGTGGCAGGGGAAGGATGGCGCGGCGATCACCCTGGGCAGCGACATCCTCGGCGAAGGGGGCACGTACTACGGCGACTCCAGCGATGCGCGCCGCAATAACATCGAGCTGGCATCGTCGCATCTGAGCGGCTGGCTGGTTCCCCCGGGTGGCGTCTTCTCCTACGCGGACAACATCGGGCTGATTACCGAGGAGACTGGGTTCGCCACGGGCTACGGCATCGTCGACGACGGCGGCGGCGGATTCACTACCGCTCCGGTGGTTGGCGGCGGCATCTGCCAGGTATCGACCACGCTCTTTCAGGCGGCCTTCTGGGCAGGATTGCCGATCCTGGAACGCCACCAGCACCCCTACTACCTGCGCACCTATGGCGAAGCGGTGACCGGATTACCGGGGCTCGACGCCATGGTGAACATCGAGCCCGACTGGCGGCTCGATCTTCGCTTCCAGAACACGACCAAATACTGGATGGCCGTGGTCCTGATTCCAGATGGCGCCATGGTCTACGCCCGCATCATCGGCACGGACCCGGGTTGGGACGTCATCGTCCCCGAGCCGACCATCAGCAACGAGGTCACCGCCGACACCACGATGCGCTACACCGAATCGCCCGAGTTTCCCCTTGGCACGGAAACGATTGTCGAATCGGCGCGCGATGGCTTCGATGTCCGCATCGACCGCACGGTGAAGGACGGCACTAAGACAATTCTCGAAGATTCGTTCTCTAGCTCGTTCGCTCCCGCGCGCAACACCACCATGCGCGGCACCGGAACCGGAACGGAATAGCGGACGTTCCAACCCCATGCGGCCGGCCGCGGGGACGCCAATTTCGGCTTCCCCGCCAAAGCATGGCTTCCCGGCACATAAATGCACGAAAGGAACATCATGCCAGTCGCTCCCCCTCTTGACGGCACAGCCCGAGCCCGCCGCGGCCCGGACAAGCGGGTCCTCGCGGCCGCCGTCGTCCTCGCGGCCGCGGCCGGAGCCTGGGCCGGACAACGCATGCAGAAGCCCGCTCAACCGACCGCAACCGACGAAACGCCCAGCCTGATCGATTGGCGGCAGGCCCGCGACATCGCGGTGCAGATGAGCCGCGATGAGGTGCTCTCGATGCCGGAGCGCCGCCGCCTTGACGCGGAGTATCGTGAGTTGGTGACGCGCTGCGTGCCGATCGTCGCGGACTACACCGGGGATGCGCTGCCGGACGCCCCGGAACGGACGTTCGCCTTCGACCGGGTTGACTGGGTCAACGCCAATATCGATGCCTTCGAGCGGATGTTCGCCCCGTTGGAGGGCTTGAACCTGCTCGGCGAAGCGGCGGCCAGCCGCACGGTCGCTGGACAGATGCTCGGATCGCTCAATCAGAAGATCCTCAGCGCCGAGGTCGGGCTCCTGCTCGGCTATCTGGCGCGCAAGGTGCTCGGTCAGTACGACCTGACCCTGCTCGGACGCGAGCCGATGGCTCCGGGCCGCCTCTATTATGTGGAGCCGAACATTCGCGCGGCGGAGGCGAAGCTGGGCCTGCCGAGCAAGGACTTCCGCATGTGGCTGGCGCTGCATGAGACGACGCACGCCTTTGAGTTCGAAGCGCACCCCTGGTTGCGCGATCACTTCAACGGGATGCTGGAGCGGTACTTCGAGTTTCTGAAGGAGGATGCCGCCAGCCTGCGCGCCAATGGCCTGAGCGGGCTGCGCCTTTATGTCGACCGCATCCGGGCCGGCGGCGGCGATTCGGGGAGCTGGATCGAGGCCCTGATGAACGCCGAGCAGAAGGCGCTCTTCACCGAGATGCAGGCGACGATGTGCATCGTCGAGGGCTACTCCAACCACGTGATGAACGCCGTCGGGCGCAGGTTGTTGCCAAACTACGAGCTCATTTCCAAGCGCTTTGCGCAGCGTCTGGAGCAGCAATCGCAGGCCGATCGCCTGTTGGCGAAACTGACCGGCCTGGACGTCAAGATGGAGCAATACCGGCTGGGCGAGCAGTTCATCGACCGGGTCGTCGCCGAGCGAGGCCACGATTTCGCGCGCCGCGTCTGGTCGGGCGCGGACTCCATGCCAACCATGGTCGAGATCAGGCAGCCCGCGCTCTGGCTGGCCCGCATCGATGCCCGCGACGGCCGTATCCCCGCCGAGCTGTCACGGAGGGTCATAGGGTGACGGGTGATAGGGTCATAGGGAGGACGACGAAGATCCACTAGCCGCGCCCCGTCGGTCTTCCTATGACCCTATCACCCGTCACCCATCACCCGTCACCCCCTGAAGAACTCCAACAGCCGCTCGCGCAACAGACCTGGCTGGTCTTCCGGGACGAAGTGCCCAGCCTCGGGGATGACGTCCGCCTCGATGTCTGACGCATAGTTGGCCCACGCCTGCTCAACGAATTCACCGAAGCTGGCCGCGCCACCCAGCGTCAACATTGGCATGTCCAGCGGTGTCTGAGCATCTTCCTTCGTCTGCTCGATGTTGGTGAAGAGGGCGCGATAGTATTCAAATCCTGCCCGCAGTCCGCCGGGGGCGGCGTAGCAGCGCACGTACTCATCGATGGCCGCCTCGTCGATGGCGGCGGGATTGTAGGAGCCATACCCGTAGAACCAGGAGAGGTAAGTGCGTTCCCGCCCGGTGATCAGCGCCTCGGGCAGATCCCGCTGGTAGTGAAAACTGAAATGCCACAGGCTGGCCTGAGGATTGAGCGTCGTGAACTGCAAAGTGGCTTCGTCCGCCGGGACGATCTCGATGACCGCCAGGCGGCGGACCTCCTCGCGGTGGGCAGCGGCGTAGGCGTAGGCCACCCAGCCGCCCAGATCGTGCCCGGCTAGGAAGATCGAGGAGTAGCCGAGTTGCGAGACCAGGCCGTGGATGTCGGCGGCGACCGTGCGCGCGTCGTAGCCGGTGAGCGGCTTGCTTGAATCGCCCAGGCCGCGCATGTCGGGCGCGATCACGGTGTAGCGCTCGGCCAGCGCTGGCATCACATGCCGCCACTCGTACCAGGTTTGCGGCCACCCGTGGAGCAGAATCAGCGGATCGCCCTGACCGCCCATCACGTAATGCAGGCGAACATCGTTGACCATGGTTGTGTGATGACTGAACGTAGCGTCAAATGCCGCCTGATCGAAGTCAGGCGTCGCCCCGGAGGCGCTGCTCGTGGCGGCAGGGGTGGCATCCTGGGCGAAGACGGCCGCTGGCAGGGTGGCCCCGGCGAGGGCGGCCGCGCTGCCCAGAAAGCGGCGGCGGCTTGATCGGCTGTTGGCAGGTCGATCGTCACTGAGAAGATTGATCGGCATCGTCGAACTCCTCCATTGGGGGTGTGGGTGATAGGGTCGTAAAACGAGAGATCCGCATGCGGCGTCCCATCGTTCTCCCTATCACCCTATCACCCTATCACCCTATCACCCGGCCAGGAACGCGTTGACGATCGGGACGAGGAGATCAAGGCGCATCAGCAACGCCGAGTGCGCCGTGCCGGGAAGGACGGCAAGCTGGGCGGTTGGCAGCGGCTCCATGTCGCCGACCACGCCGCCGCCAAGGAGCTCGAAGATTTCGTCCCGATGTTTGGGCGTAACACTATCGGCATCCCCGACGATGAACAAGATCGGGACCTCGATTGCCGCGACCTCCTCTGTCCAGTCGTAGGACGCCTGCGCCCCACTCGACAGTTGCCCGACCTTCGTGACCAGGGCCGGCCAATCCTCCGGACGGGGCGCCACGCTGGCATAGGCGGCATAGAGGGGCGTTTGCGTCATTGCCGCCGCCGCGTCGGCGTTCAGGCTGGCCATGGCCCCGAGAATGACCGGCGCCCACCCATCGACCCGGATGGGGGCCGAGGCGACCACCAGCTTGCGCACCAGCTCCGGGTGGCGGATGGCGATCTGCCAGGCCACCCCGCCGCCGACCGAGAAGCCGAAGAGATCGGCCGGCGCTAGATCGAGCTGTTCGATGAGGGCGGCGACATCGTCTGCCATCTGCTCGTAGGAGAGGGGTCGATCGAGCAGCGCGGTATGCCCATGGCCCTCCAGCTCGACGGCGACGACTTGGCGGGTCAGCGCCAGCGCGGTGATGATCGGCTCGGCCATGGCGATCGTCATCAGGCCGCCATGCAGGAAAACCAGCGGCTCGCCGCTGCCGTGGATCTCATAGTAGAGCTTGAGTTTGCCTATCGAGGCGTAGCCGGTTTCGACGGCCGGCCGGCTCGCCGATGCTCCGGTCGAGGTTGGCGTTGCCGAACTGGCGTCACTCTGCGCGAATGCTCGGTGGGAAGCCGCCAGGGAAGTTCCAACGGCCAGGCTGCTGGTGAGGAATGTTCGTCGTTGCATGTCCGTTTCTCCGCTTCCCTTCGTAAAATGGACGGCTGACGCTGCTATGAAGCCTCGGCTCCTACACGACTTCGCTCGTTACCGCCCCCGGTGAAGATGTCCTCCCCCTCCTTGTTGGGGCGGAAGCGCAACGCCGACCAGACGTCGTCGATCGCAACCTGCCCGATGGGGCGCATGCCCTGTTGCGCGAGGATCGGCCAGACCGAGTCGCGATTGATGTCCGCCTTGTTCCCTTTGGGATAGGCCACCCAGACGGTGGGGTGTCGCGAGAGCCTGTCCCCGTGCGCGGCGAGCATGTCGCGCAGCGTCCCTTCGTCGGCGGCGAAGATCAGCGCTGTCGTCGCATCGTCCAGATCGGCGGCCACCTCGACGCCCGTTGGCAGCTGCCCGATGCGGTCGAGATGCGATGCCGGCAATGACCAAACGGTCGTGTTCGGCTTGATGATGAGCTTTTCCGCGATGGTCTTTGTGGTCACGAGCAGTCCTTTCTTCGCGGTCCCGGATTGGTCCGGCTTCTAGCGATCGTACTTGCCGCTTCGTGCGAACTTATCACCCATCACCCATCAC